>BJGJ01000084.1 GCA_014190435.1 Methylocystaceae bacterium | reverse complement strand
ACACGCCCGTCGAAAACTGCCAGGCCAATTGCAGCTTGCCCGCGTTCTCCGTCGTAATCTGCTTCAACGCTGAATGACGCGTATTGGCGTAATCCCCCGTTGGCGACACCCATTGCTTGGGGTCTTTGATCAACTCCGCCAGGGCGTCTGGCCCCTTTGCTGCAGGGGCAGGCGCGCTTGTCGCGGCGGCGACGGGAGCTGGCGTTGATCCATGTTGTTCAATAGGAGAGGACGCATGCTCGGAACTGAGCTGAACTACCTGCGGCTCTTTTGCAAAATGGGTAATTCTCGAGGAATTTGTATAGTTGCCTTCGAATGCCATTAAGGCGATGAAAACTATCAATGCTAGGGGCGGCGCCAATATTGCATAAACTAATGCTAAGCGTTCCCAAGCCATGTGCATAAAAATTGCTACGATAGCCCCTGCTTTAAGAAACATAAATAATAGGATCAATGTCCAGCGCAGATAGCCTTGGAAATTAAAATAGTCGATCGCATACGAACACGCGCTTAAAACAAATAACAGTATCCATACAACAAAATATAATTTAAGAGGATGCTTTTGCGCGTGCACCTCCTTTTTCCCGCCAGCAGCAACATGGCTAGATGATTCATGGTGACTATGTTTTTGCGTCTCTTTGTTAATTGATGAGGTCATTTCCGTTTACCACAGGTAGAAAAAAGCAAAGATGAATACCCAGACCAAATCTACGAAGTGCCAATATAGCCCCATCACCTCGACGATTTCATAATCTCCGGTTCTATGCGAATAAGATGTTTGGCGCCCGACATCATAATCCCCGCGCCAAACATTACGGGCAATAACCAGTAATGCGATAACACCCATGGATACATGGAAACCATGAAATCCTGTAATCATGAAGAAGCACGAACCAAACTGCGGTGCGCCAAAAGGGTTGCTCCACGGCCTTACGCCTTCATGTATTAGTTTGCTCCATTCGAACGCTTGCATTCCAACAAAAGCTGCGCCGATAAGAGCTGTAGCTACTAACAAAATGGCTGCAGGCTTACGTTTTTTGTCATAAGCATAATTCACAGCTAGCGCCATCGTTCCTGAGCTAGTAATTAGATCGAAGGTCATTATCGCAATAAGTATGAGTGGAATTTTCTGCCCACCTATTTCAAGGGCGAAGATTTCGCTTGGATGGGGCCATTCAACCGCCGTAGACATCCGCACTGTCATGTAAGAAATAAGAAAACAACTGAATATAAAAGTGTCGCTAACAAGAAATATCCACATCATGGTTTTGCGCCACGAAGCAGTCTTGAAGGATCTTTGATCAGAACTCCAGTCAGCAATTAGTCTTAGTAATTTCTGCCGATGCCACTCAACATTTTCTTCAGCGCTTTGCTGCATAGATTTACCCTTCAAATCTTATTAAATTTAAGCAAGGACCCTTCTACATATAACACCCAAAGCGTCGCCTTTTCCTAGAAGAAGCATAAACAAGAGCGTCCAGATAAAAAGTAGAAAGTGCCAGTATATTGCGCATAATTCTACGCTCGGAGCTATTAAATTACCTAAAGCCTGCCGGTACGATTTCCTTATAGTTCTAAAAAGCGCAACAAGTCCTCCAACTAAGTGCAACGCATGTAATGTCGTAAATAAGTAAAAGAAAGAAGCTGCAGGATTACCATATGTGTATACGCCAAGATTTTGTAACTCATTAGCGGCGACCAACTGCCCCATCAGGAACAAAAGTGAGGATGCTCCTGTAACTAATAACCAGTTTTTTAGCTGTATATCATGATTTTTAAGCGCCGAATAATAGGCCGCTTGAATGGAACAACTAGAGACGACGAGTAGAAAATAATTAAGCCACAAAATACTTGGCATCTCAGGCAATTGCCAATCAGGCGATCCCTGGCGCATGAAATATGCAGCAATTAAAAGCGAAAATACGCAGCCTGCAGTTGATAGAAATACAAGCAAACCAACTTTTTGGGGAGAAAGTGAAGGAAAGTCGGACCCCGAGGACGCATAGGCTACATCACCCTCCTTGAGCCAATCGGATCTTAAGATTCCTTGCTGCCAGAGGTATAGCCCCATAACAGAGTATATGAAGAGGAAGAAAACTCCCATGAAACTCATATTATGTGCTCTCCTTTTATTGGAGGCATGTTCTGGGGCAAATAATCCTGATTTGCTCCTGGCACGCTATAGGCATAAGGCCACCTATAAACAACAGGGAGGGTCTCTCCCCAATTGCCATGACCTGGTGGCGTTTCAGGAGTTTGCCACTCTAAGGAAGCCGCCCGCCATGGGTTTCCTCCTGACGGCTTGCCATTCTTTAAGCTATGAAACAAGTTGTAAAAGAATATGAATTGCACAAAACCGACAACTAACGCCATGACCGTGATGAAAATGTTCAGGGTATGAGCCGAATCCGGTACGAAAGCCGTTTGCCCCATCTCGTAAAAACGACGCGGAATACCTAATAACCCCAAATAGTGCATTGGGAAAAATATTGCGTAAGCTCCAACGAAAGTAATCCAAAAATGTATTTTGCCAAGCGTCTCATTCATCATTCGCCCAGTAATTTTCGGATACCAGTGATAAATTGCTCCAAATATAACGAGCACAGGGGCAATGCCCATGACCATATGAAAATGCGCCACAACAAAAAGCGTCGCTGATAAAGGCACATCTACAATAACATTACCCAGATATAAACCTGTAATACCTCCATTTAGAAACGTTACCAGAAATCCAAGCGCGAAGAGCATTGGCGTTGTGAAATGAATGTCCGCGCGCCAAAGTGTTAAAACCCAATTATAAACCTTTAGAGCTGTAGGCACCGCGATAGCTAGCGTCGTGATAGCGAAGAAGAATCCAAACGTAGGATCCATACCGCTCACATACATGTGGTGTCCCCAGACAACTAAACTTAGAACTCCAATGGCGACAATAGCCCATACCATCATCCTGTAGCCAAAGATATTTTTTCTTGCGTGGACACTAATTATATCTGACACAACACCGAATGCCGGTAGTGCAACAATATAAACTTCAGGATGTCCAAAAAACCAGAAAAGGTGCTGGAAAAGTATAGGACTGCCACCGTTGTAATTTTTATGCTCTCCAAACTCAACAATGGCCGGCATGAAAAAACTAGTCCCAGCAAGGCGATCAAGCAAAAGCATAACGCAAGCAACAAATAACCCTGGGAAAGCTAATAGCGCTAATACGGCAGCAGTGAAAATGCCCCAGACCGTAAGCGGCATTCTCATTAAGGTCATACCGCGCGCGCGCGCTTGTAAAACCGTAACGACATAGTTCAATCCGCCCATCGTGAAGCCGACAATAAAGAGAATTAATGATACAAGCATCATGATAATGCCGTAATCATATCCCGGCGTCCCTGTTAATATCGATTGCGGCGGATACAAGGTCCAACCTGCGCCTGTTGGTCCACCTGGCACGAGATAACTTGTCGCTAAGACTAAAGTCGCGAGCAAATAAATCCAGTAACTCAGCATATTGACGAAAGGAAAGACCATATCTCTAGCGCCAACCATCAAGGGAATTAAATAATTCCCAAAACCTCCAAGCAAAATTGCCGTAAGCATGTAAACGACCATAATCATTCCATGCATAGTGACAGATTGGTAATAAACTTGTGAGTCAATGAATGACACAGCTCCAGGAAATGCAAGCTGGATTCGGATAATCCAAGAAAGAATAAGCGCTAAAACTCCAATGCTGATTGCGGTGGCTGCATATTGAATAGCAATAACCTTGGCGTCTTGCGAAAAGACGTATGTTGTCCACCAACTATGAGAATGAAACAATTCCATTTCCGGGACTTCTGCGGGCGGAACCTGTTCGTCAGGTTTGATTGTAATATCAGACATTCAGCATCAACTCCCGCCTAATGAAGAGGCTATGAAAATAAAACTTTAGTTTACGCCTACTTTGATGGTTTTCTGTTGAGCTTTTCTAGTTTGCTCAAAAGTCTGCTGGGCATGAAGCCATTTCTCATAATCTTCGTCGCTATCAACAATAAGCTTGCCGCGCATTTGTGGATGTCCATTGCCGCAATAGGCAGCACAAAGAATTTCATATTCACCAATGTTTGTCGGGGTAAACCAAAGATAACTTACAATGCCTGGAACCAAATCCATTTTAGCTCGAACTTGAGGTATATAAAAATCATGAAGGACATCAACCGAACGTAGCAGAACCTTAACTGCTTTATTGACAGGTAAATGTAACTCACCGTCTGTTACAATTAAGTCGTCAGCGCTTCTTGGATCACTAGGATTAACCCCTAGAGAGTTTGTTGCATCAATCATGCGCACATCACTAGTTCCAAGTTGATAATCTGCTCCTGGTAGTCTGAAACTCCAGCTCCACTGCACGCCTACAGCCTCTATCTGAGTAGCATTTTCCGGTGGCGTGACGAATTGTCCCCACACTAGCAACCCTGGCGCTAACAAAATCACAACAGCAAGCGTAGTAATGAATGTAAGGATCAACTCTAACCTAGCGTTTTCGGGTTCATAATCTGCTTTGCTGCCAGGTTTGTGACGAAAACGCCAAAGACAGTAAACCAGAAAGAGTCCTACAGCGAGAAAACCTGCCCCCGTAATAATGAAGGTCAAGGCCATAGTTTCATCTATTGAGCCCCAATTTGAAGCAACTGGCGTTGCTCTCCAAGGGCTCATGAAATGGAATACGAATGATCCAGACACAACCAGCAGAATCATGACCGCAGCGAACATGCTAACTCCTGGTTTTTTCTAGGATAGACCTCAGTTGGGTCGATCATAGGGAGTAGGTGATATAAGTCAAAGACAATTTGATTGGAGAGAGATTGTGCAATTAATTCGTCTAAGGGTTCATATCAGTCTTACGCTGTGGACAACACTTTAATATTGCACCGCACAAATCCTAACAAAAGACATTGGTGACGTTTCGTGGGCCAAAAATATATATCAGCCCTAATCCATGAGGACTCGATTCCTGCGATAAGGAGGGAGGAGTTATTTGTGACTGCTTAGTTAATGTCACTGAGGGTTTCATGAGATAGGCTCATAAATTAAGGGCTATCAGCTTACACATCACTAATAGCCCAGATTCAGTTTCCCGGCTCAGCCTAAGCTCCTTGATTGATAGTACATTATTTTGGAGTTTTGTGAGTTGTCCAACGAGCGATTACTATTGGTAAGCCAACCAAGAGTAGACCAACTCCAGCGAATACGATGAGATCATTCATGTTCAACTCCTGTCATTACACCACGCTAGATCTGACTAAAAAATTTCTAGACCTAGTTTTTAAACGCTTGAGCTGCACGATTTAGTCAGAGGGTTTTAGCCAAAGAGCTGTCAATTTTTGCCAAAATATTCAACGAGGCTCTTTGTTTTTTCAGCCTATCCAAAAAGTCTCTGGCACTGAAGCCAATTTAGTAACCCCAAAAATTCAGTGAAACAGATTTCTTAAAGTCAAAAATCAAGACTTTGAGAGAATGGGGTAAGAGCAGCTACTACAATATGCAAGAAACGCTACAAACCTGACCGAAGTGCACCAATAGGCGGCTGGCTTGTAGATATGGGTTTTCATCCTCAAGAACACAAAAAAAAAGGACCGCTGCAAGGCCAGCGGTCCGAGTCTTGGGAGGAAACGCCAAGGAGGCGTTGAAATAAGGTTGATCCTGACAGCAGGCAAAATTGTGGCAAAATGGGCAGGATCGATCAATTCAAAATTATGTTGCTAAATTACTACACCATAATTCAGCAAGGCCTTATGTGCTTTTTAGCGATAACAGGCCAATCGCGGCTCACTGGTAAGGGATTAAATGGATTAATCTATACCCTAGACCTATCCAAATCCAATTTATTTTATTAGGGATGTTATACCCACAAGGGTTAGAGATATTGGATCTAACCATGCATGGCCCAAGTCGGGGAGGAGAGAACGGACGCCCACAAGGCGTCCGTTTTTATTTTAGTAGCTTCATAAAAACTGAAATTTACTGCGCTTAGCGGCTTTCTTTATCGATATCTGGATCTTTGATACTTGAATAAATTTCCAAAAGCTTCTGCACAATACGATCTGATAGTCTGACTTAATCTTACCGCTCAGAATCTTAGAAATTGGGATCTGAATAAAAATTCTGCTAAGGTAACTAAGATAAATGTGATTGCCAAAATATAAATTAGATCAATGTACTTCTTGGGAGTAATTTATGACAAAAGATAATGAACCATCGGGTCCTGATTTTTCTCTTGGATTTGAGATTAGTCAGCTTTCAAATGAAAGCATAACAAGCGGGCACGTGAGTGGTCAGGATGCTATATTAGTCAAGCAAAAAGACGACTATTTTATCTTAGCTGCCTTTTGCTCTCACTATCATGCACCGCTTCAAGATGGAGAGATGACTGATTAAATCACATTTTTCTTTGATTGAATCTACGACAGATCTTTGTTTTATCCATGCTATATGAAGACTATCTCTCGCAATAATACCCTGAAAAGGTTGATGAGTAATCATTTGATTCCTCCTTCATTACCTCACTTTAGATTCGATATAGAAAATAAAAGTAAAAATTATTTTCATAGCTGTTCCATACCGGATGATTGCATAGATCCTCGACGTATGCCACTCTTTATTAGCCGGGGGTTCCTTCGAGATCTGATGTCGACGCTTGAACCTCGCCAGATTGAGGAGGAAAGCCAGTGATCATCGCTCTTCATAAAAATGCCACCACGACACCAACAATCCGAAAGAAAATCGCTCTCAGTCTGGAATCAGTCGCTGCCCTCGCTGAGCGTTACAATGTAAGCGAAGATACCATACGCCGTTGGCGCGGTCGCG
>BJGJ01000083.1 GCA_014190435.1 Methylocystaceae bacterium | reverse complement strand
TTCATTTCCAATCAGTTTTAGCTGAGTCATCCCCAGTAATTGTTTCCACTAAAGCCATTAAGAACCCCCTTAGCGTATTTCTTTGTAACGAACAGAACTTACTAAGGGGTCTGTTCTTATACAATTATATTTTAATCGTATTATCTCGATATAAAGATTTTCTTTTGTCCGACATAATAGCGCAACAATGCAGTAATTTCATTCCAAAGGCGACGTAAAGAATATCAAAAAAGTATGTTAAGGAATATGCTTCTTTGATGATAGTGCCTCCTGCACTTAACAAGCTTCCAATTATGTAAATCAATAGCCCGTTGCGTCCTATCATTTTAGCCGATTGATATAACTTCATTGTTTTAAACTTATCAGAAATATTTGAGTTATAAATCACACAAGCAAGGGCCAAAAAGTCTATAAGACGTATCAGACCTAATTGAGATTTATCCCAATCAATTCCTTGGCCAATTACATCGACCAAACCTGGGATTGTTCCAAAAGCGTTTGAGACTAAAATTGCAGCTATTAATGTAAATATAAGCGCGAGATTATAAATAAAATTTGCGATATGAAGTTTTGAATCACCCATTCGGAACCCAAAGAAAACTCCCAAAGTGAATAGCAATTGCCATGCAAGAGGATTAAAATACCAGGTTCCTTTTTCGGGCCAGGAAGGTATATTGAGGTCAAACAATCTTGCTAATATATAAATTGAGAGAGAAAGAAATATCATTAACCATCTATTCCATGCACCTAGGAAAAGAAGAACAGGAGAAATAAGTAAAAACAAAACATAAAGCGGGAGGATATTAAAATATCCAAGCTGATGCGTAAGGCTAAAAATTCCAACAATTGTTTCTATTGGTTTATTCAGTATCGACCCTCTGCCTTCGACATCTAATATTTCAGTTATTTTTATAGCGTGACTTAAGGCGAGGTAAAATAGAATTGCTATAATTGTAAGAATAATATGGGATGTATAAATTTTATTTACTTGACGCAGTATTCTTATGCACCCATTTTTATAATCAAAGCCTGAAAAATATTTTTTATAAGCTAAAGACGTAGAGAGTCCCGATAAAAATACAAACGCTTCTGCAGAGTCGGAGAAGCCATAATTTTTCGGAGTTACAAAACTAACTACATTCCCCTGAAAGTGATTTATGAAAATTATTATAAGAGCCAGACCTCTCCAAAAATCAATTTCATCAACTCTCTGCTGCGGTTTTGCACCTAGACTCTTTAAGGGGCAGATTTCAGGTGCAGTCATTTTTTCCTCAGAAGCTATCTAGCAAGTATAGGAGTAAATCAATTTAACCGACATCCTCTATTGAAATATCAATTTCTTTTTACTTACTTCATTAACCCATATCTTTTCAAAATTAGAGGCATAGTAATTCCTTGAAAAACAATTGAAAAGACAGCGACACAAAATGTAATAACGACAATTTCGTCTCTCATCTGAATAGTTTCTGGGAGAGATAATGCAAGAGCTATTCCTAATGCGCCTCTTAACCCTCCCCACCATAATATGTTTTGTTCTGATAAAGCTATTCTGGATTTAGCTTTCAGCATTAGGAAACCTATTGGATAGACAGCTAACCCTCGTCCTATCATACAAATAATGATAGCTGAAAAGATAAGAGAGAAAGAATAACCTTGAAATGAAATAGCTGCCACGTTGATGCCAAGTAATAAAAAAATTATAGAATTGGCTAAAAATGCAGAAATTTCCCAAAACGAAATTATGCTTGCACGTCCTTTCGGGCTAAGAGCATTTGTTTTTTTGCCCAAAATCCCATAATTTCCTATAACTAGTCCCGCAATGACGGTTGATAAAATACCTGAAGCATGAATTTTCTCAGCAATAAAAAAAGCTCCATACGCAGCAATTAGCGTTATAACTGTTTCAACCAAATGATCATCGACAATTCTCGTTACTAATATTGTCAAAAACCCCGTAACTGCTCCTACTAAAATACCCCCTATTACGATGATGATTAGTTGATAAACAATATCAGAAATAGTTAGAATATCGTTATTTTGAGTAATCATTATTGCAAGGGAAAATAAGATTGACGCCATCCCATCATTTAATAGGCTCTCTGCCTCGACAAGAAGACTAGTTCTGCCAACGATTTTATTATCTTTAAACATTGCAATAATTGCAACAGGATCAGTAGCGGCAATCAGCGACCCAAATATAATTGATGGATAAAACGGCCATTTAAAGAAGGTAACTGCCGAGAAGGCAATAAAAATTGCCGCTACTGTTGTGCCTACTATTGCCAGTAAGGATATGGGCAAAATATCTTTTTTAAGTTCATGATAAGGAACAAATAGCGACGCCTCAAACAAAAGAGGTGGTAGTAAAAAGTAGTATATAAGATCATGGCTTAAAAGAGGATGAAATGTCTTCTCACTCAAGCTTATTACCACGCCCACAATAACAAGTCCTATCGTGTATGGAAGTCTTATTTGCCGCGCAAGAATAGCAACTATCATAGAGATAGCTAATATTAAAAGAAAAGATTGTAGGCTTTCATGCATGATAGAACCCAACTTTAGTAAAAACGGCCAGATCTTGTATTCTCTTGACAGGTTTATATCGCTTCCAATTATCTTATAATACAAAATTTGACATAAATATGAGTATTAACATGATAATTGAAGGATGAAATTAGATATGCTAATTTATAAATAGGCCTTTTTACAATTCAGAGAATTTTTTTGACTCATATATAGTATAATCTTGTTTAAAACTTGCGCTAAAATTTAGCAATAGAATATAATGGACAAGATAATTTTAGGTAGTTGAGGCCCAGCTTCAAGTCTCGTTAGTTTTAGTGGAGCTTTTAATGAAAGTATTCGATATAGCCAGCAGATTTCTACTCATCACTTCTTACTTTGCCATTACTAGCGCTTATGCGAAGCCAAAAGAAGCTTCTATCAAGCTAACGCTGCACTGCGAAACAAAGAGTGTGTTTTTCTCATACCCTAATAACAACTCTTACATTAAAGATCTGTACTCACACTCCAGAGAACTTTATAGTGAAAAGTTCTTAATAGATTTTTTATCATCTGATAAAGCATTAAAGAAACAAGCTAATGATATAATAGAAGATGTAGATTATTCCGTTATCAAAACGGGTTCTCTGTATAAGTTGAAATCAATAAAAGGAACAGATGATATTTCAGTAGTGATTGATTTGAAAAGTGGAAAATATTCCTCTATTTCAGAAAAACACGATGCCATGATTAGAATAAAAGCAACGGGAACCTGCGTAAGGAATTGATAGTCTTTTATATTTTTTTGCCATGATATACTATTGCCCAGACAATAAATTTGATTTCTACAATAAGCCTTTTCCATTTAATTATCTCTTCATACTGTGTCTATCTCGCAGTAATATAAATTATAAAATAGAAAATAAACCGATCCCGAAGGCATAATCTATCTCTGGGGAGGGAATTAGGATTTCACCTTCGGGATGGGCCTACATCTTTTCTTAAGCACTCTACTTAGACCGGACTTAAATATTTTTGAATCTAATCACGGCAAAATTGAGAATAAATATAAAAAACAGTGATGATATTTTAAACATATGTTGATGTTTAATTAGGCCAATGCCCATTAATATCCCCTATTGCACAATCGAGTATCCTCCCAGCGACCTGCCTCCGAACATTCATCCAGTCACAATTAGAGTCTCAGCGGTTAATACGCCCAAGGGCGTAGATTAAGCAACTGGCGATCGGCGTAGCTGGCCGGGATTGCGCAGATGATCGCTAGTTGCGTTTAGTTTGGCTTCGTATTGTGAAGGTTTCTTATATCCAAGTGACGAATGCGGACGCCTGTTATTGTAGTCTTTCGCCCATGTGCCAATCTTTTCCCGTGCATGTTTGAGGCCTAAGAAAACGTTTCATTCAATAGCTCATCACGCATCCGTCCATTGAAGCTTTCGCAGAAGCCATTCTGCATAGGTTTTCCCGGAGCAATGTAATGCCAGTCAATCTTATTCTCGTTCGCCCAAGAGAGGATGGCGTTAGAGGTAAACTCTGTCCCATGATCAGAAACCATCATGTCAGGCTTTCCACGTTGTCGGATAAGTGTTGAGAACTCGCGCGGCGTGGCCAAGTATATTTGTTCATACAATGGCCCCGAATTTATTGCCCAAGCCGTGCAAGATTGGATCACAGCAGTGGGAGCCAAGACTGCTTACATCACGCCAGGACGCCCTCGGGAAAATGGATACTGAGAAAGCTTCCACGCCAGGTTGAGGGATGAGCTCCTCAACGGAGAGATCTTCTATTGTGTAGAGGAAGATGGGATTATGATCAAAAATAGGCGTGAGTATTATAATAGGAAACACCCACACTCATCATTGGGATATAGGCCGAAGCGTCAGAAAGCTTCACACCACAGCGTCCGTCTGCACTATCCCAACCAGCTCCGCCGAGCGCTTGCGGCTTGGCAAACAGCCATGGCTTAATCTAACATTCAACTGGACAACCTTTTGGAGGGCAGATCACTTTCCGTGACTATGTAATAGATAACAAGAGACAATACTAATCCGCTCACTAGTTTCAAAAAGATCTAAATCTAACATCATCGCTATTAAACAAGTTACACATTTCTTATTGCTTATTTGACGAATACGTACAGAAATGTCAGATTATAATTTTCCGTTATATCAAATAATTAAAATTTAATCCAGAGAACAACCGCAGGAATATTATTAATGAATAAAAAAGATAAATTTAAAGACTTTCCAGCATTATATAGAAATAATAATTCTCAAGAAATTTTACCACGCATTATTGTAAAAAAAGATACCGCAATCCACGGGATGCAAATTTTAATGAGAAATGAAATTTGTGATTTTAGGCTGAATTTTAAAGAATTTATTCAGAATAAAGATCCTGAAATGCTACACCAATTAAGAGTCTCTCTCCGGAGATTAAGGTGTGCGATGGGTTTCCTGAAAAAAATATCCCCAAGCCACGAACTGGATGAATTAATGCAAATAGCAAAAAATATCGGGTCAGTTCTCGGGCCCGTTCGAGAATTAGATGTTTTGAGAGAATTTATTACCTCAAAAGTTCTATCTGAGCCCAATAATCTTGATACATTCGAGTCGCTTTTAAATTACCTCGATCGTCTTAGGGAAGAGGAGTTCTTGAAAACTCTCCCCAAATTAAATAATGTAATAGAAGGGACATTTTGTAATAATATAAAATATCTTTCACTAAATGATTATCAAAATATATTTTTAGATAATAAAAATCCTTCTATACTTGAATTTTCGAAGAATATTCTAGAGAAGCTACATAAAAAATCTTTATCTACTAAGAGGGATTTAAATGTCTTAACAGATAAAGAAAAACATGAACTTAGAATCTTATTAAAAAAACTTCGTTATGCCACAGAATTTTTTGGAAATTTTTTCGGTCATAAAAAGGCAAAGAAATTCATTACAATAATTTGTAAACTTCAGGATTTACTTGGATCTAAAAACGACTCTCTTGCAACAAAACGTCTTTTATCAAAAATAGAGTCTTTCAGTGGAGTAAACATATCTGAATCTTCTCGTATAGTTCAAGACTACAGTGATAGGGTTTGTCTTAATCTAGAATCAGAGTTACTTTCAACATGGAAATGTTTTAAGAAAGCTCAGTTATATTGGAATTGATATCGTTTTAATTTTCACTTATAAAAATGTGTCTCACAATATTGTTAATCTTATAATGCTTTCTTCAATAATTTATAGTTTTATCTCCAAATCCTTGTGATATAAATTTCTTATCCTCTTCCAGCCAAAACATCATCGCTTCATTGGTCTGGATAGAATAAAGGCCCTAATATCGCCTGGCTCAGGAGTAATTAATTCGGCCCTCCTCCAACTAGAGCTATTTTTTGCGGTAATTTCTTAAGTTCTGACGTCAAGAGAATGCTCACGCTAGCGGGCAAAATTTGTTTGAGTTTTATGGTCTTGTTTTTGCGCGCCAGAGCGGCGGCGTTGTTATAATTTCCATAAAGCCGAATTACATTTTTTTTAGCGCATCGCCATTATGACTTAGGTAAGTCGAAGTTACTATCAAGCCTAGCATTCTGAGCAGTGGATATTTTTTCTTCAGAAGGTTCTACAATTTTCTCCTCTCTGCTAGCGTCAGCTTTGTTGGAACCTTCCTGTGAAGCAATCAGTTCATTTGATGAAGACGCGGTCTGTCTAGCTTGAAGGGCCAGTTTGCCAAGGCTGTTTTTTCAGCCATTGTCTTAATTGCAGTGTTATTTAGCCTTGTATGTTGAGGAGGCTCATAAATACGCAATATGATTGAATAAACGATACCTACTAATACGAGGATAAATGCAATTAAGGAGGTATAAGCACCAATGACTTCTGTTCTATCTAAAGGCTACAGATGACGCATTTAAGAGTTATTTATTTAGCTCAGATCCCTTAAGCGCCTTTGTAAGAAAAGCTTTTACGCTAAAATAATACAAAGTCTCTTTTTTGTGATGAGCTCCACAATATTTTTTTAAGCAGTTTATCGTTAGGTATATAATTGATTTCACTGGCAACGCCAAAACAATTCGATCAGCTATTGATTTTAATCGCCAGCTAAATATTTCTTATTCATTCTAGCCTCCTGACACTTGGGAGGCCGATATTGGGATACTTGAACCTTTTAGTGATTTTCTTCTTTTAGCGACTTTCCTATCATATTCATCCTCGCCGGACAGTAGCTCTGTTGATAGTTTATACAGGATTGGGTTCCATGTTTTTATTGTCGGCTTGAGGCTTGCTTCCTGAAGCTGGAACAGAAATGCCACTTGAAGGCGTCGGTATTGTTGGAGTGGATGAGTCTTCACGAGTTGGACGTTTTCCAGCAAGTAACCCAACAATCTCTTCCCCTGTCAAAGTCTCAAATTCAA
>BJGJ01000082.1 GCA_014190435.1 Methylocystaceae bacterium | reverse complement strand
GATTCTTCTTTGATCTGGAACTGAAGAATACATACTCTCCAATCTTTGAGTCATTGAGTTTCTTAAAAATCTCTAATGCCCGGCCGACTAATGGAACGCGGTGCTCTTTTCCTGCTTTCATTCTGATAGCTGGGATGGTCCATACCTTATTGTTGAGGTCTATCTCAGACCACCGCGCGCCAAGTGTTTCGCTGGTTCGGGTAGCACACAGTATCGTCACTTCTAACGCCAAAACCGATATTGATTCTCGTTGCCGGAGAGCCGACATAAAGGCCGGCAATTCTGCATACGGCATCGCAGGATGATGACCTCTCGTTAGCTTTTGGCGCTTAGGAAGTAATTTATCCAAGTGCCCTCGCCAGCGTGCAGGATTGGCTTCATTCTGCGAAACGTGACCCAGAGCACGTGCGGCATCAATAACATGCTCGATGCGACCTCTTAGACGAGCAGCTGTTTCTGGAACGCGCTGCCATAAAGGTTTTAAGACACTCAAGATATCGGCGGTATCTATTTCATCTACAGGCTTTGATCGGATAGAACTGCAATACGTTTCAAGCGTCATAACCCATTGGTCTTTATGCTTAGCATTACGCCACTCAGGCTGCTTAGAGGCTATAAGTGTATCCGCCATCTCTCCGAACGTTGGCCGCTTAGCTGCGGCTTGCTTGGCGGCTTTGCGAGCTTCTAGAGGATTGACACCTACCGCGACCAACTTACGGGCTTGGTCCCGAGCATCTCTTGCCTCAGCCAAAGACAAGACGTCACGACTACCTAATCCCATATTCTTCGGTTTGCCCTGCCAACTAAATCTAAAAACCCACTTTGCTTTACCTGCAGGAGAAACGATCAGTCTCAATCCCCCCCCGTCGCCGTAATCTCCGGCCTTATGTGTAGCAGCGCTTCTTGCGTTTAGTTTCCCAATCATGTTCGAAGCCCAGTATGACAATTGGTATGACTTTTCGACGAGGATTCTCGGGGATAAGCAAAAACGAGTAAAGACGTCTTTTTGCACATCCTGTTGAATACTCGGACGTTTTGAGCATACTGATGGACACATGAGGACGGAAGACCTGGGGACACCTCTTCCGCCAATAACCTACTCTTTTTAATAGATATTTTCTAGATAAACATAGTGATATGGACTTAGGCGCGGTTTAAGATTGGCTCGTTCTTGCCTAAGTCTCGCTCTTAATAAGCCAAGAGGGATCACGCAATCGTTGCAGAGCACGCAAACTTTGCTGGTGCCTTGAAAACAACCTTCAGCTTTTAGTTTGTTCACTGACCTTCAGGGCAATAAATTTCTAGTAAGTTTAGTTCTGTATTTCTACTAATTAATGGATTTATTATATAGATTTAGGGGCTAATTTTTATGTAGGATTAGACAGATTTTTGTCAGCCTGGCGTTTCTCTTATTCATTGATGGTTCAGCCCTCCATACTCAATCGCGCATAGTTCAGCGAGGAGCACTTTTGATAGGCGAAACCATATCAATTGGATTATTGTCTGATGTTTTACCAAATTTCCAATTAACACCAACTCTGAATATATTATTCGTAATACTTCTCGTTGAGTATAAGCCTAATAATGGGTTTGATGAGGACGTTGTAAAACCATAAATCGGGCCACTAATGCCTGATAGGCTCGTATAAAGATAATCAGCCCTAAAAGACATGTCTGAGGTAATGGCATATTCCGTACCTGTGCCAACCGCCCAACCAGCTTTGGTTTGCGTCGTAGCGTTAGCAAAATAACCACCTGAGTAATCGTTCGAATTCAGACTTACCCCGCCATAGGCTACGCCTGCAGTAAAATAACTAAGCGCGTCGCCGCGCACTAAGCCGGCTCGAAGCCTCGTTGTTCCAAACCAATCTAGAGAAAACTTTTCATTTGCGACAACGCTGCCTGCAGGATTTTCGGCAGAGATAGCTTCATGCTGCCCAACAATTCCCGTCCATTGGGCGTCTGTTTCAACGCCAACTACAAGCCGGTTATATATTTGATAGTTATAACCAACTTGGCCTCCACCCAAAAAACCGCCAGTTCGATTTGTTGTCGTGCTTACTGCCGCCAATGGCGCAGCATTACCAGAGGCTCCTTGAAGGATCGTAGAATTAGATCTGAAAATATCTCCGCCATAGCCACCATTAACGCCAGCGTAAAAGCCTGACCAGTCACGAGCGGGCTGAGCTAATAAATAATCTACGATTCTTCCCTCGAGAAGCGGTTGATACTCGCCCCAGTCGCTGGCTATATTATCAATTCCAGTGTATTTGTAATTCATGCCGCCGCGAAGGATGTGAACGCCCATCATTGACGAACCAAATGATCCCATTAATGGCATGCCAGCTGGAATTGTTGCTCCCGCTATATTTCCATTAGCGCCGAGCATAGTCATGTATAAATATTCAGATTTTGCAGATAGGTTTTTTGAGATCGCTATTTCAGCGCCGCCGCCCATTACCCAACCCACTCTGTTTTGAGTTGCGCTGCTTGCTGCAAGTGTATTGGATCCCAATAAAGGAGAAGCAATCGTCTGGATTTGGCCATAAGCCACACCGCCTGTGACATATGGAAATAACCTACCGATAGAATAGCCCAGTCTTCCTCGACCAGTACCAAACCAATTTATTCCCGTACGTGTATCTGCGTTCGTAATAAATGAGGGATTTGTCGCTAAAGCTTGACCTTGATAAGAGGCCTTCAAATCGCTCCACTGGAAGTCTGTCTCAAAACCTAATGAAAAGCGATTTTCAAATTGATGCAAATAACCAACTTGACCGCCGGCAATAAAACCACTTGCGCGATTTGTTGTGCTAGAAAATAAATTATAATTCTGATTTGTTGAGATCAGGCCCGCATTATTATCGACTACACCACCCCCAAAACCTCTATTAAAACCAAAGTAGAACCCCTCCCACCTCGGCAATAAGGTCGTAGCCGTCTGTTCGCTTTTTTTTGAGGCAAGGTCAGCTGCGTAAGAAGAAGTGGCTATCAATAAAACAATAGCTGCGCAGAGTAACCGAGACATAAATTAATCTTTCATATTAACGAGGTTAGCTGACATAATTTTTTAATTTTGAGTTGCTAAATAGAGGTTATTAACTAAACCTATATCCACAGGCATAGGTTTTTTGATGTATGAAATTCAATGTTGCCTTCAATTGCAACTTAATAATGGCGAAAATTGGCCAAAAAGGTTACAGTAAGCTCATTGTGTCCAATGTCCAAGAAAAATCTATGGCCTCCTTCTCTCTTTAGGCTATGGTTATCAGGAAATAAAAAATAACGGGTAAGAATCGTATGTCTGAGCATAAAATCCAATATTATCTACTCCACTGGAAAAGCGATATTCTTGCGGGATTAGTGGTTTTCTTGGTTGCTCTGCCCTTGTGCTTGGGGATCGCAATTGCTTCTGGAGCGCCGCCTTTTTCAGGAATTATCGCCGGGATTGTGGGCGGCCTGATTGTATCTCTTGCAAGCGGTTCACAATTAAGCGTCTCAGGTCCAGCAAATGGCGTAACAATCGTTGCTGCTGCTGCAATTGCAAGCTTTGGCTATAAAGGACTTTTAGCCGCCATCGTGATTGCTGGTTTAATCCAAGTAGGTCTGGGGCTTTTAAGAGCTGGAGTCATCAGCGCATATTTTCCATCGTCCGTGGTTCGAGGCATGATGGCCGCCATTGGTATCTTATTAATGATGAAACAAATACCCCATGCACTTGGGTATGATAATAGCGCGGAAGATGACGTCTCCTTTCTTGATGAAAATACGAGCTCGGATATATTTGCGATTAAAGAGTCGATAAACTCAATTACGCCAGGAGCCATACTCTTAACACTTATGTGCTTAGGTATATTAATTTTATGGGATACTAAATTAATTAAGAAAAACACAATATTCTCATTATTACCTGCTCCACTTATCGTAGTTTTATGCGGCGCTTTGTTCAATATATTTACACAATCTTATTTCCCATTTCTCGCAATTCTGCCAGACCACTTAGTCAATCTGCCTGTTTTCGATAATATTAGTAAAATATTTTCTGAGATTACGCTGCCTGAATTTTCTTACTTTTTAAGATCAGATATTCTTTTCACTGGAGTAACTCTAGCTTTAATTGCAAGCATTGAGTCCCTTTTAAGTCTCGAAGCAGCGGACAAGCTAGATCCTTTGCGCAGGGTCGCTCCAGCAGATCGGGAATTACTAGCGCAAGGACTTGGTAATATTATAAGTGGTTTTATTGGTGGACTACCGATCTCAGCAGTAATCGTGCGAAGTTCAGTTAATATAAACGCAGGTGCCCAAACTAAACTTGCGTCATTCACACATGGCATCTTAATTTTTGTGAGCATTTTTCTTTTTTCTCACATTATAAATATGATACCACTTGCCTGCCTTGCTGCAATATTAATTTATACAGGATTTAAGCTCGCCAAGCCTGCTATTTTCATCCAAATGTATAGAGAAGGCATTGATCAGTTCCTACCATTTCTAATTACAATTATTTCTATGATACTATTCGACTCATTGCGCGGTGTTATCATTGGCGTAATTATTGGGTTATTATTTGTTATTAAAAATAATTATCATGCCGCATTTACACTCACGAAAAAAGATACCAGCTATTTGCTTCGACTCAATAAAGACGTCTCTTTTGTTAACAAGGCTCCGCTCAGGAATTTACTCAGAAAAATTAATCCAGGAAGCTATGTATTAATTGATGGCACAAGGGCTTCTTTCATTGATAAGGATATTTTGGAGACGATCAACGACTTTGTTAGGGCCGGCAATGATGATGGCATTAGCGTCGAGCTAAAAAATGTTCCACCGAAGGCTATCAATGATTAAAAACTTACACAGATTATTTCTTTATTTTTTTGAGTCCAAGATTAATGTTTTTAACTGAAATAAATTTTCAAATTCTATGGATTATACCTAGAAGCGCTTCTTTGGCCAATTTGCTGAGGTCATGGAGAACCCGCCGCGCCTTACTCGACCGCCCCCAATTAGCTAACTAGCTTTCCGTCAATGATACGTGGATTTCTGCAGAATTATACTCAATGGAGAGGCTCTTGTGTTATGTATCTGCCGTAAAAGAGCATGGAGCAGTTGGAACAATATCGATATGATAAATTCTTGGAGTCACGTCAATCATCTGATATAATTTAGATAGAAGATATTATTTACCGATCCCGGACTCTCTCGCCGCCTTCTGTTTCGCTTCACGTTCCGTAATCAACTTATAAGCGAGATAATATTTGTAAATATTACTGACATATTGAACGGTCTCGCGCCCTACTTTTCGAGCAGCGCCATATTATACATTATTAAACCAGGTGTTAGGGTCAAGCCCTTGATCTCTAGCTATCTCACGAAATGCTCGCAAATTTCCTGGGCCTGCATTATAGGCTGCCAAAGTCATCAGCATTTGATTGATATCAGTGACAGCAGGATCTTTCACATAAGAGTCTCTAAGATATCTTAAATAAAGTGTCCCGGCTTTAATGTTTGCGTCAGGGTCCTTATCGACGCCCGTTATCTCGATAGGCTTAGCTGCAGCAGTAGATGGCAGCAGCTGCATAACACCCACTGCTCCGCGCGGGCTTTTCTTATTATGATTTAGCTGAGATTCCTGATAACCCTGAGCTGCGACCATCAAATAATCGAAGCTATATTTATTTCCATATTTTAAATAAATCGACCATCTGCGTAAATTTATCAATTTCACCTTCTGACAAGGAATTTTTGATTGTTTTTGAATGTGAAAAATAGCGCTTTAAAATTTCATTTCCATAGCTCGTTCCAATTGCATGCGCTTCGATAAATTCATTAATTTCCTTCATAAGAAGGGGAGATTCTTTGCGAATAGCCCATCCCACCTGCTCGTTGGCATTAAATATGATATCGTTGCGAACCTGTATAGCCGGGAAAATCCTAGACCATGTCTCTGCGGTTCTACGATGAACTACTGCATATGGAAGCATGCCAACATTTACAGCTTCCAGAATATCCTCATCCTCAATATTTTCATCAGCAAATCTAATTTTGATTGGAGTGATATTTTTACGCAAAAATTCTTGATTAATTCTATCAAGATCTACATGATAGCTGCTAGATTTTCTAACAAAAATCTCTTTTCCGGATAAATCCATGAGTTTAGCAATCGGCGTTGCATTTGAGCCTATTACTAAAATAGCATGACCGTCTTTGATCCACGGGGTTGTAAAATCAACTTTCTCTCTTCGTTCAGCGGTAGAGGTTAAGGTAAAGTCAATGAGATCTCCCTCTCCATCAAGAAGAGCCGGAATAAGTTGATCTTGTGACTTAGGTATAAAGATTACATGGAAAGAAAGTGGGCCAAATCCATGTTTTTTATTAATCCATTTCTCAAGCTCTCTTCCTAACTCAGCAGAGACGCCATGTTCATTTCCCTTATCTATAAAAAAAATGTTTTACTAAATGGCACTAATACTCGAAGCATTCGTCTTTTTAGAATTTGGTCAAAATCTCCAGTCCACCTTTGTAGGATAGGCAATGAAAAATATGACCCTGTTATTTCTTGACTTTTTTCAGCAGTCAAAGAAGGTGAGGCAATGAAACATAGAGCAAAAATAAGCAAATAAAATGATTGAGAAAGAAACAAGCCTAACCCCATTTCTTATCCTCTTTTATCTCAATCCATGAATACAATTAGCTGCTAAATTTTAGCTCTCCAGCAACCCAAGTCTCACTAATCTTGATAGCGTCAATTTTAGCTGGATCAGTCTTATAGGGATCAGTTTCCAAAATAACGAGATCAGCCTCTTTGCCTAGCTCAAGCGAGCCTATTCGGTCGCCAAGTCCAATCTGCTTTGCTGCATCAAGCGTCACAGCGCGTAAAGCTTGGTCGAGTGTAATTGCTTGATCTGGACCAAGAGAAGACTGATCGATTACGCAGCG
>BJGJ01000081.1 GCA_014190435.1 Methylocystaceae bacterium | reverse complement strand
CTAGTTTAGGAAATAATTAGAAACAGGTTCCAAAATCTGCCAATGAACATACTTTATGTGCAGCGCAGCATAACCTGCAATCAAATTAGAGGCGATTTTTGTCAAAACTTTTTTAAATCCTTAGAAATCATAAATTATACACCATTTATCACACAGAAATATTTGAATAATTAAGAAATGAGCTGGTTAATGCAAACTCTATAATAAAACAAAGGAATTTGAAGGCTAGTAAAAAAAAACCGACCCAGAGGATCGGTGAAGTTTTCCTTCATGAACGTGCAGTTATTTTCAATAGTTTCGCCGATAATTATTGATTTAAAAAATATTGTCAAGTAGTAGATGAAGGTCTCTGATTTGTGAAAGAATGATGAGATTATAGTAGAAAGTTACAAGGCATGAAAAAATAAATTAATTCACAATTTTTTCCTTTACCTCATGTAAGAATTTAAATTCGAATTAATTTTATGAAACATCATGTCAATCAATCAGCCGGGATAAGATGAACAAAACATTCAAGCCAGTTCTTAGAAGACACGCTCCTCCAAACAATAGAAAACCTGTAATCTGTATTGATACAGGTATTATTTATAACTGCGTTAGAGATGCTGCTGATAATCTCATAGAGAAAAATATTATTGCTAATCCAGAGGACATTCGTAAAGTATGCCTTGGTCAGCGAATGACCGCCGGTGGGCTTAAATGGGAATATGTAAAAAATGATATTTTACTGTGACCTTATAAATACTTATAAGTTAATAAGTATTCTTTTTTAGCTGTTTTCTACTTAAGCATTTTATTAACATCATAATTATAGTTTTTTGCTTACTTATGCAGCTTTTTGTTTTTTATGAAATTCGTGGTGGGCATTATGGTTGATAAACCGGCTATGAAACTAGAAAGGCAACGAATTGCAAAGCGCCTCCGTCAAGGCAGAATTAATGCAGGATTTCCAACTGCAAATCACGCATCTTTAAAATTTGGCTGGGGGATGAAGACCTACGTTCAACATGAGGAGGCGATTAAATCTTTTGATTATGATACTGCATTACTATATAGCAAGGCCTTCAATATAGATATTGATTTATTGAATATTAATAAATTAAAAAAATAATCGAAATTATATCGAGAAAATTTCTCATATTTTACGTATTATCATGACAAACTTATTATTTTCTGTAGTTTATTACTCATTTACTGGATCATTTTTGCTAATCTATTTTAGACAAGCTAAATATAACACCTAAGTGTTCTGTATCTGTATCTATGACTATTTTATAAACTTGAAATCCATATTCACGCTCGTTTCTTCTATCAGAATCAAACAAACTATTTATTAACAATCGGTCGCGACTTAACTCCATTTTGATAAATTTTTGTATTTGTACTTTTTGAAAATGTAATAATTCCCAGGATAAAGCCAATCGACCCTGCAATCAGAATAGTGGATACAAATCGAAAAAAACTATTAGATTTTTTCAAATCAGAATAAGAATTTTGCTTCTTCTTTTTCGAGGTATCAAGCTTTGTAAGCCTATTTGGCGTCGTGGATTTTACTAATGCTGATTTTTTAATTGTATGTTGCGGTGCACTATCTTGTCTCTGGTTTTTTCTAACTTCAGGAGTTACTGGCTGATTAGTAAATTTAATATGTGCTATGCGCTGATTGGATATTTCAGCGCTTTTAAGAGGAGTCGCTGTTTTATTGAAAATTGGCTCATTAATTTTTTGAGGATTGATAATCTCATTGAGTTGAGTTGGATTATCTGTGCTTTTCTCTGGACTAGCTATCTTATGGGTCGATTGATTTTTAATATCGAAATCTGTGGCTTCGCGAGCCTGCCTAGTTTTTTCTCTATTTTCATAAGCCTTTAAAGTCCATTCACTTTCTAGAACGTCATATTTCTTCGGGATAGATTTATAGGTTTGAATATCACCGCGGTCGGTCAGTTCCTTCCTTTTTCGAAATTCTTCTCTCAACCTATAGGCTTCAGGCGTCCAGTCACTTTTTCCGGATGTGCTCATACTATCTACCCTTACATGACTATGGATCTCTTCGATTTTACTAATATAACAAATAATATCAATGCCTTTAATGATTGTATTCATAACTAAAATTATTTGAGAAACTTTAGATATCTATACCCTGGACCGAATTACCTGATGCATAATTTAATTTTACATAACCCACAATTTGCTACCAATAGAAGCCATCAATACTAATTACTAGGAATTAAAGTTATCAAGCTGTGTCACTAATATTTATAAGCAAGTAAAATCATTAAGGCACAATATTAAAAATATATCGGAAATATTTTTAATTGCTCTTACATAATATCTTATTCACCCTTGATAAAATTGGTTCCATAAAAATAAAAAAATAATTTTTAGCTATGCCATTTAAACTCAATTATGCTCATGCAATCTCTACAGCTCTCTAGATTACTACTCTGAATGGTTTCCATTCCCTTTCGCTCTCTTGCGTTCGATAAAAATCTTTGACTTCATAATACTGTTCAGCGTCTGACGCTTATGAACAGGAGAGTCTTTTATGAAAGATAATACTAAAAAATACCCTATGCCTAAGGATAATTTATTCAGTCTTAGCGAGCGATTATTGCATGGCGTTTTAAGGCCTCAGGAAGTTTGGAGCTTGGCTGGCAAAGGCAAGACGAGTTTTTATGAAGATGTGAAGGCGGGGAAAGTCGCGTTACGAAAGATCGGACGTAGAAGCAGCGGCGTCTATGGACCGGAAGCAAAACGTTACATTCAGTCCAGCTTAGGACTTATGGGTGAGTGATCATCTCAGTCATAGCAACGCAGTTATTCTGAACGACGACCAAATCAGTTCACAGAAGTCGCCTCCCCTTTCACCTAATGGCCTCGTCGCTCTGGATCTCGCTCAGCACGGCTTTTATGTTTTTCCTTGCCAGTCGAAGCTCGGTTGTGAGAGCGACAAAACGCCTCTTATCCCGTCCTGGAGAGAGTCCTCAACGTGCGATCCAGAACTCATATCTCAGTGGTGGAGACGTCACCCTCATGCATTGATCGCCATTGATTGCGGCAAGAGTGACATTATCGTTATCGACGCCGATCGACATAGCGAAGAAGTCGACGGCGTAGCTAATCTTCAAGCAATTCTTGGATCAGATTTGGCCATTGTCGGCTGTCCGATTGTTGAGACAGCCGGCAATGGCCTACATCTTTATTTTGCCCAACCTCATCAAGATAGATTTAGAAACTCCAGAGGCGCTTTACCGCCCGGAATCGATGTGCGTGGCGATGGGGGCTATGTCATTGCGCCTGGATCTGCTCGCCTCTTAGGCACGGGCTGGGTTCAACGGATTAGCTCGCCAGATCTCTTGGAGGCGAAGGCTGCATCCACCCTCCCTCAGCTGCCTGAAAAGCTCTTTCGACTAATCCGAAAGTTAAATACGTCAACGATCCGATCCCCTGAAGCTGTTCGAGTTGAAAAGTTTAACCAGTTCACTTCCTCTGGGACGGGCTCACGCGCTTATGCATTAGTTGCCCTAAAAGAAGAAACAAATCGACTTACAAACGCCTCACGGGGGACGCGGAACATAACACTTAATAGCGTCGCCTTTCGTCTAGGCAGCTTCGTCGCTCGAGATTGGCTCTCACGAGTCGAAGTCGAAAGTGCTCTGAAACAGGCTTGTCTGCTCAATGGACTAAGCAAAGAGAGCCCTACTGAAGTGCAGCAGACGATCTCTTCCGGTCTTTCAGCGGGTATAAATAAGCCTCACTCTGATCTACTCTCTTTAAAACCAATCGAGCAGAGATCCTCATCGATTTCTACTGATCAAGAAGACACAACAAAAAACCTTGGCGACCATACTAAACATTCCACTGCAAATGAGGGTCTTCTTAAGGGCTTTATTTTCGATGGTGATATTCCACCCAAAGCCCCTCCCCAGCTAGTTCAAAAGCTCATTCCCCAGCAAGGCATTTGCTTTATCGGCGGCCAATCTGGAGCTGGTAAAACCTTTGTGGCCATCGATCTCGCCGTTAGCCTTGCAAGTGGAACCTCTTTTTTCTCCCACCAAACACTTGAACGCGTCGGCGTCGTATTCTTAGCGGCAGAGGGCGCGCATACCTTAGCCAGTCGCATTCAGGTCGCTCGAGAACAGAAAGCCTCAGGCAACCTCCTTCCAATTGCCTGGCAAGCAGATGTTCCAAATCTTGCCGACAACCGTCGTATCCGAGATCTTGTCGCTCGACTTGGCGCAGTCGATACGAAGTTTCGTAAGGATCATGGCGTCAGATTGGGTGCTGTTATCTGTGACACATTGGCGGCCTGTTTCGCCATTGAAGATGAAAACGACAATTCCAAAGCGACAGCCGTCATTCGCTATCTCAAAGAGCTATCGGATCGGCTAAACATTGTGGTGATCCCGATCCACCATTACGGTAAATCTGCAGAAACTGGACTGCGTGGCGCAAGCGCTTGGCGCGCGGGTTCTGACGTTGTCTTGAGCGTTCTAGCCGACCGCGACCAAGTGACCGGCAAATGCAATAACCGACGCCTCACCCTCGCCAAGAGTCGAAGCGAAAGCGAGGGCTGGCAGGCTAGATTCAAACTTAGCTTTGTCCCGACGGGCAACAACGAAGACGATGAGGAGACTGGCGCCTGTTACGTTGAGCTCTGTAGCAATGACAATGCTGACCAGCAAGAGAAACACAAAAAACTCTCAAATGATACAAAAGCATACTGCCAGGCGCTTGGCGTTCTACTCGGGGATAAGGGAGAGAAGATCCGACCCTATGGCAGCGAAGGTCCCGAAGTCATCGCGGTTAACCGCGAGGAAATTAGACAAGAATTTTATCGCGCACGCCCTGCTGATGGCGATGATAAGAAAAAGATTAACGAAGCGCGTCGTAAGGCATTCAAGCGGGGCGAGGACCAAGCCCGCAGTTATCATCTCATAAAAACCTATCAACTTGGAGACCAACACCGAGTTTGGTTCCTAAATGACGAGGGAGCCAACCCCTTAATGGCTCGCCCTGACTGCGGGACAGGCGGGACACAGGGGCTATAAATAGACCCTGTGTCCCGTCCCTTCCCGCTCAGCCAGGATTCAGAAAACGGGACACAGCGGGACAATGTCCCGCTCTGTCCCGCTTGTCCCCCGGAATAATATTGACGCGCGCTCTTGCCTCAAAATCACAGATAAATCCTGCGCCAGACGACAATTTTTTGGAGGGCAAGATAAAAGGCTTGGCGCCAAAACCGCATAAGCCCCTGTCGTGACTTGCATTTTCTGGCGCCTATCGGTCGTGGCTGGCGCCATGTTTCTCAAGAACTCTGATAAAGAATGATAATCCTGGCGCCTTACCACCCAATCATGCGCTAGAACGCGATCAATCTATGCCGATGGCGCATTAGTGTGAACCTTCAGTTTTTCTCATTACAGATGATAAGAAATTCGCGATCACAGATGGTGTTGTGGTTGCTATTTCTGTCCTTCGAACGATCCTAACCGCATGAGAAATCTAGCTGGAGAGAAGTCGATTTCTGCGCGGGCATCAACAAAATACTGACGCATTGACGCAAGAAATTCTAGGAGATCTCTTGGCAAAGTGACTATGAACTTTGACTAATCTTTATTTGAGAGAGCATCAAAATCTCTGCACATACTGAAACGAAAATGAGCTCGAAACTGAGCTAAATAACCCCACCAAACGGAATCATTTTACTGATTTAAGACATAAATTTTGTAGTATATTCTTTTCCTTAAACCGTAGCTCAAAACTATCAAGACAGCATCATTTTACGCTCTAGTAGTCACTATTTTTTGTGCTGGAGTAGATTTTCCAGGAGCACAAATGCGCTCAATGCCCTGCAATATTTGGGTAAATATCTGGCTCAATATTCGTGCTGCCTGGGAGCAAAAAGAGCGCAAATTAATTTGTCTGTTACCAGCCCATTCGCACGTTGAATGATGACTTAATAATCTTGGAAATATCGTCCTAAAACGACCAAAGAAGCTTTATGAAATAGCGACTTCTTATTGCAAGATAAAAGGCTCGCCCCCACTCACCACATAAGTCTCTGACGAGACTCATGTTTGCGCGGTACTGTTGGTCGGAACACGTGCCGTGTGCTAGCTTTTAATCAATAAATTCAATAATAATTTTAGCACTATGGTAGGTTTCATATCGAAATAATCGCTTTAGAATATTTGTTGAGAATCATCTAGTTCTTGTTTTTTGAAGACAGACATTTACCTTACGCTTATCATCTTATTTTTATTCAATCTTGAAAGAAATTTTATTATCAATCCAGAATCTCTAGTCAAAAATGATTAAGAATCTAATACTAATCTTTAAAAGAATAATTCATGTTTTAAACTGATTTTTCTTCTAGTTGGCAGTCATTTGAGAACGATACTCTGTCCTTTTAAACAGTAATCAATCCATCAAGACTGGATATATTAGTCGATGCAAATTCACCTCTTGGTTTAATAATTTTGCTTTGGTTGATTGCTAATCTTTGATTACCTGGGACATTCCATAGAATAATCTGCCCCCGTCTTAACTGAAAGCTTAGCCTAATCCTGAAGGCCATGAGACCATCGAAGTCGAGATCCTGAAAGACGCCCTAGCAAAATCATAGTAAAATAAACAGAGCTTACTGTCAGCATCGCTGCCGTAGGACGGTTTAAGATGAACGCGCTCAGCGAAATGCTTGAAGCCTTTAGCTCTAATCTCTCGGCGCTTCACTCTAACTATTTAAAAACCTAGGGCTCTAGTAAACACCACATAATGATAATTGGTTAGATAATGAAAATTTTACTAATAAAGTTGTGGATATTGATAACCTAGTCTCAGCAGCTTAATGAATTTTTTTAATTCAAACACAGACGTATAAGTTCAGAAAAATCCAGTTTTTAGGTATGGGTAGCTGTGCGCCCGGCACAATTTTATAATTTATTTTTATAATTTAAAATCAATTAGTTAGTTACTTTAGTGACCGAACACCGTCTCCGCCA
>BJGJ01000080.1:4240-7009 GCA_014190435.1 Methylocystaceae bacterium | reverse complement strand
GACTTATGGGGTTTGGGGCAGATCAATATTTAAAACTCAGCGTCTAAATTGTGCAGATTGTGATGCGAGATCCATTTTTAGTTTGGATATTGTCAATGCGAGGGCCACGCGAGGCCTATGACAAAAATCAAGACCATTTAATATCATAAGTAATTGATTTATTGGTCGGAGTGGCGGGATTCGAACCCACGACCCCTTGTCCCCCAGACAAGTGCGCTAACCGGGCTGCGCTACACTCCGACTGAGGGCCTTATAGTCAGGCCTAGCCAAGCTGGCAATCAGCCTCTTGCGACCTTCTTGCGAGTAAAAGCAGTCTTTTACATTCTTCAATTTCACTTAATGCCTTTTGCAGGGTCTGCGCCTGAGTTGCCGACAATGCTTGTCCCTCAGCAGAAGAAGTTGAGATCGAGGAAAGATCAGCCCAAGAACCCTGAAGAGATTGGCCTGGGGACGAGTGAGGCGGTTCTATTTCAATAGTTGGCGCAGGACTTGGCACTTCTATATTTGGTTCAATTCTTTCAAAATTTGTAGAGAGAGGCGTCTCCAAATTAAAACTTGATTGTTCTGGAGTTTTGGCAGGCTCAACAATATCGTTCGTGCTTTGAGGTAAGGCGGTGATATCATTAGTGCTTTGTTGCGTTTCAGCAACTTGCAAGATAACCGCCTCTAGGCCGCGTTCTTTTAAAATCTTTTGAACGCCGCGGATCGTATATCCCTCTTGATAGAGCAGATGACGGATCGCTTTAAGAAGAGCGACGTCGCTTGGGCGATAAAATCTTCTCCCGCCAGCTCTTTTGACAGGGTTCATTTGTCGAAAACGGGTCTCCCAGAAACGTAAGACATGCTGAGGTAATTTCAGAGCCTCAGCGACCTCGCCGATAGCGAGCAATTGCGAAAAATTGATTTTTTCCTGCACCTTTCTGTTAGCCACGGTAATCCCTCGACTCGCTTGAAAATTGATCTTACCTCTTTGACGCAGATGTTTTGAGCAAAAAATGCTCTCTATGTGGATTTAATAGGGGTGTAGACAAAGAGGTTATGGATCACTAATTCCGATAGGGAGTGAACCGGTCGGTAGGCCTGAAAATATGGTGAATAATGGAAGACTGGCTGCAATTTCCTGAACCCGCGCCTGCTATTCGACATTACGTTACTGCCCAGTCCTCCCGGGCTGTTCGCAACTGGCTATTTGTTGTGGCCGGACTTGTGTTCCTGATGGTGATTGTTGGCGGCGCAACGCGATTGACCGAATCGGGCCTGTCAATTGTTGAGTGGAAGCCTGTAACGGGGGTCGTTCCGCCCTTGTCTGACAAGGATTGGGCGCAGGCATTTGAGGATTACCAACAGATCCCACAATATAAGGAACTTTTCCCGCAGATGGATCTGTCGGGATTTAAGTATATCTTCGCATGGGAGTGGGGGCATCGTCTATTAGCCAGGCTTATTGGCCTTGCCTTTGTTATTCCCTTGGTTTTTTTCTGGCTAAAAAATCTTTTGCCGTCAGGCGTTAAACCAAAACTACTGCTCATTTTAGGGCTAGGGGCGCTTCAAGGTGGGATAGGCTGGTGGATGGTCTCTTCCGGTCTTGTTCATCGAACGGAAGTTGCGCAAGAGCGCCTCGCAATTCATCTGATTATTGCGGCATTAATCTTTGCCTCATGTATCTGGATTGCTGGTGGACTTGGGCCGGTTCAGCCCATGATCATTCATGAGCATAAAAGACGACTGAAATTAGAAAGTATTTTAATAATGATTTTTACCTGCCTACAAATTTTTCTAGGCGGATTAGTTGCAGGCTTAAGGGCGGGGCTTGTTAATAATAGTTGGCCATTAATTGATGGCGTTTTTATTCCCTCTAGTGCCGCGCTGTGGGCGCTCGATCCTTGGTGGATTAATTTATTGAATAATCCGCTAACCGTTCAATTTATACATCGAATGACCGCATATGCCCTATTCCTAATTGCTTTGACACATCTCATTGACGCTCTCCTAAATACGGAAGGTAAGCTCAAGCGAGGCGCAATTATTGTATTTGCTCATATTGTTGCCCAAATCGTCTTAGGGATTGCAACCCTGGTCCTTGTTGAGCCGCCCTTCAATGGCGCACCACATATTTTGCTTGCACTTGGACACCAGGCGGTGGCGATGGCTGTATTGGCTATCGTAACCTTGCAGACAAGACGTCTTTTCTATGCGTAAATATTTATCCTAGACATCAAAGATGTGAGCTTATAATTCGAAATAATCATATTATCACAATAAGAAAAAATATTTTTGGAGTAATCTTATGCTAGAAAATATTTTTTTTAACCTCTCAACCGTTGATTTCTTGAATGTTTTTGGTCTGGTGGTCTTAAGTGTTTTATTGTCAATTTATTTAGCTATCTTTCTCGCTGATAGGAGTGGGCGGGTGCCGCTTCCAATCCCTGATGCGCCAGATCCAATGGAAACCGCTTATTTGTCTGGAGGCCTTAGTCAGGTTATTCGGACTTTAATCTATAATCTTGACGAGCGTGGTTTTGTTTTATTGGCCAATGAGGGTCATATTAAAACTACTAATAAGCCGCTTGTTTCAGATGAAATAGGTGGCCTCGAGCAACGCTTATTAGAAAAAATTAGAAGTAACCCAAAAATTCAGGAGATTTTTGACGATCGATCCCTAAGGGATGATTTAAATAGGCTTTTAACGCCAGTGCGGGCGAGGCTTGGGTTGGAAAATCTTTTGCTTGCTCCGGGAGTTTTAAATGTACGTCGTGGAGCGGAAATTTT
>BJGJ01000080.1:0-3697 GCA_014190435.1 Methylocystaceae bacterium | reverse complement strand
TTGAGCTTTTAAGTCATTGATTGACGCGACCATATTGTCTCGGCGACCTCGCGCTGCGCGCGCATAAGTTGGATAGGCAAAATGATGTGGATCTGTAATATTGGCGCGCGTTTCTTCTGTTGTAATCTCTCTGTCTAGCTCATTTGAAAGCCGTGTAAATTCTGTAATCATAGCATTTAATTGCACAATGCGTCTGCGCTTTTCTTCTACTTGGAACTGTTTCAAGCGCACAAGGGTATCCCGCGACTTCATGATTTTCACTCCAATACGCTCATTGCATGCGTAACCATTTATTAACTTGGCGAGACAAGTTGCATGGTAGAGGACGGAAGTTGCTCTTTGGTTACTAAACGACTCAATTTATTTTTTTATGGCTGAAAAATTCTAATTTAAGTTATTAATATTTTTTTAATTTTTATTTTTTGACAGCTCATCGTAACGCCTATAGATGAATGCAGGAGCAGGGGCGTGAGCCTCCTGTTCGGCGAGCGCGGCAAAACTATCGTGTTCTGCGGAAAGCGCACAGGCAGGATCAGTAGCAGCCGGATCCTGAGAAAAGGCATAAGCCTGACAGCGGCAGCCACCAAAATCAATTTCACGCCGATCACAAGATCTGCAGGGCTCCTTCATCCAGCCAAGGCCACGATAGGCGTTGAAGGCAGAGCTTTTTTCCCAGATTTTTAAAAGATGCTGACCTTTGACATTATCAAATTTCAATCCTGGCAAAGTTTGCGCTGCATGGCAGGGAAGGGCTTTCCCGGAAGGGGTAACAACTATGATAGATTGTCCCCAACCACCTGTACATTTTTTCGGGCGGCTAGCATAATGGTCATGAATAACGAAATCAAAATTTAATACGCCGATTAAGCGCTGCTTGGCCGCTTCTACGATGCTAACAGTTTCTAGAAATATTTCCTGCGTAGGAATTAAGGCTGCACGGTTTTTTTGAGCCCAGGCATAATATTGAATATGAGCTATTTCAATTCGCTGAGCATCAACTTCAACGGAGAAGTCAATAATCTTTTCCAAATTCATTATATTTTGTCGATGCATAGGAGCGTTAATTGTAAGTCCTATGCCTAATTCTCTAGCCCAATTTGCAACAGCGCGTTTTTTTGCAAGTGCGCCCTTATATCCTGAAATGAGGTCAGAATTTTCCTCAACGACATCTTGAATAGAAATTTGAATATGATCCAATCCAATGTTAGCTAAACGTGTGAGTTGCTCTCTGGTCAGTAAGACTGCCGATGTAATTAAATTTGTATAAAGGCCTGCTTCTACGGCATGTCCAAGGATATCTTCTAGATCGCGACGTGCTGTAGGCTCGCCCCCAGAGAGATGGAGTTGTAAGGCACCAATTGATGCAGCCTGCCTAAATGTTTCAGCCCATTCTATAGCGCTCATTTCACTATTGACCCGCTCTAGCTCTAGCGGATTTGAGCAATAGGGACATTGAAGCGGACAACGATGCGTTAATTCAGCTAATAGTCCTGTGGGGCCTGACAAGAAAACTGCGCCATTTCGCTTCGCACCGCTGGCAGTTTTCTTAGTGAGTGGATTACGACCTTCTTGTAAGAGTCTTTTATCGGCAAGACCTTGAAGAAGCTTTAAAACGTCACCTGTGATGATATCAATCGGGGCTACAAATTTCTCAGAGAGCTTTTGGCATAAATTATTAATCATTGTTACGCCATCTAAATTTTGTAACACCTCAAGACTGATAGGGTCTAATTCATAAGCGCGTTCTGGCGCTAATAATACAAACCTGTCACGCGCACAATCTTCATGGAGCCGCGTATATCGCGTAAAACCTGGGCGCGACAGGGGAGTTATGTGATAACGGGAAGATGGATTATTAGACATTCGCATCGCCAGGCCGCCAGACGCCAGGGGGTATCAGGCCCGGCGAAACATAGGCATGATGCAGCGCATCTAGCTGTGACCATAACACATCGCATTTAAATCTTACTGCGTTAATGCATGCTTGCTGTTCTTCGCGCGTCAGTGCGTTTTTTATTACAAATGATAGCGCAAATTCCGAATCTCGCGGAGCCTGAGATAATCTTCTTTTAAAATACGCCATAACGTGATCATTCACGAAATTATAGCTCTCTAGCATGCCAGAAATTCTTTCTCGGTGAATTGAAGGCGCAAAGAGTTCTGTTAATGATGATGCAACTGCTACGACGAGCGGTTGTTCAACAACGAAATGGACATAGGCTTCGACGGCAAACTTAGTCGCAGGTAGGGCCCCCGCCCGGGAAACAACATATTCTCTTGAAAAACCTAAGGCGTCAGTAAGAACAAGCCACCGTTCAATTCCACCTGTCTCATCGCCCTGACCATCGTGATCAAGAATCCGATTGATCCATTCGCGACGTAAGTCTCGGTCATGGACGCGACTCATGAAGGCCGCGTCTTTCCTCGGAACGGCTTCCTGATAGCAATATCGGTTCAAGGCCCATGCGGCGACTTGGTCCCTATTAAGCGCACCACTATGCAATAATTTATGAAATTGATGCTTGTCATGATAGCGATCAACTCCAACAGCGCGGATGGCTTCCTCGAACGCAGACTCAGGCAAGGGAGCCACGCCCCGCCAGTCAGAAATGAAACTCTTGGTCAAAGTTCTATCTCCAGTCCATCCTTGGCGACTTCCCACCCCGCTGCTGTCACAATTGCATGTTCTCTTGAAAAGTCATTTAGAGCAGGATTTGAATTATTCAAATGAATATAGATTTTTCGCACTACATTTAGTTTTTCAAAAGCTTTTAGAGATCCATCTGGTCCATCAATATTCATATGTCCCATTCGTGAACCTGTTTTACCAATGAGCCCTTGATCTATCATTTCATTTTCATGGAATAAAGTTCCATCAAAAAACACAAGAGGCGCTTCATGTAACCGATCACTTAAGCTTTGATTAAATTGCGCACACCCAGGAATATAATAAAAGAATTTACCTGACTTTGTATTTGTAATTTTAAAACCCAGCGTATCGCCTGCTTGCGTGCCAAAATTTGGCGCGTGCTTATTTTCAAGATAAAGCGCTATCTTGCCAGGAACAGAAAAAGGCAAGAGTTCAAGTCCTAAATCGATTTGAGCGCCAGAAACCTCTTGTCTCTTGTCTAACTGCAACTCGACAAGCGGAACGAGCTGGGGTTGCAAGATTGAAAAAATTGGATTGGCACCAAGTGCATCGATCACTCGGCGGGCGGCATAGACGCTAAAGGGTTGAGCTTCCCGCATGGAGAGTAAGCCAGCAACATGATCCACATCACCGTTGGTCAGCGCAACTGCCTTGATCGGGCTAGCCCTGACACAATCCGCATGGGAAGGGGCAAGCTGCGGCGTCTTGGCGATTTGTTCTCGCAGATCTGGCGAGGCATTGAGAAGGAGCCAATTCAATCGATCCGTGCTGACGGCTAGACTCGATTGAGTTCGGGGATAGAAACCTGGCGCGTGGGATCTGACTGCTTGGCAGTTTGCGCAATTACAATTCCACTGAGGAAATCCACCGCCGGCGCCCGATCCGAGTACTTTAATCCACATTTTTATCACGCACAGCGCACATTCTAGGGCGCCTCTCCCAGATAGATTTATAATTCAATATATTATGCACGGGACGCTTGGGACAGTGCAAGTGCGTCCTAGTCACGCCCAATATGCTGTTGGACTTATATTCATCTTTAATCAG
>BJGJ01000079.1 GCA_014190435.1 Methylocystaceae bacterium | reverse complement strand
CTTTCCGTTGTCAAATGTTATTGTTTTTACTTTATTTGCTATCGGTATCAGAGACTCAATAATTGCAGCGCTGACAAGATCCGAGGTTTTGTTGGATACTTTTCTTATCACCGCATAGCCACTTTTAGTGGCCGGCACATGGAAAGGTTGGCTGAGGTTGATACAATTATTTTTGATAAAACCGGAACATTAACGAGTGGGTTGCCTGAAGTTAGTCAAATAATTACATACGATGAAAACTTTTCAGAAATTAAACTTATTGGCATGGCAGCGGCAGCTGAGAGTAAGTTACAGCATCCAGTAGCTGAAGCAATCAGAAGGAAAGCTCGACGTCTTGGTTGTAATGTCACAATGTGTAACGAGCCAAAATATTCCGTAGGGATGGGAGTTGAGGCCGAGGTTGATGGCTATGAGATACACATCGGCAATGAGCGGTTTATGCGTCATGCCAACATCAACATAAATAAATCAAGCATACAAAGAAATAATCTCGAAAACAGCGGATACTCCTGCCTTTATCTTGCAGTAGATGGAAACTTAGCAGCTCTTATTCCCTATGCCGATCAAATCAGGCCAGAAAGTCAATCAATTATTCGTCGTTTAAATGATTTAGGAATTAAAAACACAATAATGTTAACAGGTGATAATAGTACGGTCGCTAGAGCTGTTAGCGATAAACTGTCTATCAGTCGCTATATTGCAGATATGCTTCCAGCCGATAAAGCTGATGTCGTGAAAGATTTACAAAGTAGAGGCCATGTTGTTGCGATGGTTGGGGATGGGATAAATGACTCACCAGCGCTGAGTTATGCCGACGTGGGAATAGCAATGAAACACGGCGCTGAAGTAACACATGAGTCTGCAGATGTCGTTTTAATGGAAGATTCACTCGAAAAACTATTGGAAGCTGTTGATATTGCGCGAGGTTCAATTGATTTAATAAAGCAGAATTATGCTATCGTTATTGGTATGAATACTGTAGCATTAGCTTTGTCTTTACCAGGAGGTCTGGTAAGCCCCTCAGTTACCGCCTTAATTAGTAATGGTTCTGCTATATTAGCTAGTGTGAATGCTATTAGGCCGCTTATTTTTAATTTGAAACGCTAAAAAATAGAATTTTATGCGAACTGTTTAGTCAGACTATAGCGAAGATAAAGTATATTACAGGAATAAATGTGAATCATGTCCGGCCACTCAGAGATTGAAATAAAGCTTACTGGCGATGTAAATAAATTGCATGCGGTAATTCAGTCTTCCAAGTTATCGCTTTTTATTAAATGGATCGGTAATAAAAAGTATAAAACACATTATTATGATACAAAAGATAATCGCCTAATTAAGAATGATATAGTGTTAAGAAGGCGTGAATCAGCGGAGAATAAAAATATATTAGGTTTAAAATTGAGAAATCCTAGCTCCTCATTGTTTGAGTGGGGAGAATATGAGGTTGGAATACAAGATGACCGAGTTGACTTAAGAGAATTTGGCGAGATTTAGAATCAAAAAATTGCTCAAATTATAGGTCATTCGGAGATTGAACAAAAATTTTATATTCAAATTCAAAGGAAGATTTATCAGCTCTATAGTGGTGATACGGTTATTGAGATAAGCCTTGATGAGGGGGAAATTGTTTCAAAGAATAAACTAGCAATATAAAGGAAATAGAACTAGAGCTTAAAAGTGGTCAAGTCTCCATCCTATATAATCTCGCCATAAATTTTGTTGAAAAGCTACATTTATCAATAGAGCTAGAGAGCAAGGCTGAGAGGGGATTTTTATTAGAAGATGGCAGACTTATTAAATATTTCTACAAAACACAGCAAGGTTCAGATAAAGTTTTAGATCCAGAGAAATTTGTTACAAATTCAATAAATATCTTAATTAAACAATTTTCTGCTCAGATAAGAAATCTATCCGATGGTTTTGATCCTCATGATATTCATCAAACTAGGGTTATTCTTCGTAGATTAAGAGTGATCTTTTCCGCGCTTAAGCGCGTATCATCTAATAATGAATTTGAACCGCTGAATGGCGAGGCCTGACGTATTTCAGCTCTGCTAGGCAAAGTACGGGAATATGATGTTGTACAAGACTTAATTAATTCAGTTCCCAATGACCATATAAATAATGACCACTGTATAGATGAACTAATTTCTCAAATTAAAGATAAAAAGGAATACTCACTTGAGCATTCAAAAATAATTATATCCGAAGGCATGGCGGCTATATTCATTATTAAGGTCGAAAGATTTTTAAATAAATCGGGCTACTTGAAATTAGTCTATTAGGGGGACTCGGATAATCAGCAAGCTGAAATAGACAAGATCTCATCATTTGTTTTGACTAAAATAGAAAGGTGCGTCAAAAAGTGGGGGGAAAAACTAAAGGAGCTTCATGATATTGGCAGACATCAGCTAAGAATTGATTTGAAGAGGTTGAGATATTTAACCGATTTCTTTGCTCCGATTTATGAGAAGAAAGCTATAAAAGAATATATTAAACATATCTCTGAGCTTCAAGAATATCTCGGCGCACACAATGATATTGTGAATGGAGAGCTGTTATTACAGCAGATATCTAATAATTTAAGTCAATCATCTCATTTTATCGCAGGTAAGATAATAGGATGGCATACCCATGCCAATTTTAATACAACAAAAAAGCTATTCAAAAGATGGAAAAAATGTAGTTTAACGCCTCATTTTTGGCTGTAGGACGGAGTGAGTAATGACTCACGTTATAGTGAAGTAAATTAATTTCTCGTTTTTTATTGATCTCTATGTTTCAAAATTCCGTATTATAATTGTCATTAAAAATATACATGAATCAACTAAAAAATTAAAAATTACTGATGATTATGATTTTCCTACGTGTGTGATGTGATGATAAGAAAAGGAATTGAGTCGGCTATTTATATAGTAAAAGTATGCATGACTATTCAATAATCGTTATATCCCAGAAGAATAGTTTTGCGATGTAAAGCTATGTGTTGATTGGTTAAACAATGGATAGTGACAGTTAACTACAAAGGGTTGATGTCATATGCTACCAATAATTTCAATGAGTATCTGTATATTTATAATAATTATGAATCTCGTCAGTATTATAATTATGGCGCGCAAATGTAAAAAAAGATCTAGGATATTGCTGGTTCCGACGCATGCTCCAGCTGTGAGTATTATTCGTCCTTTAAGGGGAATAGAGCAATTTAGCGAAGAGACCTTAAATGCCTCTTTTGTTCTTGATTATCCTACATATGAACTTGTCTTTTGTGTTCAATCAGCATCAGATCCAATTATTGAGCGTCTTGATGCAATTTCTCGAAAATATCCGCAGATAGATTGTGTTCTGTTAACGGGTGATGATGTTATCAGCGCCAATCCAAAACTTAATAATTGTGTAAAAGGCTGGGAAAAAGTTAAGTATGATTATGTGATCCTTGCGGATTCAAACGCGCTTATGCCCCCGGATTATATTCAGACTATGTTAGCAGCTTTTAAACAAGATACTGCGATGACTGTATCCATGCCGATCGGGTCAAGGCCGTCTAATTTCTGGGCTGTCGTTGAGTGTGCGATCCTTAATACATTTCAGGCAAGGTGGCAGTATGGAGCAGAAGCAATTGGTATTGCTTTCGCTCAAGGCAAAAATATGATGTGGCGGAAGGAGGTTCTTGATCGCGCCGGCGGTATTAAGGCATTAGCTTCAGATATAGCTGAGGATGCTGCATCTACTAAGGTCATCCGTTCCCAAGGCTTGGATATACACCTAGTCGATATGCCTTTTGAGCAGCCTTTAGGTCATCGTAGAGCGAGAGAGGTCTATGATCGTCATGCTCGTTGGGCGAGATTAAGAAAAGCAACTTTCCCATTATTTTTTATTCCTGAAGTCATGAATGGAAGCTTCATAGCTGCCTTAACCGGGGCTTATTCATCCATGTATTATGGTTATGATCCATTATTAGCAATAATTGTAATTGTTGCGTTGTTACATACTGGTGAAATGCTTTTGGCTAAAATATGTGGATTCTTTATTGATTATCGTATGCCGCTGGCTCTTCTCGTCAGAGACTTGATGCTTCCAGTCATGTTCGTAGATGCGCTCTTGGTCGATGAATACACCTGGCATGGTGAAAAAATAAAAATAAAAGAGGCCGATGAATACATCAGTATTACATGACATTAGCAGAATAAAATTACTTTAGATTTATTTTTATTACTCACTATAGGAATTTGTATGACAATTTTGGTCACTGGCGGAGCAGGCTATATTGGCAGCCATATGGCAATTTCCTTATTAGATGCTAATGAGAAAGTTGTTATAGTCGATGATTTATCCTCTGGTAATGCTCTTTCGATTCCGCAGAATGCTTCTTTTCATCTTGCAGATATCGGGGATTTCGAAACAATTCTCTCCCTTCTTCAAAAATATGATGTAACAGATATTATTCATTTTGCTGCTAGAATTGTTGTCCCAGATTCTGTTGCTGATCCATTGGCTTATTATAATAACAATACGTCCAAGGTAAGAAATCTGATTGCAGCAGCGATTAAGCACAATGTCCGATCTTTTATATTTTCTTCCACTGCAGCTGTATATGGGGAGCCTGAAAATGTCCCTATTCAAGAAACGCAACATCTCAATCCCATTTCTCCCTATGGTAGGTCAAAATTAGTCGTAGAGTGGATGCTTGAAGATAGCTTTCGCGCCTATGGAATGCCTTATGCGGTTTTGCGATACTTTAATGTCGCGGGTGCGGATCCATATGGGCGAACTGGCCAGTCTTCCAAAGTGGCGACACATCTCATAAAAATCGCTGTTCAGGCAGCTATCGGTTTAAGAAGTCATGTCAAGCTATTTGGCAATGATTATCCAACTCCTGATGGTACGTGTATTCGAGATTATGTTCATGTAACTGATTTGGCTCATGCGCATCTTTTGGCGTTAAATTATTTAAGAAGTAGAGGTCAGAAATTAATATGTAATTGTGGTTATGGCGTCGGATATTCTGTGAATGAGGTGCTCAAAGCAGTTAGAGATGTGTCAGGGAATAATTTCCCAATAGAAATAAGCGCCCGCAGATCTGGTGACCCTGCAAGACTAGTTGCCTCAAATAAACTGATATCGTCAACCCTAGATTGGCGCGGACAATTTAACGATCTTTATGTGATTATAGAGCACGCCTTAGCTTGGGAAGATAAATTAAAGGCCCAAAACCAAGCCTTTAAAATTGCTAGTTAAGGCGTAAAGTCGAATAATTACGCGTCATATAAATGCAACATGAATCTGATGATTTTAGAATGCTTAACCGTGGAGTAAGGGATCAATGGCGAAATTTGATCTAGGCTTTGATGAGACTCCAGTTCATCAATACAGGTCCATATTTCTATCAGATCTCCACTTGGGTACGCGAAACTCCCAAGCTGATTTATTGCTTGATTTTTTAAAATATAACGAGGCTGAACATATTTATCTTGTCGGTGATATTATTGATGGGTGGCAAATTAAGCGTGGATGGTATTGGCCCCAGGCGCATAATGATGTTTTACAGAAAATATTAAGAAAGGCCAGAAAGGGCATAAAAGTTACATATATCCCAGGAAACCATGATGAATTTGCCAGAGAATATTGTGGGATGTCCTTTGGTGGGATTGAAGTTGTAGAGAGAGCTATTCATATTACAGCAGATAACAAAAAGTTTCTTGTTATTCACGGCGATCAATTTGATATTGTTGTTTGCAATGCGCGGTGGCTCGCATATCTCGGCGATTGGGCATATGAGTGGGCAATATTTATAAATACATATTACAATAATGCGCGACGTTTATTCGGTGCTGGGTATTGGTCATTTTCTGCTTGGGCGAAAATGAAAGTAAAGAATGCGGTCAAATTTATCGGTGACTTCGAGGTATTATTAGCATCAGAGGCAAAGAAGCACGATTTGGAAGGTGTTATATGCGGACATATTCACCATCCTACGATTAAGAAAATAGATAGTGTTCAGTATATAAATATTGGAGATTTTGTTGAGAGTTGCACTGCAATTGCCGAGCATGAGGATGGGCATTTTGAGATTATTTATTGGAATGAAACTTTTGCCAAGCGTCATAAGCTGGTTGATCAGATAATCACTAGATCTCTTCCTTCTCCTCATGCGGCGGCAGCCTAATGAAAATATTGATTGGAACTGATGCTTGGACGCCGCAGGTCAATGGTGTTGTTAGATCTTTAGAATCATTGCGGCTCAATGTCGAAAAATTGGGTCATCAAATAGATTTTATAACCCCAAAACAATTCTTTTCTTTTCCCATGCCAACATATCCTGAAATTTCTCTTGCTCTCGCAACGAGATATTCAATCAGGAAGTATATAGATCAATCATATGATCACGTACACATTTCTACTGAAGGACCAATAGGTCTGTCATTAAGATCTTTTTGCATTAAAGAGAGCCGACGTTTTACAACAAGTTATCACACGCGATTTCCTGAATATATAAATGCCCGTTTTAAGATTCCAGTATGTTTGAGTTACGCCGCATTGCGACGATTCCACAATGCTGGAGCTGGGACTATGGTTTCAACTGAAAGTATATCTAACGAATTACAACAGAGAGGATTTAGACGGTTGTTTCGTTGGTCTAGAGGAGTTGATCATAAAATATTTTCTCCCGAAAAAGCTGTTGATCTTGGCTTGCCTAAACCAATATTTCTTTATGTGGGCAGATTAGCGGTAGAAAAAAATATTGAGGCATTCTTAAAATTAAACTTACCTGGGTCAAAAATCGTTGTTGGAGAGGGTCCAGCGAAATCAAGACTGCAGGCCATTTTCCCAGATGTTACATTTATGGGTCTTAAAGTCGGGGCAGAACTAGCTACAATATACGCTTCATCTGATGTATTTGTTTTTCCAAGTTTAACAGATACCTTCGGGATGGTATTACTTGAAGCTATCGCCTGCGGGTGTCCCGTTGCTGCTTATCCTGTCATGGGGCCAGTGGATGTTATTGGAAATAGTGGAGCAGGAGTTCTCGATGAAAATCT
>BJGJ01000078.1 GCA_014190435.1 Methylocystaceae bacterium | reverse complement strand
CGTCATAAAGCCTGTAGCGCTATTTCTTGGCATGTCGATCGGCTCATAAGCGCGCACATCCGCAAGATGCCCTGTTCTCACTGAACGCTGCTTCATTTCCCAATAAGGCTCTTCCGATTTTACTTCAGGCAGAAAGGCGAAATTAAATACAGGGGGAGGAGATGAGGTCGCCCATTCAAGCGAACGGCCATTCCAAGGATCGCCTGTTTTGTCGCGCAATGCATCTCGATCACGAATGCTGACATAAAGTTGAATGAATTGACAAATCATCGCGATCCCAGAAATCGCAATACCAAAGGTCGCAGCAATGACCCATGGCCGCCATTCGGCTACCTCATAGTGTTGTAGGCGTCGCGTCATGCCAAGAAGACCAGCGACATAGAGCGGCATAAAGGTTACATAGAATCCAATAATGGTGAACCAAAACACAGCCTTGCCCCAGGCCTCATCAAGTTTAAATCCAAAGGCTTTTGGGAACCAGAAGGTAATTCCCGCATAAAGCGCAAAGACAACGCCGCCAATAATGACATTATGGAAATGCGCAATGACGAATACAGTGTTATGCAGGGCAAAATCTGCCGGCGGCACGGCGAGCAACACACCCGTCATTCCGCCGATGACAAAGGTGACGAGGAAGCCAAGCGACCATAACATTGGCGTTTGATAGCGGATCCGCCCACCATACATTGTAAAAAGCCAATTAAATATTTTAACGCCTGTCACTACGGCGATGACGCTCGTGGCGATGCCAAAAACAGCATTTACATTACTGCCAGCGCCCATTGTGAAGAAGTGGTGCAGCCAAACGATAAATGAGATGACACAAATCCCTAATGTCGCAATGACCATTGAGCGATAACCAAACAACGGCTTTCCTGAAAAAGTTGAGATAATTTCAGAAAAAATGCCGAAAGAAGGCAAAACCAGAATATAGACTTCCGGGTGCCCCCACGCCCAAATTAAATTTAAGAACATGGCCATGTTACCACCGCCATCATTCGTAAAGAAATGAAAGCCGAGATAGCGGTCTAACACGAGCATGACCAGTGTTGCTGTTAGGATTGGAAAAGCAGCGACAATCAGCATATTTGAGGCAAGCGTTGTCCAGCAAAACATGGACATGCGCATATAAGTCATGCCTGGAGCACGCATCTTCAAAATTGTTGTGACAAAATTAATCCCGGTCATCAGCGTGCCTACGCCTGATATGAGCAAGGCCCATAAATAGTAGTCGACGCCAACGCCAGGCGAATAAGGCAACTCAGATAAAGGCGGATAGGGCAACCAACCCGCTTGCGAGAACTCTCCTACAACAAGCGACATATTGACCAGCAAGGCACCGCTTGCTGTGAGCCAGAACCCCGTTGAATTGAGCGTTGGAAAAGCGACATCCCGCACGCCAAGCTGCAAAGGGGTTACAAAATTCATGAGGCCAATGATAATGGGCATGGCGGCAAAGAAAATCATTATCGTGCCATGCGCGCTAAAGATCTGGTCATAATGATGCGGCGGCAAATAGCCAGGAGCGTGGAAAGCAACAGCCTGATGCGTCCGCATCATCACTGCGTCGACAAAGCCGCGCAGCAGCATGACAAGACCAAGCAGCACATACATTACGCCGATCCGTTTATGATCAACGCTTGTGATCCACTCTTGCCAGAGATAAGGCATGTAGCCCTTGAGACTGATCCAAGCTAGAAGCGCCAACAGCAAAAAAACAACCGTTGCGCCGCTAATAAGCGGGATCGGCTGGTCCCAAGGAATCGCATCTAGGGTGAGCTTACCGAACATTGTTACTCCGTCTACTGGGTAAACGAGATTGAGTGATCAGAGGTATTCTCTTCAATAGGCAATTGGCGGGTAGCTATTTTTTCAAAAAGCTGTTCATCAATTGATCCATAGAGTATCGGCGCAGAAGCTTCTCGCTTATGCGCTAGATTGAGATAGGTTTCACCATCTAATTTAAGCGAAGATTGTCGCGTTTGAACAACCCAATTATTAAAATTTTCCTGCGAAAGCGCTTTTAAAGTAAAATGCATATCAGAAAATCCGCTACCGCTAAATTGAGCGGATTGACCATAATAATCTCCAATTTTATCTGCGCGCAGATGAAGCTGCGTCACCATGCCATTCATCGTCGCAATCATACTACCCAGCTGCGGCACAAAAAACATGTTCATGACGGAACCAGAAGTTAACGAAAAATGCGCAGTCGCATCGACGGGCAAGGCAAGCGTATTAACACTCGCCACACCCTGTTCTGGGTAAATAAAAAGCCATTTCCAATCTAGTGAAACAACCTGGATCTCAATGGGCCTGCCGCGAGAGGCGATTGGCCGGGCAGGATCTAGCTCATAGGAACCAATCCAAATGACGCCGCTTAAAAATAAAACCACCAAAAGTGGGATACCCCAAACAATCAGCTCAATATGTCCTGAGTGCGCCCAGTTCGGCAGATATGTCGCCCGTTTATTTGAGGCCCGAAACCACCACCCAAAGGCCAGCGTCGCCAGGATTGTCGGCACGACAATAATGAGCATAATCACGATGGAATTCGTCAATATTTGCGCATTACCCGCAGCACTCGGCCCATGGGGATCCAAGACGCCGCCTGCAACCGAGGCGATATCTTGTGAAAGATCAGACGCCGCTGCGGAGGCCTCCCAAAAGCCAAAGAACAGCCCTAACAATCCCGTCATCCCAATCTCCGCATCCATATAGATTAAGACCTTTGCAGCTTTTGGGCCAGACCCTGGATCGTGAGTTTAATCACTCACAAGTCTTGCCATAAATAGCGTAGACTGCGCCAGCTGTCTTTTCGCTTTTTAGCCATTTCAAATAAAAAAATGAAAGTTCTCTCCTTAAAAAATTAAGCGCCCTGAAGGTAAATTAAGTGACAAAAGTCAGTTCCTTTCTAGAGACTCAATTAACTGGTGTATGAAAGACTGATTGAAGTTTCACGCCCTATTTTTAATCTTATGAGCAAAGAAACAAAAGTTCTTTTGTTCAATATTTAAGTCTCTTAGAAAGAAATCCTACTGTAATTTTGCTAAAATCTATTCGCTTGTATTATCAGTAGCTTCCGAATGCGGCGCCCTTTTGTCTCATAAATCCAATTAATCAAATAAGGACTTGGCTCGAGTTACAGAGCTGCTATAGCCTTAAAGGTCGATAATCGATTTAATTAAAAATCACAGAGGAACGCTTTATGAAGAAATACGCACTTATTCTTTCATTTGTTACACTATCAGCAATGGGCGCGCAGAGCGCCTCTGCAACGACCGGCCTCGACGCTTATGTTGATAAAAATGGTTTTATTGACGTTCAAGCGCTTACTTGCGCTCAACTTGCCGATACCTATCAAGAAGACGCAAATGCTTTGGCAAATTGGTATTCAGGCTGGTATAATGGCCTTGCTAAAAAACATTATTATCACTTGAATCGCGTTAAAGGTACTGAGCACGAAGTCATTGTTTTTTGTAAAGAACACCGTGACATGAAAATCATCAAGGCGATGGACATTATTTTTAAAGAAGAAAAAAAGAAATAATCAAGCGCTCAATGGCTATTAGTATTCTTAACTGACAGCCATTGAGCCCAGATCTCTACCTATCTTTTCGATAAATAAGCGTATCTGCGCTAATAGCCGATACGCCATCACAAAATTTCCTACGTTTTTTCTTATCCGCTAGAGCGATGCAAAAATCATTTAGAAATGTTGGAAATCCAATTATCTCCTGCCCTAAAATTTTTCCCAATGACATAACATTAATAAATTCACATCTTGGAATATGCGTTTCTCCAAAGACCAGAAAGGGAAACCAGGAAATGATTGGCGTAGGAATAATAATAACTTCATGATTAAATTTTACGCCCTGATAGGCTGCAAGGGCCTGTTGCAAGCTGAGAATAAAAAGGCTCCCGCTGATAAAGGCGCCAAAGTGGGTTTCTGTGAGATAGAGGCCCAGCGCGCCACCTAAGCCGAAAACCAGCCAAAAGCAGGCTAGTTGCGGATTCCGAATTTGAAACTTTTCTAACGTCTGATCATGAGACAAAACTGCCCTCGCTTGCATCTTTTATATGTTTCTTAAGCAGGGACTGTTTTAAGCCTCCCTTTACAGATCTTCTCAATTTAAGTTTCAGGCGCAGCTTTTTCTGGCTTGGTCTTGTGCGGTTTAGCAGCTGGCTTTTTCTGCCTATCACCAAACGCTGACTCAAAAGCATTAGGAATTTTATTGTGGCCAAATGTATCTTCAAAAGCGTTGGGAATTTTATCGTGCCCGAAGGTATCTTCAAAAGCGTCAGAAATCGCATCACCGGCAAAAGCCGCATTACAAATTAAAGAAAAACCTGCCACAATAAGAATTTTAGTAAATACGTGCCGTTTTTTCATTGATCTCACCCTCTTTCATCCCAGCCGAGCCCCCTTGTATTTAATCATCAAAGGGCGACAGGGGCTTGCAGTCTATGCTTAAGTATCTGTTCCTTGTGCCAGAACAACCCCTTAATATCAATCGTACATGGTTTTTAACCTTACTCATTTCCTCTTAAGCGGCAGAAAGGAGAACAATAAAGACCACTTGTGATTTAGCGAGATACAAAAAAGAGACTGAACAGATTATCACGATAAAACAGCAAGGCATATCAATAGATTTCGAGAAAATTGTGCGGCACACGTCTTTTCTCTTGCATTTGGGTTGGCGCGCGAAGCGTCAAAAATCAGAACAATCCTAACAAGAAAGAAAAGCCTATCAATTTTGGGCAAAAAATGCTTAACTTTAAAAAAGTTAGACGAGAACGGAGGCAGATCATGTCAGTTCTCTATGGAAACGGTTTTATTGGCGTCGATATCGCCTATGATGAAGATTGCATTAGCCCGATCGGTTGGGGGCGAATGCTGGCTCATGTTCATAAAATTATTGGCGGACCCTTTAATGGTAAATGGTTTTGGTCTGTGCCGTCACACGGCTGTGAGCCCATAGCGTCAGGCCTAGCGCGCACCCAAGTCCAAGCCAAACGCGCCTGTCACAGATTTTTGTATCAGCAACTACGTCCTAAAGCGTCTAATATTTTAATAAAACCATCTCGCGTTAAAAAGGCTCGTTCCGCTACTTAAGAAAGGAGCAGAATGATGATTATTCATCTCATCCTCCAGCTCGGGGTCATTATGTGTTTTGTTACCGTTATATCCCTGATTTCTTTGCGTAAGAAAGAGCCAGACCGCTAATAAGAATTCATCCGGCGACGCAAAATAAACATTCATAGCCCTGCGCGGGCGCGCTCAAGCGTCTTATTGTCGTCAACCGTATTGATTTCATATAGGGACTCGATCTTATGAGCATTTAGATTTATAGACACTCCGGGTAAACGATAATTTTTTTGATTTTTGTTCTACGCTCATCCCTAAGATTAAAGCATTTCATTAAGGAGACTGCCAATATGGCGCTGACGCAAGAAGATGGTATCTTAATCCATGCAAAGGCGCTCTCCTCTCGATTTAAAAAAGGAGCCGCTAAAGAAGCTGAGGGCTACGCGCTCAAACTTCTAAATTCAGGCGACAATGAGGGACATGCGGTTTGGCTTAAAGTTTCTGAACAAATTAAGAAACTACGCAAAGATATTAAAGAATATAAAAAAGATGACAAAAATATTAAAGATAAGAATAACTCTTAAAAAATTGCGCTGAAATTATTAGCTTGTTATTCCAAAGACTGAATTTTTTTCTCATAAAAGATATTTCATTGTTTAACTGACTTGCGCGCACATCTAAGGATTGAAGCTAAAAAAATGCTTCTGGGCTAATTCATACATAAATGCGCGATTAATTTTTGATCAACCGAGACTGGCACAATTTTATGGTAGTAAGAAATAGCATCTTGTCCGATTGCATTGCCTTGCGCATAGGCGTCTTCATGTAGGACGCCATGTTTTGGCGTGATCACCTTATTGATGCACTGCGCTTGAACAGCATAAGAGGCAGAGCCAAAAACAAGGTCTTTGATGGCTTGTTTTTTACTCGGTCGAACTGCAAGAGTTGCATTGGTGCTATAGCCATCGCGCAACACGCTCTGCTCATCGACCAAGTAACTGGCTTCTTTGTCGATTTCAATCGGACGCCATGCAGGATCATTGGCTCGCGATAAAGAGATCGCGCTTGAAAAAATAACTAAGAGAATAAAGCTATAAAAATATTTCATACAGAGCTTCTGGTTCAATAAAAAAATCCAATTTTGTCACCGATCGTGAAGCAAAAAGGAAATTAACGAGCAGCGCATACAAAGGGCTTTTTTTGCTAATTATTTATGACAAAACGCTCTATTTAGAAAAACCATTCAAAAATTCTGAAGTCTTGGTATAAAAAAATAAGAATTTGTCATATAAGTGTCATATTATAATTTTCTTCTACCTATTGATTATGACACTAATTATCCGTTTTAAGCTCTCAACATGCGTGAGCTTAAATGAAAAATTCCCCATTCACTCCCCAATCTGTAAAAGTTAAGACAGAACTCACGCTCCCACCCTTACACGTCAATGATGACCCAGACCTGAATCTGCGTGAACTCTTTGTCTATCGCGCGGCACGAGGATTTGAAAAATTAACAGCCAAACAAATAGATTACATTAGCAAATTTGGTTACGCTGATTTTTTAATAAATTTAATGAATACGGAAGGTAAAATCGGCCGGAAACTTTTTACAACGCTTTACGAGCAGTCCTTGGTTGAGAAAACGAATGAGTATGTCGTTTTTCACAATTTCAGACATAAATTACAAAATAATTGTCGTATGAAAATCGCGCGCCTTCTTGCAAAGACATTAACCCACCCCCACGCAAAATAAGCGTATTTTATGAAAAGATCTCGAGACAAGACCGCTGAACGCACAGAGCGCTGCGATGACGGGGTTGGCGCACTGCGCCATTGATGGGGTCGATGCGGTCACTGGTGCGGGCGGCCGGAGTCGAACCGGCACAGGCCTTTCGGCCCTACGGATTTTCATACCCGCTACGACTTTCGTCGCCCTGCGCGCGCAGGTTTGGGGTCTGGACTATACCTTCGCCATCGCGGGGTGATGCTTACCACCTCGCCTAAGGCGCCGCCCGTCTAGTCTCTACACCTTCCCGCCTTCTAT
>BJGJ01000077.1 GCA_014190435.1 Methylocystaceae bacterium | reverse complement strand
TCCCTTATTCCTTCTTCGGGAAATCCGCCAGAAAATTAACATTAACTCCGGACCACTTCACTGGAGCCACCTCAGGTTATAAAATCCATACTTTAGGGAGGATCACTTTTGAGGGAGAAGACTAAGGGTCGTCGATGAGACAAAAATAACTCGTAGACTAGCAATTGAATGCTTTACAGCCTGTTTATTGCATCAAACACTTGGATCTAAAGAGCTCTATTGATAAGTTCTATAGAAGTGATTGATGTGGCGTTTTGCTTATGGATGACTTCGGGTGACTGATCTCAAGCCTCAGTTTTAGAAGCGGCTTCATAGCCTCTGCTCTGGGACATGTCCACTAAGCACGGCATGCCCCATAGGCTTGTAGCTTGGAACAAAACAACTCTCTTATTGGATGGTCAGCTTACGGATTTGTCTGACATATCGCTATGGCCTCCTGCCACGTTTTTCTTTTGTTATTGACCTGCACCTGGAAGCAATTGACGGTGGCATAAGGATCAGCAGTGCACGAACATAAGTCATCTAAATTTTTCTGCAGCCAACGCTTGGCATATGGCGCGTCTGGATGTTCAGCATCCCAAAGAATATTGTCTTGGACCAAATTTTCGCAGCTTTGTTTTTTTGATTGATCGCAAGAACCTCCAGCAGTCTTGGTGTTTGTTGTGTCGAGGGCCTGCGAGGGGACGGATGGAAACATCATCACAAGCAAGAATGCTGTCGTATGAAATATAGATTTAATGACGCGTGAACAGAAAATATTAAATTCCAGTTGCTTAATCATTGGTCCCCTCTCCTTGTTATCATTACAAACAGAAAGCAATGCTTAGTAAGTCAGGATAAGCTGACGCAGAAACTTTGTTATTTATCTCTCTACATTCACGATCCACTAAACCAATTATAGCCCTGTTTTTCCCAATATCCACCAGGATTATCATTTGTTACAAATATTTCTGTAACAAACTTTGGATTTTTGAACCCTAACTTTGTTGGTATCCTGACTTTAAGTGGAAAACCATATTTGGTTTCTCCAGACTTTCCTGGGAAATCTAGGACAAGCAGTGTCTGCGGGTGCAAAGCAGTCTGCATGTCGATACTCGTCCAATATTTATCAGCGCACTGAAACCCGACATATTTGGCGGTGATATCAGCACCAATATACTGCAAAAATAGATGAAAAGGCACGCCACCCCATTTGCCTACCGCACTCCACCCTTCAACGCAGACATGACGAGTAATTTGAGAAATCTGAGGCAACAATCTCAAATCTTCTAGCGATCTAGATTTTTTATCTTCAATTTTCCCAGACAGCGCTAATCGATAATTTTCACCATCAACTATTGGCGCGAATATCTCTTCATAATATGCGTTGAACGGGAAAGGATTAGTGATTTCTGCTTCCGTATATGTTTTTGCCAGTTTATCAGGACTAAATAGAAATGATTGGACCCGATCATTCCACTGCGACATTGCCCATAGGATTTTATCTACGGCATCTTCGTCTTTTAACGTACAACCAGAGAGTAGTGAGAGCGCACCAATCGATAGACTTTTCTTTAGAAAAGAACGCCTCTGAATAACCTCGAGTTTTTTTTTGAAAGGCTCGAGCGAAGGAGCTGTTGGTTTCTTTTCTATGCTCAATTTCGTTCCAATTTTGCAATTTGAGATTTTGTTAGACGGCCAGTAAACATAGACTTGATTGTTCCCTTAACTGCGAAGGCGATACTAACATGAATAAGGATAAAAAGTCCCAAGATTACCATACCATAAAAGTGAATGTAGCGAGCTTGTTCGTAGCCTCCCATAAAATCAGCGATACGCTGGAATTGGACTGGTTTCCAAAGAGCCAACCCAGAAAAAAATAAGAGAACGACATCCCAAATCACCAAGACATAGAGTAATCTCTGAATAACATTATATTCGCCAGTGCCATGCAGAAGAAGATATTTCATTTCTAATTTGATATTACGATATGCAGATATTGCACCGATATTAAGCATTTTACGGATGAAATGACCCGAGAAAATTCCGTATAAAAGGTAAGCAATGCCATTAATTACAAGGAGCCACATTACTGCAAAGTGCCATGACAGCGCCCCAGCGAGCCAGCCTCCAAGCGTGAGTTCAGCTGGAAATTTAAACTCAAAAAGGGGCGAAGCATTGTAAATTCTCATTCCACTCATCAGCATCGCTATTGCTGCATAAGCATTAATCCAGTGCGTAATACGCACGAAGAGTGGATGGATAATTCTTCTATGATTAATTGTCCGGTTACTGGGCGTTTTTTGCAGCAAATCTTTTGCCTCACCACGTGATTAATACCAAAGAAAGTATTTATCCTAGAAATGACATAAAAGACTATTTTTTCAGTCATGACAACGTTTAGAACTTGCAAAAAGAGAATAAATTTTTTAGCTTGGTCTAGGTCCGTAAAACCCGTTGAATTGGTTGCAACAATTTTCTGCACCGCACAAAGCGCTGAGTTAAATTATTTGTATGGTTGCAAAATAAAAAATCAGATCTTAATGTCCTCTTGGCATAGTTTCTTCCGCAAGACCCATAAAATTAGGGTTCGTTAGTTTTTAGGCATGATAATGCTTCTTTAGCAGGCTCACTTGCTTCTTCTCTTGCCAGAAGGTTCGCAGTTATTAAATCTCTGGCAACCTCTTTCCAAAGCTCCTCTAAATTAGTCTCGGGAGTTATTTTTTGCTTCACGCCATCGTAGATCATAGCGCTTTTTTTCGATAATTTAGGACGACAGGCGTTTACTGTTGCGTCTTGAGATAGGCCTTTACTACTAGGAGCTATGACCATAGCCGCTGCCAAAAGGTAGCTTGCTGTATATTTCCGACCATAGATCATTTTATCGCTCATGAGTCTAATGCTGCCCAAACGTATGTGCGCAGGACTGAGAATTATCTCATTGATCTACATACTTAGAGCTTATCTTTTTTTCGTGGCACAAGATGAAGAAATTTGGCCATCTTTCTTTCAGTCAAGAATGCAAGGCTAAATAGCTGAACGAGATTTTCTGCTTCAATCAAATCTAACCCGATGGTTGCTGGCACTAATTCTTGACGCGTTCTAAAGATTTGGTCCCAAATGGATAATACAATACCATAATTGCTATCATGTTCTTCTCTAAGCGTAGAGTGATGTGCTCTATGCAGGTAAGGCGTTATGATGAGGTAGGAGACCCATTTTTCTCCGGGAAATGTAAAGTTACCGTGGTGAAATAGGACAAAAAACATTCTGACTAATTCGCAGATTACAACGATACTGGCTGGCACCCCGAATGCCACTACGCAGATACATTTCACCAGAACCTCAATCGCCTGATCTAGAACGTGAAAGCGCAGGCCTGTGGTTACGTGATAACTTTTATCACTATGATGTATTTTATGGAATCTCCAAATCCATTCATATTTATGGCCGAGATAATGCCAAGCATAAACAGCAAAATCAAAAAGAACAAAACTGAGTATCCACTTCAATGCACCATCATTCATATCTCCGAGAAGACCATAGTGCGAATAATTAGAAGCGACCAACACGAGACTTGAGAGCGACAACACACTCATGACTACATTATTGAGGAGGAATGCGCCTGTATTCGTCTTGAACGATGCTTTCAATGCCTCCTTAGGTATGGGCATGTAGGGATATTTTTTTTCTAGTATTAATAGAATAATAAAGAGGATTACCGCTCCGGAAAACAAATAACCTTCAATGCCATAAGATTGGGCCATTCTCGGCTCCTGCATAAAAATTAAATCTGCCTGATATTTTTTATTGCTCTGCTGCAGCGCATAATTTTTTGTTGCAGTGCAACATAGACCCTTTACTTTTTTATTTGTCGCCCAAGAATAATAAGTCAAGGTCAAAAATTCTCTATTAACCTCGACTAAAATGTGAGAGATTTGTCTTTAAATCAATTCGCTGTCTTCAGCGGCCTTAGTAGGGAACTCATAGGAGATACTCAATGTTGGGGCTAACAAGTTCAGGGCCGGTGCAAGGGCGCGCCGAAAGCACAGTCAAATGCGGGATATCAGACGCTTATGAGAGAATTGCTCGTAGGTTCTTCGACAACTATCAAAAATGGTGTCCACAGGTTGTTGAGCTTGAGCAGATCTCGCCGCCCCCGATCCAACTGGGTACCAAGGGAAGACAAGTTACACGTGACAGAGGCATCGATAGCGAATCTCTTTTTGACGTCACTCAATTTAGCTCTAATGCTGAACTAGAAATAACTGGCTCCTCAGAACCTTTTCGTTCTCACTATGAATTTATTACTAAAGGTAATGAAACCCAAATTACCTTTATATTTGAGCTGAAAGAAATCGATCTTATGATGCGTCCTTTTCAAAAGCTGTTGAAGACGGCGCTCCAAGATGGCGCAGAGCAGACTGCAGAAAATATTAAAGCCTTACTTGAAACCGGTCGAGTGTAATTGTATTCAGAACGAATAAGTCTCCAGGAGTTCAATAATGTTCATTGTTCAGAAAGATAACGGTGTCATCCCGCATGTTTTAACGCAGATACTCGATACATGTGTAAACGGCGTCACCTTGACAGATCCTGATCTTGAGGACTCGCCAATCGTTTACGCAAATAAAGCCTTTGAAGATATCTGTGGGTATCCCCAGGAAGAAATTGTCGGGCGCAATTGTCGATTCCTTCAAGGTACTGACCGCAATCAGCCAGAACTTGATAAGCTCCGAGCAGCAATGAAAATAAAGGAGCCGATTGAGATTACGTTGAGAAACTACAAAAAAAATGGCGAATTATTCCATAATCGATTGAACGTTAAACCTCTATTGGATGATAAAGGACGCTTGGTTTACTTCCTTGGCGTACAGTATGACATCACCGAGCAAGTAAACTTCAAGAAAGAGATAGATGATCTTTCGTCTAAATTGGCGGTTGTCGCCAGTAATGACGACGTCGCTCCTGTTGCTGCGCAGCCTGTTAAAAAACCATTCTGGCAAATCTGGTAATATATTTATCAGTTATAGTCTGGACTGGAATGTGATGGATTCAGGGGATTTAACATTCCCCTGAAGTAACCAGAGCTTACTCACAAAATAATTAATCACTATGACGATTTATTAGGTCAATTAAAGCCTCAGTCTTTTCGGCGCAGATAGAATTAAATGTCCTGTCACTGGAAAATTCTTGAATGATTGATGCAACAAATTGCCGTTCATCCTCTGAAGTAGTATGTTTTTCTGATATTCTCAGAAGTTCTCTTGCCAATATTGGCTTTTCAATAAAAGTGATCATTAATTTGCCGATCCTAAAGTCTTTAATTCTACAGATAAGCATGTGAACGAAGTTTAGAGTTGAGGTTATCCCGGGGGAGTAACCTCGCGCCTCAAATTTCGTTAGAACTCTGAGCAACATAGTTTTGTTCAAAGTTCAAAGTATTAGATGATATCTATAGCCAGGTTTTCTTCAATAGACCCCACCATAATCGCCAAATATGTCTCGAATCTCGCCATTTTGATATAATTTCAAGGATACAACCAAGAAAGTGGAAAGACCGCTTAATGCTACAAAATGCCACTGATCTATTTTTCACCTATCTCTAAATTGATTGTAATTGGCCAATCTTTGGAAGATTAATTCTCCGACTACAGTTACTAGAATACAGGTATTTTCTTTTTAATTACTATTGCCCTGAGTAACTAAGAGAGCAGTTACTTTAATTCATTTAGTCTCTTAAATCTGAAATATCATTATGAAATTACTTAATATTTCTGATTTTTTTCGCACAGGAAATCTCTACGCATAAATTTTGAATATCTCTTCCTAAAGTTGAAACAGCTAGTTTTTTAACATTAATATAATAAGTTACTGTACTGCTACCAGTTATAGGATCACCAAAAATTTCTAAACGACCCCATAAAGCTGCATGGCCAACATAAGAGATAGTCTGATCGTAATGCTGACTCCAGAAAAAAGGCACAAAATCTAAGGGCTGTTTGGCACCAAGCATATTCAATGCGGCTATTTATCCTTGGCGTTCCGATACTCTTTCTGTGCGCAAAAAGCTTTCGTAATTTTACGCAAGTAGCAAAAATCAAGATATCGATAAGGAAACCGCTACGCCAAATATATTTCTGATTTTGATGCAGCCACTAAAATAAAACGGACGCCTTGTGAGCGTTCGTTCCTTCCTCCCCGACTTGGGCCATGTATGGTTAGATCCAATATCTCTAACCCTTGTGGGTATAATGTCCCTAACGGAATAAATTAGATTTGGATGGGCCTACGTTATGGATTTGTCTAGTAAGATCCGGCCAAAGAATAGGGCTTGGCTATTTATACCTAAAAAGCCCGGATAGTCCTCAATTATCACTAGTAGCTTTTCTGTTTGAAGAAGATAATTTTGGCAAAAATTAATAGTTCTTTGGCTAAAACCAGCTGACTATATCGTGAATCTCAAATGTTTACCGTTCAGATCTGTTAATTATTCAGATCTGTTAATTATGTTGTCAATCTAAAACTATTGTATCAACAGGAGCTGAACATGAATGATCTCATCGTATTCGCTGGAGTTGGTCTACTCTTGGTTGGTTTACCAATTGTAATTGCTCGTTGGACCACACATCATTCAACTAAATAAAGTTACGCTGCTCGAGCTTTGGGCTTCGGCTCCCCTCGAGTAAGAAAGGGTGGGTCATCCGCTGGGCTTTGCGGGTGACCCTTCCTCCATGGAAGATGTATACGAGTGCTTCGTTTGTGGTGATTTTATAGCAGCCAGCCTATAGCTGGCTGCATCTTATTTGGATGCTAGGTGTGCTGGTATAATTTCAACACTATTTTTGATTAATTGTGCTACACAGGGATTATGAAAACTCTTGTCTCAATTTTGCTTGTGAACATTTTCACCTTCTGCACCAGCGTATTTGCTGAGGAGGTCTCTAATAAGCAAGGAGTTAAGACGGGTGCTGAGGTGCTAGTCAATGGCACAGCCCTAATAGGAATTACTGGTGCTATGACAGATAACAAGCAGGAACGATCTTACGAAGGTCGAAAAGCTGGCGTTCGGACATGGACTGAGCTCGGCGATATGCATCGCTCAGCTAGGTCGGGTGTAGCTGATTTCGGAAAATAGCGATCATAGCAATCGCAGAGAAGCCTCCGCCTTAAGCTTTTAAGGATCCAACACCCACGCCGCCTAACTGTAACTTTTACTGAATTATCTTTGCTTCCTCACATATTCATATTGCATTTTTGCGGATTGTATTCTGCGGTTTTTTTAACTTTCTACT
>BJGJ01000076.1 GCA_014190435.1 Methylocystaceae bacterium | reverse complement strand
CCCACAAAATTTATAGGCATCGGCACCACACGCCTCCTGCTCCTCGGCAATATCTTCTGCTGTCACGCCAGAATATGAACGCTGCTGGGCCTGAACTGCAATAGGCATTCCAACGAGGAAAGCTAAGAAGATAAAATTCTTCTTTTTCATTTTACTTCTCTTTTCTTTTACGAGAATGGCAGGTTTAGTTTTCTTAACGCGCATCTTAAATGCTGATTTCAAATATTAGTTTAAAGACTATTTACAATAATCTGTCGCCAGAGGTCTGTTTGTATAGGCATCTGTGTAACTGATTTGCTTGCGCCCTGTAGCAATTACAACAATATGGGAATTAAGTATGGCTCCTGTTGCAGTCACAACAAAGAGACCATTTTGATTTTCGACATCTTCAACTGTGTAACTCTCAACCTCATCGCCAAAATGATTATTTTTCGTGATTGTGAGTTTTAATGTGTTTGAGTCAAGCGTTACGAGATAAGGCGGCGCATAAAGATCGTCCGTCTCGCTACAAATTAACGTTACTGGCTTAGCTACTGCCAGATGAGACAAAAAAAACAAAAAAATCATCGCAAATAAATATTTCAATAGATTTCTCCTCATGCCTCCAACTTTCTCAACTGTTTGAGAGCCCATTGGAGGCGAATTCCTCGTGAGATAAAGCATATCCCTATAATGTCGCCAAGAATTAGGCTTTCAACGACCCAACCTAAATTTGATACATTATTCAATTTTGACATTCAGGGATCAATGGGTAATTTTGTCATAAATCTTTAGCATTCTCATGATTGATGCTGAATTAGAAAAGATTTCACAAGCTTTTAGCCGACGTCGTATTTTCTTTCTAATAACCTGACTAATCCAAAAACGGAGCTTTTGATGAAAAAACTTCTAATCCTTGCCGCCTTCATTCCCAATGTCGCTTTTGCCGGCGAGTCCTTTGATTGTCATAAAAACCACGCTAGAAGTGAAAGCGCAGAAATAATTTGTACGGCAAAACATGACAATGTAGCTGTGGATAAGATAACGCTTAATGGTGGCAACTGTCAGAGCCCGGTAGATGCAAAGCTCCATCATAAGGTGATGATGAAGGGCGATGGCTTTGTTGTCCCAGGAACAAAAGAATGTGGATATGTATCCGGCATGTCAATTACAGATCACAATGGAAAAACGCATCACTTCCATGCGATGTAAGCTGCTCTGCAGATAATCCTAATTAATTAATCAGCAATTTTAAAAAGGCCGGATCTCTGGCCTTTTATTTTTTTAAAAACGTAAGTAATTCTCTTTCTTAATTTAATTTTACCAGTAAACCTTCGCGCGCAACTCAAATAAATCTGGATTGGCACCAGATTGGTAGGATTGACCAATAATTCCATTAAGCGGCGCTGAAGCTAGCAATACATGCGTCCAATTTGCCTGTACTGCAAAGCCAACATCCGGATACCAATTTATTCCCAAAGTAGTGGCTTGATAGCGTCCGCCGACAATCCCAGCATTCGCAATATAAGCGCGAGCACCTGGATTATTTGTTACATTCGTTGTGAGCGCCAAGAGATTATATAAATACGACCCTTGGTAAGGGCCATTATTCAAATTTACGCTACTAAATCTTGCTGCCAGACCCCAAGCGCCAGAGCCGCCCTGACTTAAGGGATTTTTGATTGTTATTTGACCAAAAGAAGCACCACCATTCTTATTTCGTATATCATAGGCCGAAGCGCGCTCCTCTCCTGTAAGCCAATACGTTCCTTGGATATAATATCCATCAAAATATGCTTTTTGACCCCAGGGATTTAACGGCACACCCGTGATTGTATTCCCTGCGCCGTTATTATTGTATGAAGCATTAAACAATGTCGCCTGATTTATTTTTTGCTGGTCTCTATTATAAAGAGAACCAAAATATTCTCCCTGAATTCCTAGCGCACCATATGAAGCGGCCAGTTCTGCATTAAAAGTAATATTATTCTTGACGCATTTACCCGCAAAGGACGAACTATTAAATGCATTATTTATATTATCATTTCCCTGCGGTGCAGTGATCGTTCCGCAAGATAAGTCTGGCGTTCCTAATAAAGCCTGACCTAATACCGCCTCCTCTGACCTGACACGATTGCCGAGTTGCAATACGCGGTCATTACTAAAGCCCGTTGAATCATTAGGCTGATGGTAACGTCCACCTAAGCCTAAATGAAGAAACTTGTGATCATCTTTTATCGGTGCGTAGGTTAGTCGACCCGTTAGATCAAAATATTGTCCGCCGCCTGTAGATTGATACCAGTTGGGCGTACTCGCATAAGAACCTAAGTTACCAGCATTAGGATAGTAGTAACGCGGTATACCATATGCCGCCGGCACATCGCGCGCAGGGAATGGATTAGCGTCTTCGAAACTCGTTGTGAAAATTCCGCCTTTTGCGGACCAATTATCTCCATAGGCTCCGGCCGCTAGACCAATGTGACGGCTTGGCGAGAATGTATCAACAGGCGCAGCGCGCTCAATAAAATCTCTATATTTTGAAGAGTTCACCTGCTCGAGACTGAAAGGCTCCCACTGGCTGCCAACCATGATATAGCCGGGGTCTTTAGCCCCCGGAACAGCAAAAAGGGGCGACTGAATACCCCAAAACGCATCGCGAACGCCTGCTAAGACGTGATTGCCATTATTTGCAATTGTTTGTTGCGTTCCCGCAAAATCATATTGCAGCTTATAAAAATAAATTCCTGCTGCCTTACCTTCAACTTCTAAACGAACCTGACGAAAACTAGCGTAACCATTAAATCCATTCAAAGGCTGAGAGGTTGCGCCGCCATCTGCAAGAATACGCCCACCAATTTTAAAAGACCATTGCTTATCAAGCGTTTCAACAAATAAACCCTCTTTTAAACTTACTAGTATTGGCGGCGGTGCTTCCAAGGAAGCTTTTTCTACTGGCGGAGTTTTTGTGGTTTGAGCTGCGGGAATTTGAGCTGCAGAAGTTTGAGCTGCGTTTAGAATATTGGTCTTTTGTTCTCTCGGCTTCTCACTAGGCAGCCTCTCTTTTGCAGCAAGCTGACGCGCCTCTTGTAGATTTTTTTTTGTTTCTTGTGTTTCCTGCTTATTCTTTTGAACAGCAGCCTCTAATTGCTGAATTCTCTTTTGCTGCTCAAGCATAATTGCTTTTAATTCACGGATTTGATCAGCCGTATCGTCCGCAAGCGCCGACACAGGTCCCATAACGCCCCCTAATAGACCAAGGGCGAGGGCTGTCTGACAGGCAAAGACTTTCGGGCGCATCGAATCATTTCTAAACGAGAAAAATCCGTGTCTAGATGACCCGCCCATTGTGTTTGGATTGTGATCGCTCCGTCATTATTCACAGAGAATATATCCAATCTAATCAACTGTTTGTATAGTTATATGACAAATTTATGAAATTTAATGCCTTCAGAATAATTTAGATTAAAGCCCCATTATACAGAAAAGCAGTGAAACAAACTTGAGTAATGATTTTAAAAAAAGCTAAGTTACTTTAATACTTCAAAGAAAATAGGCGTAACTGAAGTGCGCCCAGAACTTGATTAATAGAATAGCTCTCTATTTTTGATAATGATGTAGCCTTCCATGCTACTAATACACGCATTTTCAAATTAGCTCTTGAGAGATCAAATCTATGACTACCCACCCGGCACTCTATGCGGCTCTTGCCTTAACTGTATTTTTAGCTGGAACCACATTAAGCACAAGATGTCTTGCACAAGACCAGAGTATTGAAGAATCGTTTAACATTTTTAGCGATACAGATAACCAGAAAAAAATACCCGGCAAACCAAATCAAAAGCCAAAGTCACCTGCATCAGAAAAACAAGCGCCAGCGGGTAACTGCGGACAAGGCGAATGGGCGCAATGTGACTATGATGGCATTAATAACTAATTCTTGAGCAAGCTCTTCGTGTTAATTATTTTCAACAATTATACGCGACTATAAAATTGGTTAGACGCGTAAATGAATCTGATGCTTTCTTTCAGAAAAGATTTATAATCTAACGCAGAATTGAAGCATAGTCGGATTAAAAAAACGCGCATGAGGTCATCTCAAGCGCGCTTTTTTCTGAATAGAGATCCATATTGATGGGCTGACTAATTCTTTTCAGAGCCCTTCATAAATCCAGGCAAATAAGATTTAAGTTTTGAGGTAAAACTTTTATTTTTTTGCTCGTCTGGACTTTCAACAGTTTTTGGTTTTTCAATTTCCACCGAAGTACCGGCAGTCTGAGCAACTGGATCATTGTCACTGCCGCCGCCACTACCAAATAAAGAACCAATAAAGCCGGTCTTCTTACTGGGATCCTTAACTTTGCTGAGTTCCTGTGTTGGGTGACGTAATCCATTTGGTGGTTCAGCAAGGTATCGCCGGGCAGGCTCGTCTGTATCCTCTTCGGCAGCCTTTTGACGCGTAACAAGCATTCGCTGAAAGAGACCTGGCTCCTCATCAGAACCAGCGCCTGTGTTTTCACGCTTTCCGCGCACACGCTCCATTAGTCCCGGCTTAGGTTTTTCACCCGGGCCATTTGGATCACGCGCAAAGCGATCGGTGCGGCGCACCCCAACATTAGCATCAACCGGCCAGTCGCTGGGACGATCAGCCGTTCGATCTTGCGGCGCGGGAAGCAGATCCATTTTTTTCGGCATCACTAATTTGGGCCGCTCGCTATAATCAATTTTTTCTTGCAGCTTATCTGACGTCACACCAAGCATATCTGTGACGGCTTTTACCGTTGACTTGTCGTCAGCAGCCCAAGCTTCTGACACAAGGAGCGAGATTAATAATCCCAGCCCTAAGCTAAGCGTGCGCGCCGAGCTAAACTTCATTTCCATTGCTCCAAGTATTCCTAACACCAGTATAGGGACGAAGGCGGCCAATTAGTGGCAAAAAAAGCCTTCCGCAATAATTTATATCTTATTGAATTATAATAACTTTATTTCGGCAACCGTCTTCCTTCACTTAAGTATCAAATGAATTTCTGGCGGCTTTTAAGACATTGCAAAGAAAATCATCAGTTATCAATATGCCTAAATCTTGGTAAAATATGCAAATGACGGTGATAAGAATTCCTCCAATGGATATGTCTCTATGACCCCCGCACAATGCCGCGCCGCCCGCGCCCTTCTCGCAATAACGCAACAACGTCTCGCCGACATGGCTGATGTTAGTCTCCACACGATAACTGATTTTGAGATGGAGAAACGCCAAATATCCGAAGGCCTAGTCCACACAATCGAAGTTGCGCTCGAAGCCGCAGGCATCCACTTCATTCCTGAACATGGCTTTTCAACCCATGGTGGTGCCGGCGTCCGGATCCGTCACCTTGGTGAAACAGGCTAGCAATCTTCAGGTTAGAATTAATATGAATAAGCCTTCTAAAACGATAGCCCTATAAATCACGATAGTAGCCGATCAACCCCACCAGATAGGCCGGAAATAGCACCATCCCAATTAACAAAATCAGTAGCACTAACGTGCTGGCCGCCAGTAAAAATCCAAAAAATAAAAAAAGTAAAAAAATCCCAAAAATTTTTAAGCTTTGAGATTTATTATACTCAATCTCACGCGCCCAATCGCCGTTTGTCCGCATCCAGAGATGGATTGGCGCATCATGATCCGCCAGAAAAATAAACTCGAGGCAATCAGTGGGCTTAAACACAGCTTCCAAACCTTCTCGTTTAATAAATATGATCTGCAAGCAAGCAAAAATCTATTTCGCATAGATTTATCAATTTATTGTAAAATTCAAAGATAAGGCGGCTCTTTAACCTAATCTCCCTACTTGCCGCTCTCCACATATCGAATTACCCTTATCCTAAATCCGCTCTGTTTAATTTTCTGCGTTCTTCATCCAGCCAGGATAAAAAGGATCTCAAGGTGAATAATCGACGCTTACAGCTTGCCACGATGATGATATTTTTACTCCTTGGATCGACTTCATTTGCCTTAGCAGATGATAATTCAAATATTACCTATTTGACGAACCTTGTCCGACATGAAGGCCTGAAGTGCGACAAGGCGCTAGGAGTAGAAAAAGCTCTGATTGAGTCGCTTCCTGAAGAAAATTCCTGGATGTTGCGATGCACGAATGCGTCTTACTGGGTCCAAGTCATCCCGAATGTTTTCACACATATTGAGAAAGTCGACGCCAAGGAAGATTTATCTACTGTTGGCAGACCCTAAAATTATCCTGCGCTAAAATTTATCTGCGACACACAGAATTAGTGTGAGGAACAAAGATTAAACTGTTGAAGAAGCCTGTTCCGCTTCTCTCGTGAGCCGAGCCTCATTTTGTTTTAAATATCTATAAATAAAGAACCCACCAATCATCACAACAATGAGAATGACCCAACCTACTGGGCCAGCGATTTGATGAATCCCTGAACCAAAGAAATATCCCGCACAGCCAAAAATTATTGACCAAAGCAGCGCGCCTGCTGCATTAAAAATAAAGAAGCGCATGGGATCAAAATGATTCAAACCTGCAAGGATCGCTGCTAATACCCTGAGTAAGGCGACAAATCTGCCAAAAAAGATAATCAAGCCGCCCCATTTTTTAAAAAGATACTCTCCTAAAACAATTCTGCGTGGCGTCAGGCCAATACAGGGACCATATTTTTCAGTCAATTTTGGACCAAATAGTCGACCGAGCCAAAAACCTATTGTGCCGCCAAAGACTCCACCTGAAGCTGCTGCTAAGACAATGAGAATAATATCTAACTGATGCGTTTGTCCGGCATAGATCGCGGCACCCACGAGGACCGTCTCGCCTGGAAGCGGCAATCCGAGATTTTCGAGCGTTATGAGTAAAAAAACAGAAAAATAACCCAGACTCGACAGGATCTCTACAAGCTGCCCATGATTAAGCGCCTCTGTCATTATTTCTTTTCCACTGCATCTTCCAATATAATCAATAAATCTGAATGCTAAATTATCATGATCTAAATTTTAAAGATAGAAAAGACGATGGCGAATAGTTAAATTCACTCTTGAAGGCCTACAAGTAATTAAATTTGCATTTTAATTTTAGACATACCAACTCAATAAAACAGAACTTAAGAATATTTTTGCAATAGCGCTTTACAGCCCCTGTTGAAAGTTCGCGCAAGCTATCAATTTCTCCTTTTACATCCTAATTTTCTTTGTTTTTCAAATTAAAATGCGAAGACCGTCCGAGCTGGGAGGCACGAACGGTCTTCTGTCTGACCCACTTTACTTGCCCCGGGAGTAACGAGCTCGTAACGCGGGAGACATCTCCTGAAAAGTTACAAA
>BJGJ01000075.1 GCA_014190435.1 Methylocystaceae bacterium | reverse complement strand
ACCCTGAAATCTTCAACACGGATCAAGGAGTCCAGTTCACAAGCGAGGATTTTACGAAGGTTCTTGAGGATAAAGAAATTAAAATCAGTATGGATGGTAAGGGACGATGCCTTGATAATGTCTTCACCGAACGCTTATGGCGCAGTTTGAAGCAAGAGGAAGTCGTGTGCTGTGAACGCTTCCTTATTAATTGTTCTGGGAAGCGGTGCTTTATTGAAGATGAGGGTGGGCCCCTCGGAGTCGGCTTACAGGAGCAGGCTTCAAACCGCCGCGAGCTGCATTGGTTAAGAGCCCTTGTGGTGAACGTCGTTGGAAAAGGCGGGGAAACACCCTGTCAGGTATGGATCAAAGAGACGAATGAAAATGAACCGCTGATGATATGTCGTAACTTAGTTAATGGCGTCGAAACCGGGATCCCAATTTCTATCCCGTGCAAGAAGGTTGAGGGATACCTGTTTACTGCTCAACTGACGTCCGGCGCGAAGGCGGCGTGACTTTGATACAGGCTTCAGTAAGGAACTCAGGAACCTGTCGTCCCGATGTTAAGGGAAAAGCTCAAGCAGACAGAATCTGCAAGAGCGAAAATACCAATGCGGGGCACAGGGGCGGAGTTGTTCGTAGTAGGGATGAAGATCTTGTAATGGGATTGGACCGAAGGAACGACGTTGTCTGGCTTTGTCGTGATGGCAACCTGTAAAGGGAGGACCAACATGGATAAAGCAAAACCATTTAGTATTTCCAAGCGTGAAGTATGGATGGCGTATAAGCAAGTGAAGGCAAACCGCGGGGCGGCTGGCTTTGATGGCCAAACGATTGATGAGTTTGATAAGGATCTGAAAAACAATCTCTATCGACTTTGGAATCGATTGTCCTCGGGCAGCTACATGCCGTCACCAGTCAGACGAGTAGACATACCTAAACGCGATGGCGGTATGAGGCCGTTGGGTATTCCCACGGTGACAGATCGGATCGCGCAGATGGTTGTTAAGCGATATCTGGAGCCTCTTGTGGAACCTATCTTCCACAAGGATTCTTACGGATATCGTCCTAATCGATCAGCACACGAGGCGCTGGCTGTCGCCCGGCAGAGATGCTGGCGGCAGGATTGGGTTCTTGATCTGGATATCAAAGGCTTCTTCGATAATATCGATTGGGAGCTGTTGATGCGGGCGGTGCGTTTCCATTCCAATTGTCCATGGGCGCTACTTTACATCGAAAGATGGTTGAAAGCTCCCGTAGGAATGCAGGATGGGACGCTTGTTAGACGAGAGAAAGGAACCCCTCAAGGAGGTGTGATCAGTCCTCTTCTAGCCAACCTCTTCCTTCACTATGCGTTCGATGAATGGATGAAGAGAAATCATCCAGATATTTCTTTTGAGCGCTACGCCGACGATGTCATCTGTCATTGTCGCAGCGAAGCACAAGCGCTATCGCTTCGACAGGAACTGGAAGACAGGCTTGCGGATTGCAAGTTGGAACTTCATCCGCAAAAGACAAAGATCGTTTACTGTAAGGATTCAAATCGACAACAAGACTTTCCTGAAAGAAGTTTTGATTTTCTGGGTTTTACTTTTAGACCTCGAACAGCAATGACCCATTCAGGTAGATTATTTGTCAGTTTTTCTCCTGCAGTTAGCAACAGAGCAGCCAAGGCAATGCGTCAAACAGTGCGGCGCTGGAGGTTGCACTTTCGTAACGATCTTGACTTGGAAGAGATTGCCAAGTGGGCTCGACCTGTTCTGCAAGGTTGGGTCAACTATTATGGGCGATTTAACCGATCTGTCTTGCTAGACGCGTTGCGAACGGTGGATAAATTTATCTTACGTTGGGCGCAACGGAAATATAAAAGGCTCAGGAATCATTATAAACGCACATGGGATTGGTTGCGCGCTATTAAATCGCGTCAGCCAGATCTATTTGCGCATTGGAGGAATGGGTTGAATGGTGGGGCAATAGGAGCCGTATGAGTCGAGAGGCTCATGTACGGTTCTGGGAGAGCGCGAGGGTGAGATTCCCTCGCGCTACTCAACTATCTGAAAGCTTATGCTTCAATTGCTGAAGCGCGCGCAGGAATTGGCGCTTGGATCAACTTTTATAACGATGAGCGTCTTCATCAATCACTGGGATATAAAACACCAGCAGAGATTTTTATATGAGCAGCAGCTATGGATATGTGCACAACGCTACGCGTTGCACCACATACCCACAGCTACAAAAACAGAAGAAGGTTTTAGAAATAAAACAGGAATGCTATAAAGCTGAGATCAACCTCTCCTCACTGCCTGGGGAGAGATGTCAACAGCCCGGTTCTACACCTTAGCTAAGGCAGCTTTCTGTCCAACGACTGGGGTCCAGTTCAAATTGCAGGGCTTTTATCTTCAGCGCTTAACAGAGCCTAGATCAGAAATTTAAGCCTCCACAAATCAACAAAGGACTGTATTTTTGTGCAATAAAAATTAAAGATTTCTTGTTTTTTTGTCTAAGGTTTTCCGGTGTCGCTACTTGCCCATCACTATCGTGGTGAACCACGATACAAGTCATTTTTGCTTGTAAATAAACTTTTATGTGCGCTTTTTTTACACTCAAACGACCTTCTTTTATCTTGATCTGGTCTGAAAATTTAGAACAAAAGGGGTTTCAACATAATAATATATCTGTAAACTAAGCACAAAGAGTTAGAAAAATAGCTATTTTAAAACAGCAAGTTAAAAGATCTGATGAGCCTATAGAAGATTTCGATAAATGATCATTCAGTCCTGTCAAGATTTACCTTAAACTATTTTGCACGATAATTGACCTATCGAAATAGGAGAAGGATAGATTCTGATGAAGTCCAATGTATCTTACTTCAATCTTTTACCTCTTGAGTTAACAGCATTAATTTTAGCCTGCGTTGTTATTGGTCGGATTACAGCATTACTGGTCCGATAAATTTATCCCATCATTCTTTGCTCACGATGATGAAAAGCACTCACTTATAACTCCTAATCCTTAGCAGCTTTTCCGCCGAGCAATTTCTCTTCCCCCAACCGCCAAGCCTTCTCCTCTGAAGACCTCAGTTGGTTAAAGCTCCCTAAAGAAGCGCGCCAGTAAAGTCCGTTTTTTCGGACTATTGCGGCGCAGCAGAGAATTAATTTAATTTCACTTGTCAGATTTAAAAATAGGCGTAGCGTATAAACGTTAGCTGTGGAGATTAGCCATGAAACATGGAAATGCTTCCCACATTAAAACTGCCTCTCAATACGAGATACCGCCACCTTAGGTGGTGCCTCTATCTATTCACAGTGCATTATTTGCCATGAATCTCTCTTCTCTTTGTACTTCAGAAGCAACTTGTCTGCTTGATATAATTGCCTTTACGAGTGTATGAAGCCACCAAAACACTGTTTGGATTGGCTTTATTAAGCTGGAACTAATTTAAAAAATAATTTTCAAGGAGACTTAGCAAAGTATTGCTAAGTCTCCTTTTCTTTTATCTATCAGCAATAATAAAAAAACGTCTTTAGTTTTACCTTCAGAGTTGCGGCATCAAGACTGCCGCGCCCTGGATCTTTCCGACTCTTAAATCTTGTAATGCCTCATTTGCATTCATTAATGGATAGGGCGTTATCCGAATATTAAACGGAAATTTTCCTGCAAAAGCGAGAAACTCTTCTGCGTCTTGACGCGTTAAATTAGCGACAGAAAGCAATTTCCTTTCCTGCCATAATAGCGAATAATCAAAGGCTGGGATTTCACTCATATGGATGCCGCCACAAACAACGGATCCCCCTTTTTTCGTCGCAGCTAAGGCTATTGGTATAAGTCCGCCAATGGGTGCGAAAATAAGCGCCGCATCAAGACGCTCTGGCGCCGGCTGATTGGAGTCTTGAGCGGAGGTAGCCCCCAACGAAAGTGCAAATTGCGCAGCGGCCTCATCACCCGGACGAACAAAGGCATGAACACGCATTGCTTTATGAAGTGCTACTTGTGCTACTATATGCGCCGCTGCCCCAAAACCATAGATTCCAATTATTTGAACATTACCTGCTAATTTTAGTGTTCGCCAACCAATGAGCCCAGCGCATAGTAAAGGCGCGAGATATTGAGGAGCAATATTTTCGGGCAGTGGGAAGCTATATGCCACATCTGAAATAGCATGCGTTGCATAGCCGCCATCTCGCGTATAGCCGGTAAATAAAGGATCATCACACAGATTTTCACGCGCTGTTTGGCAATAAGGGCAATGCCCGCAACTATGTCCTAACCAGGGCACGCCCACTCTTTGTCCAAGATGGAAATTTGTTACCCCTTCTCCAAGCGCATCTACTCTTCCAACAATTTCATGACCTAGTACAAGCGGCAGTCGCGGATGCGTTAATTCTCCATCAATAATATGTAAATCTGTTCGACAAACACCACAGGCCTCAATAAGGATCCGGATCTCTTCTTTTCCTGGTTTTGGAAGTTCTCGGCTTTCAATAATCAGCGGTACGCCTGGCCTGACTAAGACCATAGCCGACATGGTTGTCTTATGTTTCGATGTCATGATTAAAATTTATACCGGCGGGAACATGTTCTAACAATAGTATGCAACACGTCAGTGAAAGGTCCTAAGCAATCTCAGGGCGATGCAACAGAAAGGCCTGCGCTTTTCGTCAATAAGAAAGAATAAAGAACAACCGTCGATAGAGTGATACCGCGTTTTAAGATTTCAGAACAGGTCAATTAAAAAGGGACGTCAGGCTCCTGAAATAATCAAAAACCTGACGCCCCCGAGCCGGACCAAGGGGACTAATCCCAGTGCAGCCAGACTCAATGTGGCAAAGACCATGCTAATCCGCAATGTCAACACAGGCGCAAGGTTAAATTTTTTTTTTCTTTTCTGAAAGCAGTCTGACATAAAACGTTCTTATACTGACAAGTGAATGAATTTATTTAAGAACTTCAAATAACACCCCAGGCAATTTAATTGACGGCAGCGTCAGCCTTTGTTGATAGTTGTAAACAACCTGGCCCAGCTCTTCGCCTCTTAGACCTTATCAATGCCGTTTCGAGCGCAATTTTCTTAAAACTCTTGGCCTCACCCCCGTGGACCCCAAGCGCTGTCGCAGCGCGCGTTACAAAAAAATCGATCAATTATTGGAAAGAATTAAAATACATTTGCGATGTAGCCGCACCTTAGAGCCAAATAGAGACAATTTGAATAAAAAAATAGTAAAACACAAAAAATTTTACAGCAGAAAAATCTAACAGACTTCTTGTCTTAAAAAGAAAATAATTTAAACGAAGATAACATATAATTCATTCACTCTAAACATGATTTAATTAATAATTCTTTTAATACCAACATTATTTTCACTACATTAGTCTGAGGCCAAAATATCTCACTCATATAATTCTTTTAAAATTGCATCCATCTGCTCTGCCTTACGATGCAATTCTGATGGATCTCTTGGCGCTCCACTTTCAGATGTACTCGTTAAAGATAATGTTGCTTTATTCAATTTCCGAGCAAGATCTTTAGCAATAAATAATAGAAAATTCGGATGATGTTCTAAAAATGAAGCGTCAGCAGGGATCATATAGACCTTGACCTCGCCTAGGCTTCGGCACGTTGCGCTATGAGGCATATCGGTTAAAAGCGAGATTTCTCCCAAAAGAGCTCCCCTAGTCGTTACAGTTGCTAAGGTTACTGAGCCCTTTGAGATCTCTATTTTGCCGTCCAGAAGAACATAAAGAAGATCTTTTCTACTTCCTTCTTCGAGCAAAATGCTTCCATGAGTAAAAATCTGTAGTGGAAAATTTTTACTAAATTCTAAAATATCCATTAAATTTTCTTTCTTATATTTAAAAAACCCTGTCCTAGGTTTGAGGTTTTATTCGGGCAATTCTAAAACCTCAACATGATAACTAAAATGAGGAAGCGGCAAAACCTTATAGGCTGCGTTCTTACACTCAACAATCCAGGCTCTTTCCTGCGGCGCTGAAGCAAGCTCCTCCTCTATTTCCGTCACAGGCTCTTGGCATTTATAGCCAGCAGCTCGAATAATAGATGTCAATTGCGCATTGACTTTATTTACAGCGACTGCGGGAGTAGAACCAAGGACAATGGCAATAGCCGCTAAAATCCGATTAGAATATAATTTCATTCTCTAATACTCTCTTAGTGATATCATAACTTAAAGAATTTTGAGACATTTTCAAGATAAAAATTGTTCAGATGAATATATGACTTTTATATTGCGATGCAATTTCAGTAAGTCAGAGTCATAAAAGTTTTTTGATCTCAGCCCTCAGCTCTAACTTTTGCTAAGAGCCTCCACTAAAGGCAGATCAGGTGAATATAAGGAATAGATGCTCTCATCGATTACTCATTAAAGCTTTATCATAATCAAAGAATATCTATTTAAATCATATAATGATAAATCAATAAAAGAATAAAGAAGGTTGCAACTTTTCTCTACAAAGCTATATCTAGGCAAGAGCTTTGCTAATTTTGAAAAATGCAGACTGCTATAAGGACATTCATATGGGAATTAAAATCATGCTTGCTGCCCTCCTCTTTGCAACACCGCTTTGCGCTCAACAATATGGCGATTACTCCGGTTACCCTGGCCATGGCGGTTACGGCGCGCGCCACGACTTTGGTTTCCTAGAAACTGGAGTATTACCTAACGGCACAGAAATCCCGGACATAACGCTCGACACGCTCAACCCAAGCGCCGACCAACCCGCCTTGCATGCTAAAACGCTCGATGCCCCACCTACGGATCTTTATGATGAAACGCCACAAGCTTCTAAAGGAAAGAAGAAAAGGCGATAAAATATACGCACTTTTCTTTCTACTTACTCAAGAAATTGCTTATCAGCTTTGGTATTAAGCCCCTGAGTAGAGTCAATGAATATGGATTAATTTTTTTAAAGTTAATCTGAAAGATTAAAAAAATTAGAAATTAGAGGGGGCTGGGTACCCCCTCCGCAGTCTCGATTATTTACTCTCAGGCAGCGCTTTTTTTACAGACTCATGCGCTGATTTTGGGTGATCAACTGCGCCCTTGCCCTGCTCAACAACGCCTTTAGCATGATCAACAGGGCCCTTCACATGATCAACGCTTGTCGCCGCAGGAGCGGTCGCGCTTGTCGCTGCACCCGTGGCCGCGCCAGCAACGTCGGGAACTTGGGCTGAAGCGCTATTAAGATTAAAGAATGTAGCTACCGTAACGCTTAGTAAAAGTGCAGATAAACGTGAAATCATCATCTTTCTCCCTAACTCTCCAGCTTATCTGGAGTGAAAACAAATGCGTTATGGCGCTTCTAAGCTGAATAGCAGCTGAATGAAAAATAGAGCTGTTAGACTGGCTTTTTTTAAATTTGTTATTAGATTTTAAAAAACATAATTCTGATAATTATAATGATTTTATACTTTATCCAAAAATTTAAATCAAATAATATTACGATTTTAATTCTAATTATGCTACTACTCTAAGCATTGTTTATTTAAAGTTAGCAATGAGAGCAAATCTGTCTTCGCTAAAAAGAA
>BJGJ01000074.1 GCA_014190435.1 Methylocystaceae bacterium | reverse complement strand
ACATTTGAGTAGACAGAATCAGTGCGATGGAATTACACAACGCGTTTATATTTGCTTGATTCGAACGATAATGATGTCCGGTAATTGGATCACCGTGACCCTAATTTTAATTATTTAAAGACTTTTGTTAATCATTTTACCTATCGGGTTCATTTAGGGATTTGTTTTGCTTTTTATTGGTCAATTTTTATTTATAATGTTTTATTTTTTCTCCATCAGTTAATATAATTGTGCATAATATTCTATTCAGCTTGATTTTGACATTTTAAGATTTTCATTAAAATGGATTCTGTTTTATACGAATCCCATGCCATATTTAAACTATCATCATTTAAAATATTTTCGTGCCATTGCTCGCCAAGGCGGGCTCACAAAGGCGGCTGAGCATCTTAATGTTTCTCCCTCGTCATTGTCTGTTCAGCTTAAGGCGCTTGAAGAGCAGTTAGGTCACGCTCTTTTTTTGAGAGAGGGTAAATCTCTTTTACTAACTGACGCTGGAAAAATAGCATTATCGTATGCAGAGTCGGTGTTCAAATCAGGAGACGACCTCCTTGCAACGATGAGGGGGTTGTCCACCGATAAAAGGAAAATCTTAAGAATTGGAGCTGTCGCCAATCTTTCTAGAAATTTTCAACTGAGCTTTCTGCGTAACTTAATTATTCAGGAAGATGTTGAGATTATCATTCATTCTGGAAACTTTTCAGAGCTATTAAATCAGTTGCAGAGCTTATCTATTGACTTACTTCTTTCTAACCAGGCTGCGCCAGTTGAAATTAATTCGGAGTGGAAAAATAAATTAATATCCGATCAGTCTGTTAGTCTAATCGGCCACAAGCAGGGAATTAAACAAAAAAAGAAGATCAATTTTCCCGCTGATCTTGAGGGATTATCTCTTGTTCTGCCCGGACGTGGCTGCGCCATAAGGTCGGCTGTTGACCGAATTGTTGGCGAAGCGGGTGTAAAAATCAAAATATTAGCTGAAGTCGACGATATGGCTATGCTCAGACTTATTGTTAGGGACAGTAAAGCTTTTACAATCGTGCCGCCAGTAGTTGTGATTGATGAGCTCAAAACCGGGGAGCTGGTAGAGTATGCTCAGATTCCAGAAATTAAAGAAAGCTTCTTTTGTATTACTAAAGAGCAAAAATTTCCAAATCCAGTTTTGAAAGATTTTCTGTCTAAATATTAATTTTCTTCACCAATTCAATGTCTTTTTATCTTTTTTTGAGTGTATAAAGAAATTTTTTTAGGCGAATAAATATTTCTCCAATTATTTATTCAATTTCTAATATCCGCTTTTTGACTGAGTTGTTCAATAGCGAAGTTTGTGGACTATCATCGTGTTTACTGATAACAAAATTAGAAGATTATATTTTATTAATCGAAAGATTATTCCTGGCTGATTTGTGGCATCTTATCTCAGTTCTCTAAATTGAGATTTTGATATGCAGAATGATGAGTTTGATATTATAATAAAACCATTCCTCATATGGATGGTCTTGATAATAATTGTTTTATATGGATATCAATAAATTAGCTCTGGAGAATAATTGATCAAGCCATTGATAGCCACTATGGCTGGTAAAAAATTCTTTTTTATAGGAGTCATTGAAGTGATGGCTAATAGATCGATGAACTAATCGCAATTTATTTCTCTCTAGTTGCAATTCTGGATATTTATATTGAATTTCATTCGTGTATTTAAAGTAATTGAATGTACGTAGTTAGTTTTAATTACCAGCAATACTATAGATATTTTCTTCTCATTGATCTATCTCTTTCTTTTAAATTATTGAGAGCTGTTAAGTTATTTGTAATGACTGGATTTATCTTATAAATTAAAATTTGCATATGACATAAAAACTTTTTCCTATTTACCAGATGCAGTGTGATCCAATTTTGTGAATCTATACTATCAAAAACTGTTCTTAGAAATAATTCTCCTGCAAGCCAATGAAAAACATGAAGAGGCGGCGGGTTAAGTGAGGAGAAGTAAGATGGTGTGTCTGATAAGCCGCGGCTATGAGGATTAGATAGAAACGATTTAGCTCTTGTTGAGTATTGCTTTATCTTCGATTTGGTCGGCTGTGGTCTCTATGGAGCGTGTAATTCATTTTATGGGGTAAATATTTACAGGCTCTATAAATAAAGTTTATTACAGGATATCCTTGATTAAAAGCCTTAGGCAGGCTCTAGCTAACAATAAGAATGCAAGCTTAATAGTGGATAAAACATGGGGCTTGTTGTAACTCTTGTCTAGTACTTCAAAGCTTGGAGTTGATTACCAAGAAGTGGTCATTTTCACAGTTTTGTCGTCAATCTTAAACCTCGGGAGCCAAAAAGTGAAAAAAATAATAAATTCTTGTTGATCTGCTGTGCTATAGCTTTCAGCACTCCAGTACTCGCACAGCAGAGTAATTCAGCATTAAAAACGTGTTCGCAGGCCTACAATCAATGCTTTGATACTTGCACTAAGCGTGATTCAAAAGGTGATCTGGCAAGCGCAAAATGTATCGACAAATGCTCTATGGCTCGAGCTAAATGTGATAAAGCGGGTTGTTTTAATGACGAGGGCATAGAGGCATGTGGTCTCGTAAAGGAGTAATTTGACTTTGCGGCCAAATGGCTGACAAATCATCGTAATCTTCCAGCCAAATCTTTCTTTACTAAAGCTTGGTTTGATTGCTACCAAACCTTCTCTGGTATTTACTTGAAATCTTATAGGAGCAACGAATGCGATTACTATTTTCGACTACATTAACAATGCTGTTATTTTTCTCTAGTAGCGTTTATGCAGCAGTGGGTCTTGATACATATGTTGATAAAAATGGTTTTCTTGACGTGCAAGCTCTCACCTGTGCTCAGCTGGCTGATACTTATCAGGAAGATGCTAACGCATTGGCAAATTGGTATTCAGGTTGGTACAATGGTTTAGCTAAAAAGCATTATTATCACTACTCTCGCGTTTCGGGAGAGGAGCACATGGTTATTGTCTATTGTAAGCAACACCGAGATGAAAAAATTATTCAGGCTCTAGATAAAATTTTCAAAGAAGAGCGTAGTGGAAAATAAAATGAAATGCCCGGCGCAAATGCTGGGCATTTTTTTCTTGAGAATATAAGCTCAAGTTTAGAGCTAAGAGACTATGTCAGGGTTTCTCCTAGGTGGCAAAAAGAGGTCTTTATCCCGCTGCTCCAATATAAGGAGGGGCTATGTCCAAAGATATAAAACAAAAAATAATTAAATATGATCTTTTATATCTATGAGACTTTGCATGTCTCTTGAATGTGATGTCATTCTTTTTATTATATATTCAGTCAGTAAATTTCGTTTGTTATAGATGCTTCATAAATCTATCTCTCAGTAAGACGCTCCATATTGATCATTTGTATCGCTTCAACATCATACGCTGATATTATCAGCGCCCATAACTCTTCGTATCATATACTTGAGAAAAAAAATCATAAGACCGCCGAAGGCGACGACAAGGGCTATGAGGCAAAAAAAGCTTGTTTTATCCATTGATCCCCAAGATGCGCCAAGCCAGCCCGCACCGAAATTTCCTATGAAGCTTGCGGCTAGCCACACACCCATCATGGTGGATATCATGCGCCTAGGGGCCATTCTGGATACAAGCGATAGTCCAATGGGCGAGACATATAATTCACCAATTGTGATTACCATAAAGTAGAATAAAAGCCACAAGACGCTAACCTTGTCTTCTTGCTTCGTCCATGCGGCGAGTGCCATAATCAGATATGAACAAGCGACAAGAATGCATCCAAGACCCATTTTAGACATGATAGAGGGTTCTTTGTCTTTCTTTCTTTGCCATGCCCAGAAACTGATAATGAGAGGTGAAAATAAGAATACAAATAGTGGATTCAGCGCCTGAAACCAGGTGACAGGAATATCGCCACGAAAAATGCCTAGATCTATGAAGCGATCTGTATATTGATCAGCCCAGAGTGAGATCGTATTGCCTTGCTGCTCAAATGCGGCCCAAAAGAATATTGTGGGGATATAAATTGCAGTAAGTGTAATGACAGCTTTCCGCTCAGTTTGTTTCAAAGGTTGTTGCGCATTATCGACATCTGTAAGGTTATCAGGCGGAAGGAGTGGCTGTGCATATAGATAGCAGCCGAGCGCAATAAGCATGCCCACGCCAGCGGCAGCAAATCCATAATGCCAGCCTAACTCTTCGCCAAGCGTCCCGCAGATGAGGGGCGCAAGAAATGCCCCAATATTTATGCCTATATAAAAAATAGAGTAGGCAGAATCCTGGCGTATATCATCATTAGTGTAGAGTCGCCCTACCTGGGAAGAGATATTCGGCTTGAATGCTCCGTTGCCAATAATAAGCAAAAGAAGCGCAATCAGAGTTAAAGACTCAATGGCCATCATAAAATGGCCTAAGGCCATCAAAAGCGCGCCCGCTACGACTGCACGGCGCTGGCCGACGTGATGGTCTGCTAACCAGCCACCAAGCAAGGGAGCGAGATAGACGAGGCCGGTGTAGAGTCCATAAACTTCTGAAGCAAAGGATTGGGAACTCATCGCCCCGGAGACAGATGACATTTGGGTCTGTAGTCCATCTAGGCCAATGACATGATGATGTTCTGGCTGGAGGAGGTATTTGACCATATAAAGAACAAGGAGGGCGCGCATGCCATAATATGAGAAACGTTCCCACATCTCTGTCATGAACAGGAAGCTCAGCCCGCGAGGATGACCAAACAGGTCGATAGGTTTCTCAAAGGTTGGAAGCTTTGACATTTCTTACGTCGTTAATATCTCTATTTTATTTTACCTAATCCGGCCCAAGATAGCATTCCAATTGATGATTAGTTTAAGAGGCAACTGTTTGGCAAGAGTTAATCGCCTCGCGCTTTATTCATGTTAGTGGTGTAGTCCGTCCGGCGCATCTGTTACGGCAAATTACATGCCATAGGGGTAGATTATAGTGGCCCTTATCAAGTTAAAGCTGCGTGCAGGCAACATCTGTTTCTTAATAAATAAGCAAAAAATTGTCGGAAAACTACACAACGCGTCGTGTCGTTAGGAGACGATAGCGGCATGCCATTTTCGGGTTGATTGCTTGAGCATGATAAGAGTTCAGTTTAGGATTGATAAATCTTTGAATGCATGCATTCAGAAGAATATCTAGCTATCGTTGGCTCAGCTACCTATGTAATTACTCAATTTTATTGTGTTAGCAACTAAGTCTGTCATTACTGCTATTAGCAGGCTTAATTTGCTAGAAGATGCGCATAGTTTGATCCTCTATAGAAAATATCACTTATGAAACGATTCTTATGTAACTTAAAGAATTCGGTTATAAAGTATCCTAATTAATCACAGCAGGCGAAAAATGATAGCAACGAACAAAATGGCCGGCGTTGTCGCAGCAGTAGTATATAAAAATGGGGAAAAGCTGCAGTCAGTTACAATTGAGACCGCTGGACATTGGACAGCACTCGAGCATCATGTCGTTTGGATTGGGCTCTGCAATCCATCGCCTCAACTTCTGGAAACCGTGAAAAATCAATTTGGTTTACATGCTTTAGCCGTGCAGGATGCCGAGGAAGCCCATCAATTCCCTAAGCTTGTTCAGTATGGAGATAGTTTATTTATTGTTGCTAGAACAGCGCAATTACATGATGAGCGCGTCGCTTTCGGAGAAACTCATATATTTGTTGGTAGGGGCTATGTAATAACAGTCAGGCATGGTGCCTCTATAAGCTATTCATCTGTTCGAGAGCGTTGTGAAGACGATCCAAAAAGATTGTCTGAGGGCGAGGACTATATTCTTTACTCAATTCTGGCTTTCATAGTAGAAAATTATTTTCCTGTTTTAAAAATAATCCATGAAGAAGTAGAAGCTATTGAGGATGAAGTTTTAAGTGGTTCAAATAGTAGAAAGCGAATTGAGCGTCTCCATGCTTTACGTCGTGATCTTTTAAGGCTAAGAAATTCAATAACACCAATGATTACAGTTTGTGATAGACTAGAACGAACAGAGGTCATTGCGATAAGCAATACAATGCGTCCTCATTATCGCGACGTTACAGATCATGTCCGGCATATAGAAGAAAGTATAAAAACAATGCGTGAAGTTCTAGAATTCACGCACGAAGCTAATGTTATGAATGCTCAAATGGAGCAGACCTATATCACTAGACGACTTGCGGCATGGGCAGCAATACTTGCTGTACCAACTGCAATAGCTGGAATTTATGGTATGAATTTTGAGTATATGCCTGAAATTAGATGGCAGTATGGATATTTTATTGTTCTTATAACGATTATAGTAATTTGTATCTTATTGTACTCCAATTTTAAGCGAAAAGGGTGGATTTAGTCTATTTTAAATAAATGAGGAATTAATAAATCTTTATGCAGATATTCATCCGGCCTTTGTTTTTCTTCCGACTGCTTTCGTGAGATAAAATCAATAGTTACTGAAAATCATGCTAGTAATTGACTTTATGGTGCACCATAGAAAATAAAGACGAGAACCTCAGGCACTGGCCTATAAATCTGCAGAAATAATGAAATGTCAGAGCCTTAAATTAATTTCCCAGAGTAGGGGCAAAAGTCTGATATTAATTATTTGATAGGCTGATCACTTTAGCGCTTCGATATCAGGTAGGATCCAGCTGCGGTCAAAATAGGCCTGGGTGGGACCGTAAAGTCTGAAGTAGGTAAACCACCCTTTACCTGGATTTGTTTTGATCCAATTGGTCGCAGGTTTATCCTTTGGCGCTTTCGGGCCAAAATAGAGATCAACAGATCCATCAGAATTTTTGATGATCTCGTCGCGAGAGCTTCGATCCGGTTTGAGGCCAGTATCTACAAAACAACGCGTCTCATTATCATAAACTGTGAAGGACCAGAACTGAACTACAGGCGCATTTGCCGGCACATGCAAATGATAGTTTTTTTCGCCTTGGAGCCATTGGGCGTTCTTGTCTTTTGCTGCTTCAAGGTAGACTTGTCCTGCACCGACTTCGCGTCCCATCATTCCGGCCGAGACGCCAACCGCTTCGTAGAACCAGGAAGTCCTCTCATCAAACTGTGTATGGGTAGGAGTCTCTTGTGAGGTTTCTTTCAAAAACAATGAAATATCCCACTGCTTTCCAGGCCAGACTTTCACATTATTAAAGCGCTTAGCGTAGCCGATGGCTCGGGCCATAGCCTCTCCCACTAGAGCTGCTTCAGTTAGGATTTTTTTCTGAATTTCATCTGGCTTGAAATGCTTGTCTTTTTCAATGCCTAAGGGTTGCAACATTCCAAGCATAATACGGTCACGGTCAAGAACTGGCTCACTCTCAAGTGCTTTGGCAAGGCCTTGCCAATAAAGCAATCCGCGTGGTTGTGTGCCACTCCATTTGCGCCCATTGGGAGATAAATGGAGTGTGGGAAGAGGGTTATCGCGTTGGCTATAGGGATAGAGGCGAAGAGCAGAAGCTGTTGCCTTCGCTTTGAGAGGGTCCGGATCGAGGACTCGATGGGCCACCCAAACATTTACGGTAGGTGAGCGAATAACAAAGTAACCTTCCGGTTTTATGTCTGGATCGTCTGGACCTAGAATGAGATACCTGCCGCCATTGCCCTTATCTGGCCCAGTCTGGCCACTATCCGTTAGTGGGCGTTGCCAGAAATCGGTAACTCAACCAGCTGTCGCGCCCGTTGGAACTTCCATGACTAATGGGCCACTTTCCTTCAAATTAGGAAACGCCATGATATAGGGCGTGGTAGCGTTAGCCGTTAGCAAACCTAGCTTATCGGTGAATGTGAAATAATCTACGTAATCTAAGTTGCCGGCGCCAAACT
>BJGJ01000073.1 GCA_014190435.1 Methylocystaceae bacterium | reverse complement strand
AAGGAACAAATTTTTGGGGAAGAGCGCCCAAAAAGTAGCACCAAATCTGGCAATTAGGATCTATCATGTTCCTAAGATTATTATGGCTGTACATAAAGGTTAGCTGGCCTTACCAGCCTCCATAGCCATAACCAAATCCACCATACCCAAAATCTCCATTTGGCCCGTTTAAATTTTGTCCGAATTCATTTGGATTAAGGCTATAATCATAGCCCCAGTTACTGTCTAAATCACCGTCCCAACTATCATCGATGTTTTGACTAATAATCCTGTCTGTTTTAGCGGGGTTACTATGGAGCAACTTAGCATCCGCAGATGTTACAAGCATACTAATTAAACAGACCGCAACAACAAAACCATACAAATTTCTCAAATCTTTCCTCATAAATATTCTCCTGGATTATTGATTTTTGTGTTGCGCTATAATGGGTATCAAGTATTTTCTCATTATAAAGCCATAGGACTAAAGCGATATTTTGGATCTATTGATCATTGATAGGCTTTAAATGAAAAGAATAGCACATAATTTCTTTTATAACGCACACAAAATAATTGGCCTCTTTCTAGGCCTCGTTTTTGTTCTAATCGGTCTTAGTGGAAGCATCCTAGCTTTCCGAGAAGATATTGACGAGCGTTTGAATTATTCGCTCATGCGCGTTGCTTCACCCCCTAACGCATCATTTAAAATTATCAGCGAAATTTACTCTTCAGCTATCCAAGCCATCCCCAAGGATGCAAAGGTAGAACGTCTCATGATGCCGCGTCACAAAAATGCGGCTGCAATCTTAACATACATAGTTGAGACAGATGATCTAGACAGCTTTTTTTATGAAGTTTTTATAAATCCCTATACGGCAAAAGTTACGGGTCAAAGGCTAAAAATTCATGGAGAGGATCAATTCTCACAGCCAATAATCCAAATTCTTATGGCCTTCCATTGGACCTTATTACTAGGGGCTAATAACGCTTATCTAATTGGCTTCATTGGGATCTTTTTTTTCTTTTCAGCCTTTGCTGGCCTCTATCTATGGTGGCTAAAAAACAAAAATTGGAGGTTAGGTTTAACAGTTAAATGGCAGGCAAGCTCAGAAAGAATAACTTATGATTTGCACAAAAATATTGGATTTTATGGCGCAGCGTTCCTCATTATTATGACTGCAACTGGCGCGGCTATGATCTTCAAGCCAGTCACACAGAAAGTAACAAGCCTTTTTTCAACAGTTAGCGGCGAACCTAACTTTGGTAAATCAAAACCATCAGCCCAGCATGAACCTATACACATAACCCAAGCAATTGTGATTGCTAATCGCGTATTTAAAGATGGAAAAATCTTTTCAATTTCCCTTCCAAATAGTCCAACTGGCGTTTTTATTGTTGGAAAGATGCTGGACAGTGAGCCCAATAAATCAAGAACTTACCGGAATGTAAGCATCGATCAATATAGCGGCGAGATCTTGCAAATACAGGATCCTGATAACTTTACGGCTGGAGAAAAGCTTTTTGAATGGCTATTCCCTGTCCATACTGGAGAGATTTTTGGTGAATATGGACGCCCTGTCCTTTTACTTATTGGACTCCTACCCCTAGCGCTCTTTACAACTGGTTTGATGCGTTGGCGCCAAAAAAGACATAGCCGAAAAATAAGAAGCTAGGCTAAAGAAAATAAAGCAAATTTCTCAAAGCCTATTTCCCAACCTGGATTGGCATTTCAATCAAATCTTCTTTGGTCTTGCCCTCACCAAAGGCCAGCGTCAGAAGATATTTACCCCGGTGATCGACTACTCCATCCATTGATACCATGCCACTAGGATATTGTTTTGGCGGAAGAGAATTGATTAATTTTAACTCTCCAGCAGAGTCATACTGATAAAAAGAAAGCGATAATGTATCCTTTCTCACTTCCTTTTCCATCAAAGTAAGTGCAAAAATAACTCTTCCAGTCTCAGGCACATGATCGCAATATTCAGCATATTTTTTTAGATCATCTGTAGGCCCTCCGGCATTTTCTGATGAGTCAGCTAAAAAATATGTTGTCAGATGCACAGAGTAGAAATCACTTACTTTCAAACAATCTGAAATCGTTCGGTCGCCAGCTTTCTCTGCTGGCTTGTTTAATTTTTCTTTCCAATAATCATCCCATGCTTGGACAACGGGCGGCCCCCAAAATTTAAACGAAAAAACTGTGCCGTTAACGCCAATTAAAAGACATATAAACACAAAAAGAATTAAATTTAATCGCCTACTGGGGATCATAATTGTATCCTTTTTTATTCGCACATTTTTAACTTTTGACCTAATAGATCTTTAGAACTTTTATCCTGTTACTGGAAAATTGACCATTATATCCGGGCCCTTGAATACGAAAGATTACAATATTTCATTTGACCTGAAACTCCCATGCGCCACTGACCATATGTCCATCAGCAGATAGGGCTCTATACCGGACAGTATATTTCCCAGGCGTTAAGGGCGCTACACTTACTGAGACATGTGCTGGATCAGCACTATCGATCGCAGCATCTTTCTTATCAACACGTTCGCCAGACTCACTGACTACAGCCAAAGCTGCAAGTGAGTCGCGAATGCCAGCGTCATACCAGACATCAACTTTACCAATATTAGCTTGCCCTTCTCCATCTTGGGGAGGAGAGGTCCGAACAACAATGGCATGAGCTAGAATTATACGTCGAGAATGATCAACATCGGGACGTTTTACAGAAAAGATCAGCGGTAAATTACCAGAATAGTTTAGCGCTAAATCACTATGAGACGACATAGGTTCCGGAATATAGCGGTAAGCTTGCACAATTGACTGAATAGATGACATGCCGAGAAATGTTATTGCCATGCAGATATGAATGAGCATGCGCTGGGTAGTGATCGAATATTTTTTACAAAAATTTGCTTTGAGCAGCAATAAAAATTTATTTAAAAATTTTAAAAATTCACGTCCTTTCAGCATAACGATACCTTTTTAGAAAATGGGTCCTATTTTCACATCGTGACTTGGACGATTTATTTAGGAAGATTTTATAAAATACGAGCATTGGCTTTTTATAATAAATTAAGGCTATTGCGTAAGCAAAAGGATTGATCTGCTCTAGAAAGGAATAACGCCAAATTAGCTTGGCAGCGAGGAAAACAATCCGACATCGCTTGACCTGTCGCTCTTCTAGAAAGTATTACTTTTTTATAAATATTTCATACGCCGCCGAACGCTCTGGCGTCAAGTGAGTTAGACCTAATGGCTCAGATCCCAAAGTTTATTCTTGTTTATTGCTTTATATTATTTGTCTTATCTTTTCCTGCACAGGCTCATACCGCAAATATCTCCAGTAGTCGGATAATTACTGAACCTGGCGGCGCCTACCGTGTCGAGATCGGATTTCTTGGCACAGACATAGAGCGCATGCTTGCTGAAAATAAATCCACCCTCGCCGACCTTGATCTTACAGAACCAGGTCTCATTGAGGCCATGGTTGGCAAATTCATCCAATCACGAATAGCTCTTCAAAATGAAGAAGGAAAAATTTGCCCAAGCTCGGTCCTTTCAGTTGGAGAAGATCCAACAAACCCGAACGATACTAAAGCAATCTTTAGAATGGATTGCAGCGCCGTTCCAGGTAAGGTCTATTATGACCCCTACAAACTTATTAATGCCCAAGGCCCACGCGCAAAACACCTTGTCAGCATTGGTGAAAAAGGCGATGACAGCAAACTAAGCGAAAAACAGCACCAAGGCTCAGAACCCGCTCCCGGTCAGGTAATGATCTATCCGGGAGATAAATTAATTGATCTTTCAGAACCATTACTCTCCCCCTGGGAGATGGCTCCCAAATTTTTTAGTGCGGGCATTGAGCATATTATAACAGGCTATGATCACTTATGCTTCCTGATTGCTGTTATACTATGGGCCTCGCGTATTTGGCCTGTTGTAAAAATTGTTACTGCTTTTACTTTATCCCATTCCGTGACTCTAACACTTGCCGCGTTAGAATTAGTCAATCTTCCTAGTAAATGGGTTGAAATTGCTGTTGCGATCTCAATTATTTATGTGGCGCTTGAGAATTTTTACACGCGAAAAGTTGACGCTCGTTGGAAAGATACCTTTGCTTTTGGTTTTATTCATGGATTTGGTTTTGCAAGCGGCTTGATTGAATTAGGCATCCCTCAACGAGCCGTCGTGCCTGCTTTAGCAAGTTTTAATATCGGTGTTGAAGTTGGCCAAATTGGCGTTATTCTTCTCATTTTACCTTTGCTGTTCTTAATTGATAAATATGCCACTAATGGAGAGCGGAATAAAAAATTAGTCTATTCTATTTCAAGAGTTATTGCGTGCTTTGGAATTTATTGGATGCTTGTTCGCCTTGAATTCATCAGCGAGATTTTTTAGCTTAGCGCTCTAACCCTCAAACGCGATGTAAAAGAGTTAGAAGCGAGTTAAGCAATCAAAGCGCTGCCTTTAAAATTTCGCCATAACCGGCGCAGCCTGATCAAAATTTAGATGATAATTCGCACCTGCGCGAATTGTGCTCCAGCGGCTGCTATTGATGGAATTATTGAGCTGTAAGCCGTAATTATTGCCAATCGTCGCTGGGCCGCCTTGCACGTCAGCATAGAGATATTCCGCCTTTGCAGACCAATTCGATTTGAACATCCACTCAACGCCGCCGCCTGCTGTCCAACCAGTTTGAAAATTAACCGTCTGATAGCCTGCTGCTTGTTGCACATTCGCATAGGCGAAGCCGCCTGTGCCATAGACCCATAAATCAGGACGAAGGGTAACGCCGCCTCGTCCACGCACTGTCCCATACCAAAGCGTTGTGCTGCCGGTATTCACATAGCCGGGCACATAGGACGCGCCTGTTTGATCATTCAGGTTAAGTAAGGCGCTATAATTTGCGCCATTGACCCCAGCCGTCATGGTTGTGCCTTGAAGGTCGGCCTCAAGTCCCGTTACGAATAAGGGCGTGAGCTGGTAATTATAACCTGCTTGTCCGCCTGCAATAAAACCGCCACCTGTTGTGTTGGGATTGGCGTTTTTGGTAATCCCGCCATAGACGGCATCATTGAACCATAAATTATTGCCATTACTTGCTGTGTTTGAGCCGCCGCCTAGATTGAGACCCAAATAGGCGCCAGTCCAAGTTGCAACTTGAATCGATTTTTCGCCCTCTTTCCGTGTCAGCATTGAGAAGGGCTCAAGAAGATCCGGACGCTTATTCGGGTTAGCATCGAAGTTTAGTGGACCGCCAAAGGTCAAACGCCATGAAGGCGGCTCAATCGGATGACCTACGACGCCCATTTTACCTGTGCCGCAAACGGCATCTGGCGGAGGCGAATCAGATCTGCAAAGGCTATAGAGAGTATTCGTGCCAACAAGCGACCCATAGGCATAAGCAATCTGCATCGAGCGCGAGTTCATCACGTTGAACACGTCAAGCTGAAGCTTCCATCCTTCTTCCCAGCGATAGCCTGCGCGCAGATTAAGCGTGCCAATCGCTGGACTTTTAAAGAAACCATCTTGCGTTAAAGCACGAGGGGCAATGTAGCGATATTTTGCTGTGCCAAACCAACCCTTTGCTTCGCCAAGTTCCATCGATCCCGTTGCTACAACAGGCGTCGCATTAATCAGATAATTACCCGGGCTATTGCCTTGGAACGTCCCATAGGGAATTGCTTTTTGCTCCAACAATTCGCCATAATAAAGGAGCCCCTGCTCCCAATCATACCCTCTAAAGCGCGCATGGGTTGCCGTCACATCCGCCTCAAATGCTGCCCAGGATATGGGGCGATAGTGATTGGTAAACTCAATGCCAACGCGATCAGCGCCCCGTGCAATCGCTGTGTTGCCTGAATTGCCTTCAAAAATATTTTCTGTTTGGGTGCGAATGAAGAAGAGCGTTGCAGCGCTTTCAAGCCCGTCAATCTTTTTTGTCTTTACGCCAACTTCTGCGCCAGTTGAAGGAGAAAGTAGTGGCTGACGTTTTACAGGAACATAGCCGTAATTATCGTCCATTTCTGAGGTTGAGTAAGTCTGTGTTGTGGCGCGAAAATCATTGGAGTGAAACCCGCGACCAAAATTGAGATAAAAATCGGTCTTATCATCCCATGGATTAATTACGACAGAGGCTTTGGGGCTGATCAATTGTGAAACGGTTGCGCCATTGTTAAAGGGCGCTGTCCAGACGCGTAAAGGTTGATTAGGGTCTCCATAAAATTGATTATAATCTGGAGCAATAGGGCTGCCGACAACTGGCGAATTTGTATAGGTTTGCAACCCATTATTGCTACCCCAATAATAATCCCAACGTGCGCCTACTGTTGTCTTCAACCAAGGCGTCCATTTAGTTTTAAAATCGGTCAGCAGACTCGTATTAGCCTCACCAACTAGATCATTGCGGATAATATTAAACATCTGCCGCGAGACTTCATTGCCCAGCCCAAGACGAATATTATCATAACGGCTTTGAAAACCGACACGCAGTTCCGACTCTTTATTAAGAAGATCAAGCTTCAACGTATGATAAGCATTGGCTCCGATCATTGTACGGCGATCAAATTGTCGAAATTGATCGCCAATAAATGGATCTGGATATTGTAGGAAATAAGTAAAATCATTGTCCAGACCAAGTGTTGAATGCATCGCAAAGCCTTCAACGCGCGTTTTATAATTTGATGTCTCCTGAGCCCAATGACCCGACACGCTAAAACGGGTGGTCTGACCCCCATTTGTTGGATTAAGCGTCCCCCACCGCGACATTTGACCAGAAGAAATCAAATCCAACGGAATTTGATCCGTTGAATTCCAACGGTTCGCGTAAGCCATACCCATAATCGAGAGGCCATTATTTTCCTCTCCCTGAGTATAGCGCAGCACGCCATTAATTTTTCTCGCATTATTCGGCGTGGTCCAAGGTCCATTATAGATTGAAACTTCTCCTGCGCCCAAAATATCGCCATTGGCAAAAGACCAGGATTTCATACCAAATTGACGACCATAGCCGAATGCTCCGCCCGTTGACGTAAAGACCCCCTCCGGAACGCGATGAAGATATTGCATGCGGATGGTGCCGGCATTTGAAAAGTCGCCATCCTCAACATTGTAAGGACCTTTGCGCGCATCAACGGTTTCAAGTAACTCGGGCATGATAAAATTAGCATCCGCGTAGCCCTGTCCATGTCCATGCGTGCGCATATTAAGCGGCATCGAGTCGAGATAAAGCGCAAGATCAGTGCCGTGGTCGAGATCAAAGCCACGCAAATAATATTGGTTCGCTTTGCCTTCGCCCGAATGCTGCGTGACAGCGAGACCAGGAACAATTTCGAGCGCTTCGCCAGGTCGAAAGGCTGGCAACACATTCACCTGTCCGCCTGTGAAAACGCGCTCACTTGATGAATCAAAATTGGTCGGCACGCGGGGATAATTAATTCGAGGGCCTAAAATTGTGCTTTGAAGCGCATTTGAGTCAAAGCCTTGATTAGGATCTACTGGCGTTGGATTTGCGGCAAGAATTGGTGTTGACGGCGTAAGAGCAGTCACAGGACCCGTTGGTTTAGGCGCATGCGTATGGGGCACCGAGACCACTTTACGACGACCGCCAATATCAATCCCAGGCAACGTAACACTATGCGCTAGCGCGCTGCTAGCACAGAGAGAGGCAACAAGAGCCAGAGCTGATACTTTTGTTTTTTTGCGATCCGTCATGTTCAACCTGTGCAATAAGAATCTTTGGTATGAAGTTACCTAGGATTTTTCTTATCTTTGCTGCTAAGGTCAACTCAAAAACCAGTCGCTGGACTCGAATCCCAGGTCTCGTTGTATAAATACAACAAGGAGTTATGCCGCATTTCGCTTAAAATTTGACATAGTTCAACCACAATTTGCCGATGCGGTAAAAATTTATAGAAGCGAGCGTTAAAAGCATTAATTGCACTGGTAATAATTACCGGCGCGCTTTCTGAATTCATAAAATATTCTTTATCTGCGCTCCCTTCATGAACAAGAATGATCTGCCATGAACGATGGCTATGCGTAGATAAGAGTTCACGAGGGTCATATATAAAATTATCCGACACACACTGAAATTTAATTTCTATAAGCACCAATTCATCGTTAGAGGGATCTTCTCCTGATTTTATCAGGTTTCTCTCGCAAGCCTGACCCTCCTTATTACTCAGAATGATACGTTTAAGAACCATTTCACCAATTTGATTTTCCAAAGCACCACTTCGCATTAAATCAACGCCAATACGTTCCTTCATCGTTTTTTGGAATATCTCTTCAATATCTGTGGCTAGAAATTGTAATCGTATGATATTATCTATGCCCTCTTTGGTTAAACTTGCTGCAGAAATATTTTCTTGAACAAATATCTTATTTTCTGCAGGCAAGGCAGAATAGGTAAGCCCTAGATAAATAGAGATACAGGAAAGAAAATATATTAATTTATTTAAATTTTCATACATGATTTAAAAATCTAAGCTTTAAATTT
>BJGJ01000072.1 GCA_014190435.1 Methylocystaceae bacterium | reverse complement strand
CCAACGGGACAACATGAGTTTGATCAACTCTGCGCCCAGCTTAATATTGAGCACCGCCTAACAAAACCCAAATCACCGCAAACAAATGGTATGGTAGAACGGTTCAATGGTAGAATAGCGGATGTGTTAAAAACAAACCGTTTTCGTAGTGGAGAAGACTTGGAGCAAACCATCTTGAGATATGTCAAGCTCTACAATACGCAATTACCACAATCGGCCCTTCAAAGTAGAACGCCAATGCAGGCTATGAAAGACTATTACAAATTAAACCCAGAATTGTTCGTTAAAAAACCGAGTATTCGTGCGGGATGTGACATCTAGCCTAAGCTGAGCAACAGCTAATCCGGTCGGCAGATCAATCAACGACCAATTATCTTTCAAGATTTGTAACGTTCCATCTCGACGCGTTGCTGTCGTGCGAGGCCACTTGAATTCAGGATTTTTTGTCGTGCTCTGTTTGAATGACTAACTTCGTTTGCGGGATGTTATTGTGAGTGTGTGATTGTTGTTGAATTAAATATTGATTCAAAAACGATTATCTAAAGCATTTTAGAAATGCTGGTTGCGTCAAATAATGTAGAATTTGAGATAGGTTTTTGTCGATTTTGTCTAATGATTGTGCAAAAAACGCAAGTGGGGCCGCGGTTGGGGCCCAATAAAAATACTGCATTAACATATTGAAATATATGGACATATGGCGGAGGGGGCGGGATTCGAACCCGCGATACGGTTTCCCGCATACACACTTTCCAGGCGTGCGCCTTCAACCACTCGGCCACCCCTCCACTGGCGCGCAATATATTCAGATGGAACAAGAACGCAAACGAACTTCCGAGAATAAATCATAGAAATTGATGTTTTTCCTAGATTTAATGAAAACTAATATGATGACAAGCTTGATCGGACAGCTTGGCGTGTGTTAACTGACCCCACTATTCAGGTTCCATGGTCTTTCTTTTGAATAAGATCTTAGGAGAGGTGGCTGAGTGGTTGAAAGCACCGCACTCGAAATGCGGCATACGGGCAACCGTATCGGGGGTTCAAATCCCTCCCTCTCCGCCAAAATAGTTTGACTAAGAGCCGGTCTAGATCATCAAATTTTCTAAGAGATGATGTTTTTACAGCAAGATCTGCTTCATGCGAACGCGAAAATGTTTAAATAGCTCCAATTACGCATCAATTTTAGAAAAGTCCGTAAAATTAAAAAGCCCAGCATTTTGCTGGGCTTTTCAAATTTAATACAAGTCTGGGAAGTTTTAGTTTCCCAGCTTGAGGCGATCCTATCAAGGCGCTTCTTAGAACGCAGCCACGACTGGAGCAGCTGCCCAGTTGAAGTGATAGTTTACGCCAGCGCGAACCGTGTTCCAACGCGTGTGGTTGTTCACGTTGTTAAGGCTTGTTCCAACGTTCCAACCGTATGAGTTGCTGTTGCCGCCGCTGATGTCGGTGTAGAGATACTCTACCTTCGTTGACCAGTTTGGCATGAACATCCACTCTACGCCGCCGCCAGCAGTCCAGCCGGTCTGTGTGGCGCTGACCGATTGGCCATAGCCCGTTGTGCGGGCAGTGTCGCCGTAAGCGAAGCCGCCAGTGCCGTAGACGAGGAGGGTAGGCATTACAGAGTAGCCTATACGACCACGAACAGTGCCATACCAAGGCAGACTTGCGCCGCCGTTTCTCCAGTAAGGCGCATAGCCCGTGTAGTTTGGCCACGTGCCAGCAGCTGGCAATAAGCCAATGCCATTAGCGGAGCTACTCATGCTCGTGCCTTGGAAATCAGCTTCAGCGCCGATCACAACGGCAGAAAGCGCGCCGCCAGCTAGGTTTTTGAGCTGATAGTTGTAGCCAACTTGTACGCCGCCGATTACGCCACCGCCAACGTTGTTGGTGATGCCGCCGTTAGCGCCGCCAAGATTGTATGCGTTGGCATTGCCGTTGCCGCCTGACCAGCCGCCGCCCAAGTTAAGACCGGCATAGAAGCCTGTCCAAAGTGGCGCTGGTGGAGGAGGGGCGACAGGAGCTTTGCGTGATGGCAGGTCGGCAGCAAGAGCGGAGCCTGACAAAACGGCGAGCGAAATCGCCGAAAGAAGAATTTTTTTCATGGATGTCCAGTCCTTGTGGTGAGTATCACAGATCATTTCCGAGTCATTTCAAACTCAGCCCTACAACTAGAAACGCAAGTCTAACAAACATCAATTGAATATTGACTATTTCGTGACGATTGCTGTGTGCGTGTGGTATTTCCGCCACAGTATTTTCCTAACATGATATATATACTTTTTACTTGTTGATCCAAGAATTTATTATAAATTAATATTATCGCATCGCTAAACCTCTTCAGCTTATTTTGCTCTGCAATCATGTAGCCAGTTCTCACAGACAGAAAAAATTAAGATCTAGGGTGCTCATAATAAAATATGCTAAGGTCGATGATTAGATAAGACTTTACGGATTACAATGTATTGCGGGCGTAGTTCAGTGGTAGAACGACAGCTTCCCAAGCTGTATGTCGAGGGTTCGATTCCCTTCGCCCGCTCCATTAATTTTGAACGTGTAGAACAAGCATAGAATATTTTCGCTTAACCACCATAGCTAGGCGCAATAAGAAAAGAAGATGACGGGATAGGGTGATGGAAGATAAATTGATCCCCGGCGATAAATCAAACGATCCAACGCCGCCGACGTCGGAAGCAAAAGTATCTACCTCTGGTCCAGTGTTGCAGAGCCTTGAACTGATCAGTGACGAACGCTGGTACGTCGTGCAGGCACTCGCAAGGCGCGAGCCTGTTGCGAAAATGAGGCTTGAGGCGCAGGGCTATAAAATTTTTCTTCCGCAAATGGTTAAAACCGTGCGTCACGCGCGTAAAATGCGGCAAGCGCGCGTTGCCGTTTTTCCGGGATATCTTTTTGTTGCACTTAATCCGCTTAAAGATCGCTGGCGGAGCATTAATGGAACAATTGGTGTCGCGCGCATGATCATGGCGAATGAGACACTGGTGCCCGTGCCTCGCGGCATCGTAGAGTCTTTGGCTTCATATCTCGATAATCAAGGGATCTGTCGATTTGATCGTGATTTAAAAGAAGGCCAACACGTGCGCATTGTTTCTGGTCCCTTTACCCACTTGATTGGTCAAATCGCTTCGCTTGATGGCAAGGGACGCGCGCGTGTTCTATTAAAAATCATGTCAAATGAAATTGTAACGACATTAGATCAATCATCGCTAGAATTGGCAGGATAAGCCGAGATCTTGCATAATCACGGACTTCGATATAGGCCCCTGAATATTATCTATTTTAAGGCTGTCTGCTTTGCATCTTTCTGATCATAATGTCTGTGCGCCGCTCAGCGCGTCACCCTGCGGCCCTCTCGAAGGCCGCATCAGACCTCCTGGAGATAAATCTGTTTCGCATCGATCCTTGATTTTAGGGTTGCTGGCGGTTGGCGAGACAAAAATAACAGGATTGCTCGAGGGTGAGGATGTTCTGCGGACTGCAGACGCCTGCCGTCATCTGGGCGCGAAAATTGTTCGGCATGCTGATGGCGACTGGAGTGTGTGGGGAGCTGGCCTTGGGTCCCTAATGCAGCCCAGCGAGACGCTTGACTTTGGAAATGCCGGCACTGGATCGCGGTTAATGATGGGAGTTATCGCAGGGCACCCAATTGCTGTGCGGTTTGATGGTGACGCTTCACTGCGTAAGCGTCCAATGAAACGTATCTTAGATCCGCTTCTATTGCAGGGTGCGCAGGTGCTGGAGCAGTCGGAAGGCGGACGCTTGCCATTAGTCATTCAAGGCTCTTCTGAACCCTTGCCAATTGAGTATAAAACTCCGGTTGCTTCTGCTCAGATTAAGTCAGCAGTACTTTTTTGTGGGTTGAATTCGCCAGGCCAAACGACTGTTATTGAGGTTGAGGCCTCACGAGATCATACTGAAAAAATGCTGAGCTATTTCGGGGCGACGATCAAAAGTGAACCCTACGGTCAGCATGGTCGAAAAATCACTTTGCAGGGTCGCCCAGAATTAAACCCGCGCGATGTCAGAGTGCCCGTTGATCCATCCTCAGCAGCTTTTCCGCTTGTAGCGGCGCTGATTGTGCCTGGTTCACGTGTCGTGATTGAAGCCGTAATGACTAATCCACTACGAAGTGGTCTCCTCACAACGCTTCTAGAAATGGGTGCCGATATAAAGCTTAAAAATCAGCGAATAGAAGGCGGTGAAGAAGTTGCCGATATAGTTGCGCGTTATTCATCTTTATGTGGCGTTGAGGTGCCTCCCGAGCGGGCACCGTCAATGATTGATGAATATCCTATTCTTGCAATTGCAGCTTCTTTTGCAAAAGGGACAACACTTATGCTCGGCTTATCTGAGTTGCGCGTGAAAGAGTCAGATCGCCTCTCAGCGGTTGCTGAAGGATTAAAAGTTAATGGTGTTTCTTTTGAAATCATAGGTGATGATCTCAAAGTTGACGGCGGTCAAGTAGCGGGCGGAGGCGTTGTTGAAACGCATCTAGATCATCGAATTGCCATGAGTTTTCTCATTATGGGTTTAGCCGCGCAAAAGAAAATCACCGTTGATGATGAGACAATGATTAAAACAAGCTTTCCGCAGTTTCAAAACTTAATGCAAGAATTAGGGGCTACTTTTTCGTGAGTTTTGTCATAGCAATTGACGGCCCTGCCGCGTCAGGTAAAGGGACGCTAGCGCGTCGCTTGGCGGAATATTATAAATTGCCGCATTTAGATACTGGCTTGCTCTATCGCGCGACAGCCTGCGCCTTGATAGATGAAGGATTGTCGTTAGAAAACACTCCTGCTGCAGAAGAAGCAGCTCGTGGGCTATCTTTAAATGAATTTGACGTTGAGCGATTGCGCTCACGCGAAATTGGCGAAGCGTCATCTGTTGTTGCATCAATCCCTTCTGTGCGCGCCGCTTTAATAGAAATGCAGCAAAATTTTGCGGCGCGCCCTGAGGGGGCTGTGCTTGATGGTCGGGATATTGGCACTGTTATTTGCCCCAAGGCGTGTATTAAAATATTTGTCACAGCCTCGCCCCAGACGCGTGCACAACGCCGTGCTTTAGAGCTTGCTGGTCGGGGCGAGCCTACTGACTACACGCTTATTTTAGAAGACGTCCTCAAGCGCGACGCTCGGGACAGCGAGCGTCAAACAGCGCCGCTCAAGCAAGCTCAAGACGCTATTTTAATTGATACGACAGAACTAGATAAAGACGCTGTATTTGCCGAAGCGTTGAAGATTGTTGAACAAAGACGTAGCTGAAAATATAGGCGTTACAGGGATGTTCTTGCAGCCTGTTTTTCGTTTTGCTCCGTCTCCTAATGGCTATTTGCATCTTGGGCATGCTTATTCAGCTCTTTTAAATCAAAAACGTGCGCATGAAAGTGGCGGGCGATTTCTTTTACGTATTGAAGATATTGATTTAGACCGTGCCCGGCCTGAATATGAACAAGCGATTTATGAAGATTTAGAATGGTTGGGCGTAAGTTGGGAAACCCCAGTCAGGCGTCAATCTGAACATATTGCCGACTATTCTGATGCATTACATAAGTTAGAAGAGATGAAGCTCCTCTTTTCTTGTGACTGTACGCGCGCTGCGCTTGCGAAATTTGCCGCAGATGGCAAGAATTGGCCACGCGATCCTGATGATAGCCCGCTTTATAGCGGACTCTGTCACACAAAGATGAATTCTCTTGCTCTTGCAATAGAACAAAAGAGTGGATTTGCGCTTAGATTACGAATGTCTCATGCGCTTAAGCGCATAGAAGAGCGGCTATGTTGGCGAGAAGATAGCATCGGTCTCATCGTTGCCGAGCCTGCGCGTTGGGGAGACGTTACTCTTTCGCGTAAACATACGCCGGCAAGTTACCACATAGCCGTTGTCGTTGATGACGCTTTGCAGGGCGTGACGGATGTTGTGCGCGGGTGCGATCTTTATGAGGCGACAAGCTTACACCGTTTGTTGCAAACGTTGCTTGGATTGCCTGAGCCAAATTATCATCATCATGAGCTTATTTATGATTCACTGGGCGCTAAGCTTTCTAAAAGCCAAAAATCTATTTCTTTAAGAGCTTTACGTAAGGAGGGGATGAGCGCGCAGGCGCTTAAAAAACATTTAGGATTTTAGTAAGCCTTAAAAAATTAAGTTTATTTGCCACCCTGACGCGTTGCGAGTTTGGCGGCATTATTGTTTGGTGCTTTAGCCATTAGGCCATCAATCCGATCGCGATCACGCTTAAAGTCAAGCAACATACGGCCGTCTATTTCTCTTGTGCGGGCGAGTTTTACGCGCATTGGATCGACAAAGTGACCATTGACCATAACTTCATAATGCAAATGAGGTCCCGTCGAGAGCCCGGTTGAACCGAGAAAGCCAACGGTTTGTCCTTGCTTGACGCGGATGCCTTCTGTGATGCCGCGAGCAAATCCTGACATGTGATTATAAGTGGTGATGTAGCCATTGGCGTGTTGGATTTCTACGCGACGGCCGTAGCCCGCATCCCACTGCGCTTTAATAACTGTGCCGTTTCCGGCCGCAAGAATCGGGGTGCCGATAGGGGCGGCCCAATCAACGCCCGTATGCATTTTGTAATAACCTAAAATCGGATGGCGCCGCATACCAAAGCCGGAGCGGGTTTCGCCAATAGAAATGGGTTTACGGACGAGAAACTTTCGGCTCGATCGGCCATTTTCATCATAATAATCGACAAGATTATCGTCAGCGGTTTGGAAACGATAATAGCGATAGGTTTCATTGCGTGTTGTTAGAGAAGCGTAGAGAAGAGAATCTCGATTTGGCGTTGCGCCTTCTTCTGGCTCTTCGTAAAAAATATCGATGGCGTCTCCTGCAGCGACCCCGCGTTGTAGATCGGCGTCATTGGCGAAGATTCTCACAAGCTCATTTATAATTGGCCGCGGAATTTGTTGTTTTAAAGAAGTCTCATAGAGCGAGTCATAGAGACGCATGCCGCCGCTATCTTCTTCTTCCTGATCGCTGTCATCGATTGCGTTTCGCTTGCCGTTTTTGCGAGCAATTTGAGCGGGGGCAGTTGGTATTTGAATAAAGGCGCCGCGGTCAGTTGCCGCGACAATTGAGTCAATCGTCTCATCATTATAAATGCTGACGCGCGCCAGTTGCATGTTCTTTCCGGATCCGTCGAAATCTGCAAAAAGCAGCTTAACTCTCTGACCCTCTCGCACAGGTTCGCCGCGTTTTGTTTTATAGGCGGAGAGAATAACGGCGATGCGCGCTTTCGCAACGCCATTAGCTAGCAAAACCGTTTCGAGCGTTTCGCCATGTCTTACCACGGCAAGTTTTTCTTCCATCTGAGTTGGTTGAATTGTGTCCCTGGGCGCAACAGTGACGTTCTCAGGAAACATCCGCACTTCAATTGAAGAAAATGGCGCTGTTAAAGCAGAGCCGGGCGCGGCGTATCCTAAACCCAGAGGATCTATAGACGCGCGACTTGTTCGAGACAGTAAGGCTTGGCCAGGCAAGGGTAGGGCGCTGCGCGCGCTTGTTGTCAGCGTGGATTTAACTTCTTCGATTACTTGCGCTTGCGCTTCCTCTAAAGATAGCGTCGCAGATTGATCGAGCACAGTGGATGGATTGAAATCACGCGTTGTGAAGGAGACTTCCGCTTCATCTATAGCCGGTAATGTTTCATTGGTGCTGTCGGGCGCGCGCGGATCTGAAGAGAGTTTTAAGGGATTATAGGCGGGAACTTCATTGGCGTATGTTGTTGGGCTGATGGCGAGCGTTGCGGCAACTCTTGTAAAAGCTTTATTGCGCACAACTTCTTTGTCGCCTGATTTTGATGTCGTCGCCGTTCGAAAGGTCTGCTTTGCGGCGACCACATCGACCGTGCGCATTAGTCGATCGCCCTTTTTGGGATTAACGACTTGGCTGTCTGAGTCATTTTGGCGGACAGGCGCGGCTCTCATAGGTGCCTCGGCAAAGCGAGTTTGCTGGTCAAGCGCCGTATAGGCGGCGGAGCTGATAAGCAAAGCCCCGGAAAAGCCGGTTAAAATTGTCCCGGAGAGCCATCTTATGGAGACACGGCGGCGGTCATCAGCCGTATGGCGGCGCCCATCGATTTCAATCGCTGGCTCATCGCCGATATCCATCCAGCGGCTCCCGCTGGGGAATGCAGTGGCAAGTTTACCGCTAATGCTCAAATAAACTTTTCCTTGCGCGATTTTTTCAAGACAAAGGCTAAAGTGCTTATTAAGGCAATTCAACCATCTACCAGGGTTTGCGACAATGCGCTTGAAGCTCAAGCGAGGATTTCTATGCGTCGATTCTGACAAGGCAGAGAATGTTTCTGCCGATGTTGACGAAAAACTCGCCGCATCAAGCCTCTGGATTATGGCTCAAGTAGGGCCTCTGAAAGTCAAAAACTTATTCTATTTATTTGTTTATATGAAAGAATAAACTCTACGCGACAAATTTTTGAAGTTTTTTCAGATCCGCATTGACAGGCTAGACGTTGGTTCGTATATACCCATCCATGGACGACGGCGTTGCGCTTA
>BJGJ01000071.1 GCA_014190435.1 Methylocystaceae bacterium | reverse complement strand
GTGAACGCCATATTTTGCCGCTAGCTCTGACACGGATCCTTCTTCCCGCATCGCCGCTAAGGCGACTTTGGCTTTAAATTCAGCGCTGTGTTTCTTGCGTGTGTTTTTCATGGACCAGTCCCTGGCTTTTCGCCATTCTAGGCCCAACTCCCCACCTTAACTAACTGTCCAGTTTTTGGGGTCCATTTCAATCTTTCTCGTCGACCAGAGTCCCTCACTCTTCTTGACGTAAATTTTAAAATGCTGTTTTAACAGCTATCATCGGTGGGAGTAGCTGCTGATGGTTTGGGCAGGCTTAGGCGAGGGCGGCAATCCCGCGGAGCCTGCCCATTAATTTGTATAAAAATTTTCATTCGGCAAGAGTTTTTTGTAAATAAGAAGGGTATTTTAGCCTCAATGATCATACATTGGGGTCTGCCGTGGGTTGGTCTTTTGTTGTTGATATTGATACCTTTTATAAAGTTTTAGGAATTTTTAAAATTTCATATCTTATCTCATGAAGCGCATTCTTATGTATTCGAAGTAATCACTATAAAAAAGCAATGGCTTAGCTAGAGGTTCTTTTTTTAAGTTAGCGAAGGTCTGTATGCTTGCCCCAAATCTTTAAGATGACACCTTCAAACCTATAAACTGATGCCGTTTGGGTTAATCCGGCATAGCTTACGAGCAGAAATTTTATTGATTTATAATGACGTTTGATCAGCACGAAAAATGGTTTGTTTGCCGGCAATGTTGTCTTGAATATTTGTCTTGAAATTATGGATATCATTGAACCTTATATAGAAAGCGGGAAGCTAGGCTACCTAGGCTCTATGGGTGAAGTTGAGGACTAGTTTTAATATACTAGTCAGTTTATATGAGTATATGATAAAAATCTCGTCTATTAATTCTTGAGGCAACTATAACCCATGTCTTCACAAATCAAAGATCACCTGAGCAATAAATTAACGCCAATCCAACAGCGCTTACGGGCATCAATCCTTGATTTCACCATACCTGACGAAGATATCGTTAATTTAAGAGAGGAATTGCGCGTTTATTCTGCGCAGATCGTTGAGTTAGAGGAGAAGCCCCAAAATTCTAACCCGGCAGTATTTTTATTAAGTTCAGTGGCATTGGCTGGAGTTATTATTCTGGGTTTTAATAGCATTAATGTGGATGAGAATCTTCTATTGCATGCAAGCTATGACTCAGCTCAATTAGTAAGCCGGTGTGGCGCACTTCCCGACTCTAACGTAACGGATATCGGTTTTATCAATAAACTTGCGGAGCGCCAGAAATGTCTCGATAAAATCAAGAAAGAATTCACATTTTTTGATAAATTACAATTTACGATATCTAATTTACTTCTAAAGTGAATAATCCAAAATGTCTTCTGAAGAAAATAAAAAAAGTGAAATTAAATTTTACCACCATAGCTGGATCGGCGCGCTAACTATTCGATCCTGGGGCAGGGTTCGTGGTGGCCCTCCTTGGAATCTTCTTGGAGAAGACAAGTTTCTTAAAATAGCCAAGGATTCAATTGAGGGTGAGGCAAATCAGAATGCTGAAGAGGTTGTCTCGTCAAAGTTGCCAGCAAGTGAAGACTTAAATCACCTTTCTATCCTAAGGAATGATAGTGTCGTTAGCGATGAGGATGATAGCCAGAATGATATTGGCATTGAAATAAAGCTTTCGACGTCAAATCCAGCCTTCATGAAAGTCTATAAAAAGTTATATAATTTTAAAAGAAAGTTATTTGATTTCTCTGATGAACAAATATTTGCCCAGTATAAATTACAAAAAAAAATAAATGATCTTGATGTCAAGCTCCTTGAGAAAGTTGCTGATCCCAATATTTCAACTGAGGCTCTAATTGCTTTGCGGCATTTGGCTTTAGATTACAGATTCCGTCAACAAGAGTTATTAAAAAAACAGCCTTGGTATAAAAATTTATTATCTACTTCTGAAAGAGATAAAAAGGATGAGAAATTAATCGCGGTCAATAAGACGCCATATGAACTAATAGAGAGCAACCCTCAATCATAGGTGGGTTATTGATCAAGATCTATTTATTGTCGATTAACCAGGATGATATTTGAGCATAGGTTTTAAATTATCCAAAGTTCTTATGTTACAAATATCTTAAGGCTCGGTGCGAGAATAAAAGTGATAAAAAGAGGCCTTTTATTTATTTCATCATTAATGGGATTATTGATTTTAGGGGATGAGAATTTTTTTTTTAGAATAATCTTATTCAAGATAACAGGCTTAATCTTAGAAATATTAGGTTACCGCCTAAAGAAAAAGCCGTTAGCTTGCCATCAAAGCTAACGGCTTCTAGTCCTCATCCCCGAGGACTTACGCTAGTGGCTAGCGTATTCTACTACCATAAATCTTTAGCACCTTTGTAAAACAATCATATTTGCTTTGAGTCTTTCCCGACGTTCATGGGCTTTAGCAAGAAACTTAGCTTCAATTTGTCTCAAGCCGTCAGTGAGGTCATCGAGCGCTAATAAAACGGCCTGTGCTTCCTTTGTAAGCGATGTTGTCAACAAAGGCTGCTGAACGGGTTGCGCGAGAGAGAAGTCTTCTGGCTGTATGTGAAGCATGTTTAATCCAGCCTTGCGTTAACGATTTGTTAACCAATTCTTGGTCCCGCCGCTATAGCATTCGTACCACAGTAGCCACAGAAATTGGCGGTTCGGGGCAGGGAGAATTGCAGAGCCTCCTCAACATGAGAGCCCCAGAGAACGGAGCTTTAGGCCTAAAACTTGAGCTCTAAGTCATTCATGCAGTGACGAATGTTTGGCGGCCAATTTATAATTATACTGGTGTTTTCATACCAATTAAGAGCATCTTAACCATAATAAAAATACATAATATAAGCTAAGTTGAGATCGGCAGATGCCTCAACTGGATTATGAGAATATCCAAGTTTTTTTTTGCTAATTGACATCTCATAGAGATCACAACACGCGCTCTAGCCAAAGCCATTAGCTCAGCATCATCAAGTGACGCGCTAACAAAAAGTGGGGTCTTTCTCCACAGGTATTGGTCATGTTGTAGGTTACGTCGCTTCTACAACGATTGCTGAGTGCACAGTTGAGCCAGTTTCGTTTTTTTCCATACTATAACAATAGGCGGCCCAGTCCTCCATTAGCGCCCGGCGTTTTTCAAAAAGATCACTTCTAAAATACGCCGCTTCAACTTTGTTTTGCAGCGTATGGGCCAGCGCTTGTTCAATGACTTCTCTCGCATAGGAAGTTTGCTCAGCCGCCCAGTCTCTGAACGTTGAGCGGAAGCCATGGGCTGTGACATTGTCTTTTTTCATGCGTCTTAGCAGTGTCAACATGGCCATATTTGAAAGACCCTTCCCTCTACGAGCGCCAAGAAAGAGGTGTGTCTCAAATTTTTTAACAGGTAGGGCTTCGACTAATGCTTTTGCTTCAGGCGAGAGAGGGACGCGATGCTCTCGGGAATTTTTCATTCGCTCGGCTGGGACCGTCCAAGTTCTCTTAGTCAGGTTGATTTCGGGCCATGTCGCCCCGAGAACCTCATTGGTTCGCGCCGCCGTCAAAATAGCAAAGGCGAGGGCCTGGGCTGCGGATCCCTTTTCAAGGACAAGCTCTTTCATGAATACTGGGATTTCTTGATAGGGCAGGGCGGCAAGGTGCCGAACCTTCCTGATCTTTGAGCGGTTGGGCAGTGTATGGCTAAGATGGCCTTTCCAGCGCGCCGGATTGTCTCCGAAACGATAGCCACGCACGATTGCCCAATCGATAATATTTTCGATTCTTCCGCGCAGTCTTGAAGCTGTTTCTGTTTTACTGACCCAGATAGGTTCAATGACTTTTAGGACATCTGCTGCAGTGATTTTTTGCATCGTTACGTCGCCAATATGTGGGTAGGCGTATGTTCTGAGCGAGGCGACCCATTGCGCTGAATGCTTGTTATTAGCCCAGCTGGTTTTATGACTTTCGATATAAGCTTGCGCGCATTGTTGAAAGGTCGCCGCGTTTGGGCCTTCGATTTTTGCCGTTTGGTGTGCGCTTTTACGTTCTTCGATTGGATCTATGCCGAAGAGGCGTTTTTTTCGATAGTCATGAGCAAGTTCGCGCGCATCAGAGAGGGAGAGGGTTGGAAAGTTGCCAAGTCCCATTTCGCGCAATCTTCCTGCAACACGGTAGCGAAAAACCCAGGACTTTGCTCCTGATTGGCTGATTTGAAGGTAGAGGCAGCCCCCATCGCTGAGATAGCCTCTTTTCTTGGCGCGAAGGACGGCAAGATGGCTTAATTTGTGTACCGACATTTTTTGTCCGTCTAACTCATGAACCCATATATTTACCCATACTTAATGCTGAAATCTTGACGAACGCAAGGGTCGGTCCGCGTCGTCTTCACGCGGACTAAGTGAATGAAATCAGTATTTTTTCGGACGATTTTGTCTATTGGCGAACTAGGACTTTGGCGGAGACGGTGGGATTCGAACCCACGATAGGGTTTCCCCTATAACGATTTAGCAAACCGTCGCCTTCAGCCTCTCGGCCACATCTCCGCAACGCCCTCAACTTATGGGGCGTAAAGTACATATGCCAAAGCCCTGATGATCTGGCAACCGGCAGGATAGGGCGATTTAGGGGGACTTCTTTCCCTGGTTTTAAGAATCAAGCTACCGGCCAAGCGATCACTGCTAGATCTTTGTGGAAAAGAAGCCCGGCATTTTTTACTGAAGCGGTGTTGGATCCTGCTTTGAGACGTCAAAAATCAATTTTCGCGCCAAAACTGTTGCTGCGGCGCCACACCTGCCAAAATTGCGCATCAAAACACTTCAAAATTGAGTCTCTTACATTGACTGCGTCACCCAGAAGATGGCTTTTTGGGCGTAGTCGCAGCGCGAGTATTTGCTGGCGGAGTAAAAACAGAAAACTGACCTATCGACTTTGATCTTACACACACGGGGCATGATGATGAAAAAAATTGGTTTCTCCGTCGCCGCTTTAGCGCTGGCGATTTCTGCTGGTTCTGCTTTAGCTGCCGACCTTCCTTCACGCAAAGCTGCGCCAGTTGCGCCACCACCTGCGCCGCTTTGGAAAGGCTTCTATGTCGGTTTGAACGCTGGCGGAACATGGGGCAACAACAACCCAGTTAATGTAACGACCTATCCAGCTGGAACTTATGCAAATTCAAACGCTGCATATTGGGCGATTGGAAATGGGTCAGTAAATTCTAACGCGAACAACGCTAGCGGTTTCATCGGCGGTGGGCAGGTTGGCTACAATTGGCAGCCAACTTACGGTGGTTACAGCTTTGTCGCAGGCGCAGAAGCCGATATTCAAGGCATTGCAGGAACAGGCAATGGTAACCGTAATGGTTACTGGATCACTCCTGGCTCGGCATCTAATGAAACCATTTCTAATTTCTCGAACACTTCAGGATCACTGCAATATTTGGGCACAGTACGCGGCCGTCTTGGCTGGCTCGCAACCCCAACCCTGTTGATCTATGGCACGGGCGGTTTGGCTTATGGCGGCGTGACGTTCAACCGCTCAACGACATCGATTGAAACCCAAGCCGGCGTGAATAACTGGATCGCTCTTGGCAATGCAACCTATTCAAATACACAGGTCGGTTGGACGGCTGGCGGCGGCCTTGAGTGGATGTTCATGCCAAATTGGTCCGCTAAAGCTGAATATCTCTATTACGATCTCGGCAATATCTCCGCGACATCTGTCTCGACCATATCGCCGCTAACGAATGCTTCACCCATCCTTACCACTGCTCAGCTCTTCCGTTCGTCTACAGCAAGTGGTCGGATTGATGGCAATTTGGTTCGCGCCGGCGTGAACTATCATTTCAATTTCGCTTCAGCCCCGGTTGTTGCAAAATATTGATCGAAACACTGATTAAAAGAAAAGCCCGGTATCAATGACCGGGTTTTTTTTATGGTGCAGAATTAAAGCAATGAAGAAGCTTTGATTTTTCTAAATAGTGTGAATCCTTAAAATTTTTTTAAATAAAAACAGGCATGGAAACCATGCCTGCTCATAATAAAATAAATGATTGTCTGGTTTAGCTGTTTGCGAATGCAGTAATGGCAAGAGTAAGTGCAGCTGAAGCGGCAAAAATTGATAAAATCGCTGTTGTTGCTTGCATGGTTTGTCCCCCCCGTTAGGATTGATGACGATCTTGGGCAAGTCAAAAGAAGCCCATTTGCATATTCAGGCCGTCCATAAAAAATTTCTATGCCCCTATGTAGAATTATAAGTAATTATTGATCCTTTTAGCAAGGAAATATTCTGCTGCAACGCACGTGTTATCGGATAAAAGAGACCCAAAATTCTTAACAATTGGCTGAAAATTCGGCATGAAAGCTGATGAAGAACTGCTTCCTTCGCACGTGCAATATAGATAAATTGTTTTAACTTCAGACTTTGTCTCAGCCAATTGTTAATAATTTAGCGCGTAAATCGCCAATTTCTGTTTCGGCGCGTAATTGATCTGTGACGTCATATTGAACGCCTAAAAAGTAGATAAGCTGTCCCTCGCCATCAAATAGCGGGGTGATATTAAGCTTATTGTGAAAGAGAGAACAATCTTTGCGGTAGTTGCGCAGGGTTACTTCTATTGGCTGGCGCGCTGAGATGGCTTCTCTTAACCGTCTTAATCCTTCCTGATCGCGATCTTCTTTTTGCAAGAAACGACAATTGCGACCTAAGATCTCTTGCGGCGAATAGCCAGTAATTTCTTGAAAGCGTTTATTTGCGTAAACAATGGGGGCGTCTTCTAAGTCAGGATCCGTTAGCGTGACGCCATTGACGCAGGTGTCGAGGATCTTGGTCAAAATCTCCGGTATAATTTCTGTCTCTTTGCTCAGTGAAAACATTTGCGCTTTATCTTGCGCTTTTGCGCGCGCCCAAATGCGATAGGCGCTGGGAGCCATGCCAACAAAACGACGAAAAGCACGTCGGAAACTTGCCTCATCAATAAATCCTGCATTAGAGGCTAATTCTTTGACAGGTTTGGCGCTTGTCTCAAGGAGCATGCGCGCAGTTTCAACGCGGATGCGATCAATGAAGGTTTTCGGCGATTCGCCGCAGGATTGTTTTAAGCGTCTATGCAGCGTTCGTTCAGAAGTTGACAGCGCATGCGCTAGGTCTTGCGCATTGAAGGTCGCCTCTGCCTGACGCACAACACGTTCAGCTTCAGAGAGGAAACTATTAGCGCTGTTAGGGAGATTTGCAGGCGAATAGGCTAAATTTTTATTGCTTGTCTTTGCTGGCGCGCTTTCGCCAAGTGTGAAATCGGCAGCAATTCTTCCTGCCTCAGCACCGCATAAATTGCGGATGATCTGTAAAGCGACATCAATCCAGGATAAAGGGCCGGAGCCAGTAATTACGCGACGATCTTCTATGATGCGCGCGCCGCGCGCGACATCCGCTCGCGGATAACGCTGCCTTAATTCTTCATGATGCCACCAGCTCGTTGTGCATCTGCGACCATCTAAAAGTCCGGCCTCGCCAAGAAGAAAAACGCCTGACCCACAGCCGCCGACAATCGCGCCTCGAGAGTGATGGCGACGCAGCCAAGCGGCAGTAGCAGCGTGAACGCTCATATCAGGCGGCTTGCCGCCAGGCGTTGGCGAGAAGCTGGGAATTATGATGGCGTCGCAAATCGTGATTTCTTCCAGCGACGTCTCAACATCAAAGTGCAGATAAGCGCCAGCTTCGAAAGCCTGACCTGAGAGGCTGGCTGTCAGAAAGGAAAAATTATTTAAACTATTTGACTGTTCCCCTTCATGAGTTGTCTGCGCTTGGGCAATCGCCCGATTGGCTAGCGACAACAGGTCGAGGAGGCCAAGATAAGTGGAGCCAAGACATCCCTCGAGACCAATAATTGCGATCTTATGCATTCCTACCCGGCTCTGGCGAATAATCACGTGCGTTTGGCTTATTCAGCATCATGAACTAAATTGGAACAAACAAGAAATCTGGCAAGGTGACGTCGCCTGTATTCCTTAAAATACCCCAGGCGAACTTTTCCTTATATTGCAGTGCAGCAGTTTTTCTGGAGGTGAGGATGCTGGCGAATTGGAAAAAATATTTGCCTTGGTTTGTGTTTGTTGGCGTTGCAGCGATATTGCTTGCAGTTTTTCAACAACAACAAACCCGCAACCCGCCACGTGAGATTAATTTTAGCGAGCTTATGGCAGAGGTTGATCAAGGCCATGTGCATGATGTGGCCATGACAGGCAATGAGATCCTTGGTCATTTTAATGACAATCGGCCCTTTGTTTCATATGCGCCGAATGATCCGTCATTAGTCCAAAAACTAGAAACTAGGAAAGTTCAAATCAGCGCAAAACCCTCCGCCGATAGTCCAGGCTGGCTTTCATCGCTTTTGATTAACGGCTTGCCGCTGATTCTTTTTATTGGCGTGTGGATTTATATGTCTCGTCAAATGCAGGGCGGGGCCGGCGGTCGCGCAATGGGTTTTGGCAAATCGAAAGCTAAAATGCTTACGGAGACCACAGGCCGCGTCACATTTGAAGATGTCGCAGGCGTTGATGAAGCAAAAG
>BJGJ01000070.1 GCA_014190435.1 Methylocystaceae bacterium | reverse complement strand
TTGATCCAGGCCATCTTACCGGTCCGCTTGGTGACAAAGATCCCTCAGATTTTAAAGCCCTGAAGCATCGTGAGAAAATAATTACGGTGACGAAGCCGTTCTCGGGAGAGAACCCGCTTCACCCCTACAAACCCCCGTTCAATCTTAGTCGCTTTGATACGCGCTTTGGTTAATAGAGGTTAATTTAGCCGCCGCAATTAAAGAGAGTGAGTAAGGCCTGCGCGCAAATTCTCTTTGGCCATTTTAAGTAAAGAATTACACAAGTCTTCATTAGTCAGCCAAGCCTCAACGCGGGCATTGTATAGCTTAGCAGATTCGGTTGCGGCATATGTTTTGTAACATGATGAAAGATACTGCGGTAGGGTGAGAAAATCCCCAACAGTATGCGCGAAATTATGATTCTGCTGTTTAAAAAGATAACTTCCTTTGACGCCAAACATTTTTGCAATTGGCGGATAAACTGGAAATACCTCTGAACGAGACAAATCGTCAACGCCATAAAAGCTAAAATCAACTTCTCGTGGCGTGAGTCCGACCTTCTCCCATAGACGCCTGGCTAAATCATAAAGAACAAAACTTTTTGGATGGACCGTAGAAAACATAAAAACGCCCTTACGGGACCAATTTAACAAATCTGTTGAAAGATCAATATCACAACCCACTTTAATCGAATTAATCAATTCGCTAGCGGCGTCATTCCAGACATTAAAATAACCAAGCGCATCAAAAACATTTTCATTAAATAATCCGTTACATTCCTCAAGCGAAAGGCCCTTCCGATACGCGAACAACCCGATTGCTGAATGATAGGGTCCAATTGGGCCAAACAAGAAACCATGCGTAAGCGACAAGTCATGGATCAAGATCATGTCTGGATGATAAGCAGCGAATCCGATCGCAGGATAAACGAAGGTTTTAGAGAGCTGTGCGCATAAATCCTTTGAATCTCCTCCACGTATATGACCTGCGACAAAATCGTGAGTAAAAATATAGTCGTATGTTGCCAAAGTTTTTACAAATAGCGACATATGAGCGCGTGAACTGCCAATTGCAGAAAAATGATCAACGGTTGCACTGGGATCCATGAGCTTCATAGAGTAAGCGACGCCAAAACTTTGACAATTGCCGATCACCGCAATTCGGGGTCCCGTATTGCGCAGAACTCTGCCGGTCAGCCTAGCGAGACGAGGCTCAAGGGCGTATTGACGCCAAGACTTCAAAATTTGCTTATCTATCTGGGAAAACATGCGGTTATTCACCGGATTTATCGCGACAAAGTCGCGCGTTTAGGAAGAGCCCTGGGTGACAAGCTTCTAGGTCTTGTCTATGTTCCGGACACACAGTAACGGCTTTAAAATAAGCTGACAAAACCGTATCAAACCCAATCGAACAGCATCGACAAGGAGCCTGGCCAATGGCCGAAAACCCCTATAGCTCCCTACCTGACCATCGCTTCTGGCGCAAGGCTGTGGCCTCCTTGCCGCCATTTGCGATCGATCCTTTACTTGAGACCCCCTTCAAAATCGCACGTCATGACCGTGTGGCGACGGCAGGGAGTTGCTTTGCCCAGGAAATCGCTCACAGACTGCAAGCCAGTGGCTATACTTATTATCTTGCCGAGCGCCCACCTAACGGCATGTCTGCAGCGGAGGCGGATCGCCGCAATTATTTCATGTATTCCTGCCGCTATGGCAATCTTTATACGACAGCGCAGTTACGCCAACTGATTGACCGCGCCTATGGCGACTTTATCCCAGAACTTGATTATTGGACGCGAGAGGAAGACGGTCGCATTGTAGATCCATTCCGCCCAAGAATAGAACCAGAAGGCTTTTCGACGCTTGATGAAATGCGTAAAGAACGCAATCGTCATTTTGACGCCGTACGTCATATGATAGAGACGATGGATGTTTTTGTTTTCACTTTTGGCCATACAGAAACATGGAGACATAAATCGGATGGTGCCATCCTACAATTAGCCCCAGGCGTAGCAGGAGGCGATTGGGATGATAACGTCTATGAATTTTATAATATGACTGTCAGCGAGGTTGTGCGCGATTTTCTTGCTTCTGTTGATCGAATACGCGAAGTTAATCCTAAAGTTAGAATTGTGCTTAGCGTTTCACCAGTAGGTATTATAGCGACTTATGAAGATCGCCATGTTGTCGTCTCAAACACAGCTGTTAAAGCCATATTACGCGCGGCTGCAGACGAGGTTGTTCGTGCCAGACCTAATATTGCTTATTTCCCCTCATATGACTTGGTCAATGCGTCCCCAAACGCTGCGCGTTTTTACCGGGAGGATACACGCAGAATTAATACACAAGGAATTGATCGAACGATGAAAATGTTCTTTGATCATTTCACTGATAAGTCGCACGAAACTCTGACGATTAATGCCGTTAAATTCGATGTTGCAGCCGAGGCAGAGGAAAACGCCCGTGTTGTCTGCGACGAAGAGGCGATTGAGTCGGCATAAATATTCCAGGAGACTAACTCTTACCCCCTCAAGGAAGCCAATATGATAATTGGATCTCTCACGCTAGTTTTGGCTGGCGCTTTTACCGGCGCATCCCTCTATTTAAATTATGTTGAACAACCTGCTCGGATGAAATTATCTGATGATGCTTTGATCAAAGAATGGGAGCCTTCAGATCACAGGGGCTTTATTCTTCTCGCTGGATTAGCGCTTCTTACAGGATTATTGGGCTTTATTGTTTATCGTGATTTAAATGATCAGCGCTGGCTCTACGGCGCGCTGATTATTCTTGGATCGTTGCCTTACACCTACCTTGCTATAGTGCCGCTGAATGATCGCATTCTTGGCCTGATTGGCGCTGAGGCCGCACACGAAGCCAGGAGCGTAATTCGTCTGTGGGGAGCGCTGGAATTAGGGCAAACCTTAATTGGTCTAATCGCGAGCGCATCATTCGTCTGGGCGTCTAATTAATTTTTAGTTCTAATTTTCAAAGAAGCGCAAATGACATACGATCTTGTTGTTATTGGATCAGGCCCTGGAGGATACGTCTGCGCGATCCGCGCGCAGCAGCTTGGATTAAAGACAGCTGTTGTTGAAAAAGAAAACACTTTCGGAGGGACATGTCTTAATGTCGGCTGCATCCCATCCAAAGCACTCCTTTATGCTTCCCATATGTTTTCAGAAGCTCAATCTGGGCTTGAACCTATCGGCGTAATTGTAAGTCCACCCAGACTTGATCTGGCGTCAATGATGCGACACAAACAACAAACGGTTGATGCAAACGTAAATGGCGTTGCCTTCCTCTTCAAAAAAAATAAAATCGACTCTTACCATGGCGTAGGAAAAATTGAAGCGCCTGGTAAAGTTATCGTCACAACGTCTGAAGGCAAGATTCAGATTTTAGAAACTAAAAATATCGTTATCGCAACAGGCTCTTCGCCAGCGCCCTTGCGCGACTCCTCAGGGGCAGAGATTGCAAAAGATGAAAAAATAATACTTTCATCAACTGGCGCGCTGGCATTAGAAAAAGTGCCGGAAAAACTCATCATTATTGGCGCAGGCGTTATTGGGTTAGAGCTCGGTTCAGTCTGGCGACGGCTTGGCTCGGAGGTCGTGATCATTGAATATCTTGATCGTATTTTGACTGGCTTTGACGCAGAAATCGCCTCACGTTTTCAAAAAATACTCGAAAAACAAGGCATCTCCTTTAAACTTGCCTGCAAGGTCACAAACGTTTCAAAGACAAAAAAGGGCGCTGTCGTTATCTTAGCCGCTGTTGATGATTCATCGCAGGAAACACTATCAGCAGATGCCGTCCTCATTGCCACAGGTCGCAACCCCTTCACCTATCAATTAGGCTTAGAAGAAATTGGCGTTGCTATGGAGCGAGGACGCATTATTATCGATGATCATTTTGCAACTAATATAGAAGGCATATATGCTATTGGTGATGTTGTACGGGGGCCAATGCTGGCACATAAAGCCGAAGACGAAGGGATAGCCCTAGCGGAAATTCTCTCTGGCGAGGCCGGTCACGTCAATTACCATGTTATTCCCAGCGTTGTTTATACAGCGCCAGAAGTAGCCGCCATCGGGTTAACGGAAGAAGAAGCAAAATCACGAGAGATTCCAATCGCCATAGGAAAATTTCCCTTTTCTGCAAATGGTCGCGCGCGTGCGATGCGAGAAACCGACGGCTTAGTCAAAATTATAGCACACGCTGAGACAGACCGTGTATTGGGCATGCACATTATTGGCGCTAGCGCAGGCGAGCTAATTGCCGAGGCAGCTGTCTTGATGGAGTTCTCTGGCTCTTCCGAAGATTTAGCCCGCACATGTCACGCACACCCAACACTGTCTGAAGCCGTGAGAGAGGCTGCTCTTGCAGTCGCTCGACGCTCCTTACATAACTAAGGTTAAGTTAATAAGCGTCCAATCTTTATTGCTTTAAATTATAGGGTCTTTGCGCCAATTACAACGATACCAGCCTTGAGACCGATGTGCGCTCATACGCATAAAAGCGCACTTAGATGCGCCTAGAAAAGAAATCATGGCCTCCTTAAAGAACCGCCTAAAACAACTCCTCTGCATTGTCTTAGCACTTGCTTTTATTATTGAAAGCTGGCTTTGGGTTCATGTCCGTGAGTGGCTGCGAGCTCTCAATCGAATTCTTGGGCTAAACCTTTTTGATCTTTGGCTCAAGAAATGGGCTAAAACACATTCTCCTTACGCTGCTCTCTGTCTTTTTTTAATACCTGCCGGCCTAATTCTACCAGTTAAAATTATTGCCCTCGCTTTGATTGCCAAAGGAAGATTTGCAATCGGCTTATTTTCAATCCTATTGGCGAAAATTTTAGCGCTCGGCGTTACATCTTATCTTTTTGACCTGCTACGCAATAAATTGTTGGAAATATCCTGGTTTAAATATTGTTATATGCTGATATTAAGAATCCGCCTTTGGTCTAAAAGATTGCTTGCTCCACTCAGTTCTCAGATTAGATCGATCATCCTCGTAATCAAAAGTAACATCAAAGGATATTCAACTATTCTATTAAATAAGTTTGGCTATTGGCTTAAAATAGGCAGAGTAAAAATAAATTCCTTACTTCGATAAGTGTTCATCGCATAGAGCATAGCCAAAACATAAATCTCCTGATGACGCAGGTGAAGTTTTAAATAAAACCATTGCTGCAGAGATGCTGATAACAAAAAAAAGAGCCGCCATACCCGAAAACGTAGATTTGCGCATTGGAATATCCTGTATCTGATGATTAGACAGAAGCAGAAAATAGGAAATAAACTTTAAACACCGAGATAAACTTTCAGTTTTTTAGTTCGTCTCCAGGATCAAATCACTAAGTCAACACAAGCGCCGGCTCAAACGATTACGCGAAAGCATCCGCCATAAAGTGCAGGAATTTGAAAAAAACAATCAATAAGCCGTTGGCCTGCAATATAACAAACCCCTCCAGAGCAGTGAGTTCTGGAAGGGTTTTGTTAACTACATTACGACAACCTTAGTGCCCACCTTCACACGATTGTAAAGATCGATCGCATCAATATCTCGCATGCGAATGCACCCGGACGAGACGCCCTGACCGATTTTTTCAGGTTCATTGGTGCCATGAATACGATAAAGCGTGTCTTTACCGTCCTGATAGAGATATAAAGCTCTCGAACCCAACGGATTATCCGGGCCTCCCGGAAGACCGCCCGCATCGGCTGTCGGCTGAAGATGTGGCCAACGCTCTAACATATCTTTAGGCGGGATCCAGCGCGGCCACTCCTGCATAGCTCCGATATAGGTCCGCCCTGTCCATCCCATGGCATCTTGTCCCGTTGAAACACCGTAGCGAACAGCCTTACCTCCAGGCATGACATAATAGAGGAAGTGAGATTGAGAATCGACAATAATGGTTCCGACTGGTTCGCCTGTTTTATAATCTACGAGATAACGCTCAAATTCTGAGCCTACAGAAGCTTTAGGCGCTAGCGCCATAAATTCTGCGTCACGACCTGAAAGTTTTGGATCTGGCAGGCTAGTGCCGTTACAAGCTGATAAAGCGACGGCTGTAAGCGTCGCCGCAATCACAAATTTGTAATTCATTTGCTCACTCCTTCCCGCCACATGTTGAGACGTTAAAAAAATCCTTACCATGTCTTATACAAAGATGGAGTCTGCTAAACGCAATATTCCTCGACTGTTGCAAAGGCGCCACGCTGTTGCAGATCTACAACAGTAAGCAACGCGCATAGTCAGTCTGCTTAAATTGTCATCACGATGACTTTTAATTTATTTAGTTTTAAGTCATTAAACGCGGTTCACGCAGCAATCGATTTCCACATAAGTTAGCGCAACCTAATGATGATCTATTGAAAACCTCGTTCTTTTCTCATTCGAGCTGTCTTGCACATGATATGGGCCCTGGACACCCAGAGCAGCCGGCGCGGTTGCATGCGATAGAGAAAAGTCTTTCAGCTGAATGTTTTGCGTCCTTGACGTGGATTTCCTCGCCGAAGGCCCCTCGGGAGAGCTTGCTAAGAGTACACCCTCAGTCCTACTTAGACGCCCTCAACCAGGCCTCGCCAACGCAAGGCTACGCCCCACTGGACTCCGATACGCAAATGAACTCCCACTCGCTTGCTGCTATCTGGCGTGCTGCGGGAGGCGCAGTGGCGGCAGTTGACCATGTGTTACGTGGCGAAACAGACAACGCATTTGTAGCCACGCGCCCACCGGGGCATCATGCGAGCGTGACAAATCCGATGGGTTTTTGCTTCATTAATAATGCGGCTATTGCAGCGCGGCACGCACAAGCGGCTCATGGCCTAGAACGCGTAGCCATTATTGACTTTGACGTCCATCACGGCAACGGAACCCAGGATATTTTCTGGTCAGACAACTCTGTCCTTTTTTGTTCCACCCATCAGGCACCATTCTACCCAGGCACAGGCGGACAAAATGAGACTGGCGCTCATGACACAATCGTTAATGCCCCTCTCTTTGCAGGCGCATCCGGCGAGGCCTTCAAAGAAGCGCTTTCTGAGCGGATCCTCCCGCGTGTAGAGAGATTTAGGCCTGATTTAATTTTAATTTCTGCAGGCTTTGATGCACATGCAGATGACCCGCTTGGCGGATTAATGTTAAGCGCTGATGATTTCAGCGATGCAACAAAACGGATTATGGAAGTAGCCTATCGCCGCAACAAAGGTCGCGTCGTATCTATCCTAGAGGGCGGGTATAATCTTCAGGCGCTCGGCCTCTGCGTTTCAGCGCATGTGCGCGCACTCATGGGAATCTGATAAGCTCAAAATCCAGAGATTGGGCAAACCATCAATTTGAAAAATTTAACCCTGACGCGCCTTAAAACGCTTCTGGACCTTGTTAATTACGTAGACGCGGCCCTTGCGACGGACAAGCTGGTTGTCTCTATGGCGCGAGCGCAAAGATTTCAGTGAGTTACGAACTTTCATCGGTGATTCCCCGGCAATGTAAATTCCACCGGGAAGCCACCCAGTGCCTGTTGTATGTGGCTATGCCAAATTTCCTGTCAAGGATCAAGTCGTCCCTCTCAAACTCCTCTTCACGCCGGAGAACCGCCCCTAGAGCCTTGGAGAAGTTGAGGTTTTACCTATGAATATCCGCCAACCGCTAGCACGTAAATTACAAGCGGGACAGGTTCCACAGCCAAAGCCCCAATCAAAACTATGATGACGATCCCCCAAATAGCAACTGTGCGTCTGTACACGAATAAGATCGATCAAAGCCTCGCCCCCAAGTTCATGCGCTAGACGCCATGTCTGGGCCTTGTCTAACCACATCAGGGGGGTGTGAATGACAAAAGATTTTTCCATTCCCAAGCTTAGCGCCTGGGCCATGGCTTGAATGGTCTGCGCACGACAATCCGGATATCCGGAAAAATCTGTCTCGCACATCCCCCCAATCAAGTCGCTTATGCCTCTTCGATAGGCCAATGCTGCTGCGAAGGTCAAAAACAGCAAGTTACGTCCCGGAACAAATGTATTTGGTAACCCATTAGCGGAAAACTCTATCTCTGTTTCCCGCGTTAATGCCGTCTGCGACATCCGACCTAAGGCGTCGACTTCGATCAAATGATCCGCACCCAATCGATTAATCCATTGTGGAAATACTGAAGTTAGGCCTTGACGCAGCACGCTGCGGCAGTCGAGCTCGACGCGGTGCCGCTGACCATAATCAAACCCAACGGTCTCAACATGCGCAAAGCGAGACAAGGCCCAGGCCAAACATGTTGTTGAGTCCTGTCCTCCCGAAAAAAGAACTAACGCTGAAGTTTCTTCGATAACGGGCTCAACCTGAGTCATATTTGAAATCCGAAGGTCATTTTACGCATTTAAGGCGTTTCTAAACCGACTATAAACTCTTTGCCTAGACTCAAAAACCGTACTGAAGCGACTTAAATACCTCAACCGACAATTTTTGCCTGGCTCCCCAGCAAATTGCCCCCTGCCAATCTGCATGTTGGCATCAGCACGCATGACAATAATTCTTAAAATTTTTCTTGCGAGCAATTTATTGTTATGTTCTGGCAGAGTTTTTTAAAGACTATACACCAAAAGCGGCGTCAAAAGTATTGACAAGAAAACCAGCTTATCAGGAATAAGAAACGATTTAACAGGTCGCTTAAATTATA
>BJGJ01000069.1 GCA_014190435.1 Methylocystaceae bacterium | reverse complement strand
CTGATTTGCTTTGGTTTTCTAACAAAAACACAATAGCAGAAAAGCAGGCGGCTGCCTCGACTTTTATTCGTAAATTCTCCCACTTACGAAATTAATTCAGATCAAATTCGAATTTTGCAAGAAGCTCTTTTGCATGAATTTATTTAGATAACGTCTCAGGCGATGGCAGATATATGACGTCTCCTGCATGAAGTTTGTGACGTGAGTTAATTTGTGGATTTAATCGGACCAGTCAATGAATATGTTTCTGGTCTCCATAAATTTTTTGGCAAATCTGTTTTAATGTTTCGCCCTTTAAGGCGGTATAGACCAATCCTGCGCCATTAGGCGGACTTGCGGCCATAGACTTATCTGCTTCACTACTCTTTTGTGACGCTTCAATTTGAGCTGAGACAGATTCTTCTATTTTCTCTACGATAGGATTTTTATCCTCAACCGCCAAATTACTTTCTTTTTCCGCTATTTTAGGCGTTTCCCCAAGCATGAGCATGCCTGCAAGTAAATAACAGAAGGAAAACGAGAGGCTGGCTAAAGTGTATTCATTGGCTGTTCTAATACGTTTAGGGCGGCGCAAAGGCGGCCACGCGTTAACCCGAAAAGCATTAGACTCAACGGCGCTTTCAACGCCTCTCAAGGAGAAAAATGCTTGAACAGAAAAATAGAACAATAAGATAAGTATAAAAAAAAGATGTAGTATTGCTTGAAGCGAAGAGATTAAGCTAACATACCTGTTTGCACAATAATTGACCCGGATGAAAAACCCGAGGCACCGTTAACTTTGCTCCGCAAATACGCAATAATGACAATGACTATAGATAGAACAACAAAGAATAATACGCAGGAAGGCTCAAATGTCTTATCAAATTTAAAGATACGTAACAGATAAAGATAGATTAAGCCTAGACTTAAACTAAGGTAAACGATAGCAATCCAAACTTTGGTTAGGATAAATAACCGTGTCTGATAAAAGGCATTGCCTGATAATAAAAAAATAGGAAAATAAGCAAAATATATATATTCTGTCGGAAAGAGCATAAATTACGCTACCCCTATTCTTTCGAAGCAACACATTAAAGCACTGTGCTCAATATTTTTTACGCTTCTTCGGCTTTATCTGCCACGCCCGCAGCATCAAAGGTCGCCATACCCTGATGACAGGCAAGAGCTGATTTAATCAAGCCGATAGATAACGCCGCGCCGGAACCTTCGCCAAGCCGCAGTTCTAACTGTAATAGGGGATTTTTTCCAAGGATTTTCAATACACGCGCATGTCCTCCTTCTGCTGATTGATGTCCGGCGATGCAATGATCAATATTTTGCGGATTTAAAGCGTGCAAAAGGGCCGCTGCAGCGCACACAACATAACCATCAAGCACGACTGGAATACGCTTTATTCGTGCAGCGCAAATCGCTCCCATGAGCGCAGCAATCTCGCGTCCGCCAACTCTGCGTAAAATTTCAAGAGGATCCACCAAATGATCTTTGTGGAGTCGCAAGGCGGCTTCGATCGCCACTTGTTTGCGCTTGAAACCTGCTTCGTCAACACCTGTCCCGCGTCCGACCCAGTGAGTAATTTCTCCGCCATACAAAGCAGCATAAATTGTTGCTGCGCTGGTCGTATTACCAATCCCCATTTCACCAAGCGCTAATAAATCCACTCCGCCCTCAATAGACTCAAAGCCATAGGCTAAAGTTGCAGCAGTTTCCCGCTCTTCCATAGCAGGCTCTAGCGTGAAATCCCGCGTCGGTTTTTCAAGGGCTAACTCATAGACTTTCAGCCCAATACCCAATGTTCTACAAATTTGATTAATTGCTGCGCCGCCGGATGTGAAATTGCGAACCATTTGTTGCGTGACAATGGCTGGAAAGGCGGAAACGCCTTGATTAACAACGCCATGATTTCCAGCAAAAATTGCCACAACCGGCTGGTCTACACGCGGTGCGGCACGATCCTGCCAAGCGGCAAGCCATTCAACAATTTCTTCCAAACGACCCAGTGCACCGGCGGGTTTTGTAAGTTGTCGATCTCTGGCTCTTACTTTCTCCACAGCCGCTTGTGCAGCAATAGGAAAAGTTTCGAGCATTAATCGAATATCTTCAAAAGGCGTAATTTTACTATTCATTCCATCAACATAAATTAAAGCTAAGTTTAATCGCGCGATACTGTTTTTGATTTTCCGGCTTTACGCTTCAGATGTTTCTAGTCTTAAAATTTCATAAGCCTTTAAAGCTCGCTGACGGGCGATAACATGATCTATAATTGGGTAGGGATATGTTTTTCCTAATGTGATCTCCGCAGCATGCAATACGTCTTGAGGCGCCTCCCAGGGCCGATGAATAAAACGTTTCGGCAGCTTCGACAATTCAGGCGCATATTTACGGACATAAGCGCCTTCTGGATCAAATTTTTCTCCTTGAATGACAGGATTAAACACTCGGAAATAAGGGGCCGCATCCGCACCACACCCAGATACCCACTGCCACCCGCCACTATTATTAGCAAGATCAGCGTCGACCAATGTATCCCAAAACCAACGCGCGCCTTCCTGCCAAGGAATAAGTAAATGTTTAACTAAAAAACTTGCAGCAACCATGCGTGCGCGATTATGCATATAACCAGTTACCCAAAGCTCTCGCATTGCCGCGTCAATGATGGGATAGCCAGTTTGACCTTTTTGCCAGGCCTCAAGACCATCCCTATCCTCTCTCCATGCAAATCGCATAAATTTTCTGTCTAACGGTTGATCAGGCATATGCGGATTGGCGACGAGTAAATGATAACAAAATTCACGCCAGCCGATTTCTCGCAGGAAAGCTTCTGATAAATCCGGGGTCTTGTTTTGTGTTATAAACCATATTTGACGCGGAGAAATTTCTCCAAAATGCAAATGGGGCGAAAGGCGTGACACGCCCTCTGAAGCCATAAAATCACGATCTATTTTGTATGATATAATTTTTTTAGATAAAAATAATTTGAGTTTATTTAGCGCAGCAGCTTCCCCCACATCCCAGGAGGCGGAGAAATCTTTCGCCCAGTTAGGTCGGTGTGGCGTAAGTTTCCAGTCTGACAAAGCCTCACTATCAACCTCGCTACTAGTAATTATTTTTTTTGGCGCTGGCAAAGGCGATACGGGCGCAGGAGCCGCCAAACAGGCGCGCCAAAAAGGGGTGAATACTTTGAAGGCGTCTCCTTGCTTATTTCTTAAATGACTGGGTTCAAAGAGCAGTGTCGCGTTAAAACTATGCGCTTCAATATTATGCTGTTTAAGTTGAATTTTGATTTGGCTATCCCGCTCCATAGCCCAAGGCTCGTAAAGCCGGTTCCAATAAATCTTTGTCGCGCCAATTTTTGTTGCAATATCTTCAACTAAAAACTCTGCCCTACCCTGGCGAAACACGAGCTGAATACCAAGTTGATTGAGTGTTTCAGATAAGGATTGAAGCGCGTGATGGAGCCACCAGCGACTTGCAGCGCCCCTGCGCCACATACCAGGAGCCGCGTCATCTAAAATATAGAGCGCCACAACTGGCGCGCCGCTTGCTGCGGCAGCCGACAAAGCCGGGTTATCGGAAACCCGCAAATCATTTCGAAACCAGACAAGCGCCGGTGAGGAATCCACGCGTGATTAACTACGTTTGGCGTGATGAACGCCGTAGAAAAAGTAAATCGCAAAACCAAAAGCTGTCCATACTAATAGACGTACCCAGGTTTCCCAAGGCAAAGCGACCATTAAGGCCAGACAAAATAAGATGCCCAATATCGGAATCAAGGGAAGACCAGGCGCACGAAATGGACGGTGCATATCTGGGAATTTTCGACGCAAATAAATCACAGCAACGCACACAACAGAAAAAGCCGCTAATGTGCCGATACTCACCATCTCATCAAGAATATCTATTGGCAGCAGTCCAGCCGCTAAGGCGGCACAGACCCCAATCAGTATCTGGCTCGTTGCTGGCGTGTGATAGTCTTTATGGAGTTTAGCAAATATTTGCGGCAACAGCCCATCATGCGCCATAGAATAAAAAACACGCGTTTGTCCAAAGAGCAGAACCAGAATTGCTGTTGTTAATCCAGCAAGCGCGCCAATTTTTACCACCCATGAAACCCAGGGTTTACCCGTATGATCCATAACCAGGGCGATTGGATCTGGAACACCCAGTTCTTTGTAATTCACTACCCCCGTCGCAACCGCCGCAACAGCAACGTATAGAATAGTGCAAATGACTAGGGAGCCAAGTATGCCGATTGGCACATCGCGTTGGGGCGTATGTGCTTCTTGCGCCGCGGTTGAAACAGCGTCAAAACCAATATAGGCGAAGAAAACAACCGACGCACCGCGCGCGACCCCAGACCATCCATAGACGCCAAACTCCCCAGTATTTTCAGGAATGAGGGGCGTCCAATTATCCTGATTAATGTAGTTTGCGCCAAAAAAAATAACTAACAAAACAACTGTCGTTTTGATTGCGACAATAATATTGTTAAAGCGCGTCGACTCCGTTGTGCCGCGAACCAGGATCCCCGTTAGGACAAGAATGATACCTGCAGCGGGAAGATTAAAAATGCCGCCCGTACTTGAACCATGCGACGAAAGATATGAAAAATAGCCTGACGTTAACTGAGGCGGTAATGAAAAACCAAGGCCTTGTGAAACACGATTAAAATATCCAGCCCACCCAACGGCTACTGTAGCCGCGCCCGCTGCATATTCTAAAACAAGGTTCCAGCCAATAAACCAAGCAAAGATCTCACCTAACGCAACATAAGTGTAAGTATAGGTGCTCCCTGAGACAGGTATGAGCGAGGCTAACTCAGCATAACATAACGCAACAAATGTACATGCTAGTCCTGACAACAAAAAGGAGATCATAATCCCTGGGCCCGCGTATTTTGCAGCCGCCGTACCAGTCAGCACAAAAATGCCAGCTCCGATAATCGCTCCAATGCCAAGCGAGAGCAGCGAGGCCCACCCCAAAGCCTTTTTTAAGCCCCCTTCCTGCCTCGCACCCTCTGCATGGAGAGATTCGAGCGTCTTGCGCGCGAAGTAATTTTTATTAGAAAGTTTTGAAAACATTGAAACCTTCTGGTTTAAAAAGACGATATTTCTTAAAAAAACGTGTTCGCCAAGTATCATTTACAGGCGTGGTGATTCACTACATAGAAAAAAGCCGCCAAGGTAAAGCCTTCACCTTAAATATTCCAAGATAACTTCAGCAGCTCGATGGCTTGGCTTAGTCCCAGAAATTATGAGCGCCTCACGAATCCGCGCAAACATTGCAATCTGCTGACAGCGCTTATGCTCATCATCCAGTAGTTCTTTAACTGCGCTAGCGAGAATTTTTGCCGTCGCTCTATCTTGAATAAATTCTGGGACAAAGTTTTCCCCAATGATAAGATTAGGCAATACAATTGAATTTACTTTAATCAAAAACTTAAAAAAATATTCAATCAATGAAACCTTATACGCAACAACCATCGGGACTTCGCTTAACGCTAATTCAAGCGTTGCTAGACCTGAAGTAACCAAAGCCAGGTGCCCCTTTTCAAAATAAGTAAATTTTTCTTGTTGAGATATCAGTCGCGGTGGAACGGACCATTTTCCAGTCTCTTCAAGAAGAAGTTGCTGCATACCTTGAGCGATCGGTACGACCACATCTAAATCTTTTATGTCAGATTGAAGCAACTCAACCACAGCGCCATAAATGGGCGCCATACGCTTAATTTCCGCTATGCGAGATCCCGGCATAATAATAAAAACATTGTGTATTTTTTCTAATTCATGAGTTTTATGAGCAAAGTCATGCTCTAACAAGGGATGCCCTACGTAAACGCATCTTGGCCCGGATAAGCGCTGATAGGCCTCTGGTTCGAAGGGCAATAACGCAAGAACGCAATCAATGTAGGCAGCCATTTTTTTAGCCCGACCCGGGCGCCAGGCCCATACTGTGGGACTAACATAATTAATGATTGGAATTGATGGCGCAATTTGTCTGACCCGTCGCGCAACGCGATGTGTAAAATCAGGCGCATCAATCAAAATGAGGCATATGGGCGATGAAGAAACAATGGCGTTAATGGTTTGAGAGATACGAAGAAGAATTTTTGGTAATTTCTTGATCACAGGTAAAAGACCCATGACAGAAATATCACTCATCGGGAAAAGCGATACAAGTCCAGCCTGCATCATAAGCGTCCCGCCGACACCAATAAAGTTTTTATACCCACGCACCTTTAAACTTTCAATCAGACTAGCGCCCAATAAATCGCCCGAAGCTTCTCCTGCGATCATAAAAATTACTTTATCACTCAAGCGATCGATCTCTTGCGTCGTGGAGCACACATAGGTCTTTTGTCATTTTGTTCTATAAAATCGAGAAGTAATTTCACATCTAACTGATTTTTAAATAAGCTGCGCACTTCTTCAACGCGCTCACGAAAGACCTGATCGGACTGATTGTTGAATAAATGCTGGTAGACAGCTTTTAATGTCTTAATACGTTCGGCATGAAAACCATGACGCGTAAGGCCCGTTAAATTGAGGCCATAGATATTGGCCCGATTACCGCCAGCAAGCGCAAAAGGCACCACATCGCCCTCGACGCCAGCTAAGCCACCGACAAAAGCATAAGCGCCAATACGAACATATTGATGTATTGCTGCACCACCACCAATAACGACCTGATCGCCTAATATGACATGACCACCTAGCAAAACGTCATTAGCGAGCAATACCTTATCGCCAAGACAACAATCATGCGCGACATGCGCCCCAGCTAGAAAAACGCATCCTTGACCAATACGGGTGCCCGAACCGATACCAGAATTGATCGTGACGTTTTCTCGAATGAGACAATGATTGTCAAGGAAAACGGAGCCTTCTTGCAAAGCCGCTTTTTGGTCTTGAGATGCGCTCCCAACGCAGGCAAATGGAAAAATATGTGCTGAAGCACCGATCACAGTATGACCAGCGATCACAACATGCGCATGCAGAATACTATCTGGACCAATTTCTACATGAGGCCCAATATGACAAAATGGACCGATCGTAACGCGTTCATGCAATTTTGCGCCGGATTCAATTACCGCCGTTGGATGAATCATTGCCGTCTCATGCACAACACGTGTCAAACGCCCATCATTGCGCTGATTTCAGCTTCACAAACGAGAGTTCTCTCTACCAGAGCTCGACCATGATACCAGCCAATATTTCTTTTTTGCGCCGTTTTTGTCATATGAAACTCAACTCGATCTCCTGGAAGCACCGGTTTACGAAATTTAGCTTTATCAATAGTCATAAAATAAACGAGCTTGGGACGTTCGGTAACGCCTTGCGCGCGTATAGCAAGGACACCTGCCGTTTGAGCCATTGCCTCAATCAGTAGTACACCCGGCATGACCGGCCGCTCGGGGAAATGGCCTTGGAATTGAGGTTCATTAAACGTCACATTTTTAATGCCAACTCCTGATTGATCTCCATTAATATTAATCACGCGATCGATGAGTAAAAATGGATAACGATGCGGCAAATAGCGCATAATTTCGATAATATCCGCGCTCTCAAGCGCCTGTGACGATGCCTCGCTCACCTTTGTTATCTCCCAAATCTACGATTATTTATGTCTAATTACTGTTTAACTTTGGCTTACTGGCTCGCGCTAATTTATCGAGCATCGCTTCCATGCGCATGAATTTTCGTAACGATCGCGCTGGAGCGCCGCCAACGCGCGCGCCAGCTGCAACGCTTCTCATCACACCAGATTTTGCGGCGATCTGAGCCCGATCGCCAATTGTAAGATGACCGCCAATTGCCGCCTGCCCGCCAATCAAAACAAAATCGCCAATCTCACTCGACCCCGCAACGCCCGTTTGCGCAACAATAGCGCAACTCCGTCCAATGATGACATTATGGCCAATTTGAACCAGATTATCGATTTTGGTGCCCTCACCGATGATAGTGTCGCGCAGCGCCCCCCGATCGATTGTTGTATTCGACCCTATTTCAACCTCATCTTGAATAATAACGCGTCCAAGTTGCGGCGTTTTTTCATAAGCGTTTTCACTCAACGCATATCCATAACCATCCTGACCCAAGCGCGCGCCTGGATGAATAATAACGCGGTCTCCAATTAACGCGCTCATCAGCGTAACATGAGCGCCAATATTACAGTGACGACCAATACAAACATCAGCGCCAATAACAGCATGTGCGCCAATAACGCTTCCTGTTCCAATTTGCACGCGAGGTCCAATCACAGCGCCAGGATCAATCGTTACACCTGGCTCTAGTCGCGCCAGCGAATGAACAATCGCGCTTGGCGAGACCCCTGAATGTTCAAATAAAGCATTTGGCGTTATAGCGTCTGAATAAAGTTGAGCTAGGACATGCGTCATCGCCAGATAGGGATCTTTTACGATCAAGCCGATCATGTGCTTTGGTAATAAATCCAGATACTGGCGAGTAAGAATACAGGCAGTGGCGCGAGATGTGAGTAAGCGCTCTTGATAGCGACGAGCCCCCAGAAATGTGAGTTCTCTAGGACGTGCCATCTCTAATGATGATACGCCAATAATTTCTGATTGTTTTGCTACTGCGGAGGTTAAATCGCCGCCAACAACTTCAGCTTCAGCTATCTCGGCAATTTCGCCTATGGTGAAGACACGAGTAATTTTGCGGCTAAATTCGAGGCTCATTGCGACCTCCAAGACGTCAACGCAAAAAACTCTGTTGATTTAAAA
>BJGJ01000068.1 GCA_014190435.1 Methylocystaceae bacterium | reverse complement strand
TAGACACATGCTAACTTAGACGAAAAATTAATTTATAAATAAACGGCGCACATATGGAACTAACCGCAAATTATTTTAAAACAAACGATGGTGTTTTGCTTCACTCCCTTGAAGCTGGCTCAGGAAATATTTTGCTCTTTATCCCTGGCTGGTCACAAACTGCTCAGCTATTTCAAATATTACTAAAGGATTTAGCAACAGACCATAAGGTCATTGCACTGGATATGCGGGGCCATGGAGAATCCGAAAAACCAGCACATGGCTATCGACCCTCTCGATTAGCCGTAGATATTCACGAATTTATCGAAAACAGGGATTTAAAAAAAATTACGATCATTGGCCATTCTATGGGATGCGCTATAATTTGGAGCCTTCTTGACCAATTTGGCGATAAAAATATCCGTCAAATTGTTCTGATCGATCAAGCTACGTCTGTTGTCGCCTGGCCAAGCTGGGATGATGAAGAAAAAAACTTATGCGGGTCGCTCCATACGCCTGAGAGCCTCTTTAATACCCTCACACTCTTGACAGGCCCTGATAGTTCGCAAGTTAGGGAGAGTTATATTCGTGACAGTCTACTAACAAAGACTTGCCCATCAGATGTTGCTGATTGGGTACTTTCGGAGAATATGAAATTTCCAGCTCTTTATGCCGCACACTTACTGCTAGAAGGATCAACGCAAGATTGGCGTGATATTATTCGAAAGATTACTTTGCCAACCCTTATCTTTGGCGGCAAGGCAAGTATCTTTAACCCGCTTTCGCAGATTTGGATTTCTCAACAAATTAAAAATTCAGTTGTACATATTTTTGAAGAAGCTGAGGGAGGAAGTCACTTTATGTGGCTTGAAAATCCCCAGAAATTTTTATATTTACTAAGACAATTTTTGACTGGAAAAAATGCCTGAATGACAAGTGTTTAATTTATTAAAAAGCATGAGCGATACTTTACGCTCATGCTGATAGCTCAAGCATAATGCTTCTGGACTTTTTTGAAGCTTATCTTGGGACAACAACTACTGGAGCCGCCGGCGCTACAACGACTGGGGCTCTTGGCGCAACAACAACAGGACGCCTTACGCCAGGGGCGACAACTGTTGGGCCGCGCGCTACCGGGCGACGCACCCAAGCTGAAGCAGGTTCAATAAAAGCTCCAATCAACAGGACTGCTGTAACAAATGTCTTGAGGTTCATATGCTTTAGTCTCCAGTATAGGAAACGCTACCCTAGCGCTTTCTATATGGCAACAAGAAGTAAAATATTTTCAATAAGAGGCATAAAACGCCTCCTTCATGTCTTTAAAAATAAGCCGCCAGCAAATGAGCGAAATACACCATTAGAAAAGCATAAAGCTTTAGGGAGGATGGGTTTCTTTACGCGCATAACTGACCAGTGCTTATACGATCTGCGGCCGCCATATAAATAAATTCTAGCTCTCTTCAGCGCTGAAGCATTGCAATCGTATTACTCGCAAAGCGCAACCGTTGCGACAAAAGTAAGATAACGTAAGAGAGTAAGGCTTCGCATAAATCTGGATCTTCTTTTTTAATTCTTTCAAAACAAGCAAGACTTAGCTGATAAATAATACTATCTTCCTCAGCAATAATTGACGCGCTACGCCGTTCCCGTGTCAAAAATCCCATTTCACCGACTGTCGTATGGCGCCCAAGACTACGCACTCTTTTGAAACCGCTGTCGTCGATTTGTACAACAACGCCAAGACGTCCGCTTAATATGAAATGCATAGAGTCAGAGACGGCACCTTGCTGCGCAACAGTGGTGCCTTTCTTAATCTCTATTTTTTCACATAAACTTACTAATTTTTCTGCAAAATCCAGCGAGCCAAGATCTCGCTCCAGCCATTCAAGAAGATCTCTTCCTTCTTGCTGCACCTGATGGTGTCGGGAAATAATGTCATTCTCGCATGCCTCAATCGCTTGGTCCAAGCTTTCAAGCAACCAATCTTCTTGTGATAAAATCGCCGAAAAATCATCGTAGTGATCCTCAGCGGCATTTACCATGACTAAACGTATAGCCCGTTCTTTTGCAAGTTGCTTGATTTGACGGAAACTATGAAAAGCTGAGGAGTCAATACCATTTACGAGTGAAAAATCAAATACAAGAAACTTACATGTTAGTCGCTGATGTGTTATTAATTTAACATGCTCATAGAGCTTATTAGATGTACCAAAAAATAAATAGCTTTGCAAGATAAATCCTTGCACCTCTTCGCGGAAGGTAGATAATATTGCAAGTTCATCCGAACCACGATCTAGTGACGACCGATACTCAGCGCCGTCAAAACAAAACTTAATAGCATTTGTTCTACTTGCGCCATACGCAAAGGTAATGCAACCGATCAATATCCCAACAAATATACCTGCAATAAACCCCCAATGAAGGATTACCAAGGTCACTGATAATAAAACAAAATACTCATGCCAAGGAATTAGCCGCTTTGCGTCAATAAGCCATTTTTTTATAATTCCGGCCCCAAGAGTTATAATTAATCCTCCTAGGACAAATTTAGGCACATAATTGGTAAAATTTGCCCCAATATAAATAATGACTGTTGAAATCAACGCAACGATTATTCCACTTAGCCGTCCTCTGCCGCCTGCAGCATAATTCAGCGTCGTTCGACTTAAGGATGTACAGCCTACATAGCCTCCAAACAACGCCGATAAGAGGTTCGCTATCCCGATTGCTTCGAGTTCAATTTTTAAATCAGCATCTTTTCTTGAAATAAGTTCAATACTATTTGTATTAAGTAACATTGTAATCGCTGTTACAAATACGACAGCGAAAATATCGCCAGCCAAACTTGGCAGAATACCCCAAGGAAAGAGCCAGATATCACCAAGCTCCCATGTTGTCACAAGCGCAACTTCTCTTGGCGCATGCACGAACCATTCTTGGACGGCAGAGCTGTTAAAACTCAGCCCTGAAAAGAGAAGATATAAATGCGCAATGATTACGCTAGAAACGACACTAAAAGGGAGCACGTAGGGGCTACGCCAGAATCTCTGCAATCCATTTATCAGGAAAGCAAGCACAACCGCCGAGCTGATCTTTTCTAATTTGCTGTTTTGTAAAGCATCCGTCAGAAAACCAAGACTAAACCCTTGATCAAGGACAATACGAATCCCGCCATTAATCATTAGCCAGCCCGTTGCGGCAAGAAAACCGCCAATTACCGGAAAGGGAATAAATCGGATTGCGTTGGCTGCGCGAAATGCTCCCAGCACCCACAAAACCAATCCCGTGAGACCTGTTGATAGGGCTATGACAATCATAACAGGGGCCAGCAAATCATCTGGGTTCCCCATGTCGTTTAACTTCATAATAAGCGCAGACACTAAGCTCGCTGTAACCGCAGCCGTCGCCCCATCAAGTCCTGCGATGACAAAGGGGATCGAACTTCGTAACGCCATAACGCCCGAAGCAATCGCCATCGCCAAAAAAGTCGCTGCTAGACCATATCCACTCCAAGGCTTCATTTGCCCAGAGAAAATTAGATTAGAAAAAGTAAGGCCATAGGCGATTGCGACAACACTGCTGGTCAATCCGCCAATCATATCCCCAAGAAAGGTTTTCTTAATTTTAGAAAATAAATTTTCCACCCCAATCAATTCTCCGTTTCACTCATAAAAATAAATTTATGAAAGGCACTGGTGCCGGAAACTCTTATTTATAGAAGGTCTTGGCGCAAAAAAATGCCTAAATTGTCGATTGGATTTTAGCAATAGTCTAGGATATTCTCGGCTAGATATTAGATAAAAGATTCCAAGAGACGCTAAGATGAGGCCTATGACAGATATCTTCAAACTCTGCGAAAATCTAGAGATTATATCCTTTCCTGCAGGCGCAACGCTCCTCGAAGAAGGGAAAAAAACGAATTTGATCTATATTTTGATTAATGGCCGCCTAGAAATCATTAAAAATACCACTCCCGTCGCAATCATCAATGAACCAGGGGCTGTTGTAGGAGAAATGTCCGTCTTACTTGATATCCCCCATACCGCGCTTGTGAAAGCAGTCTCGGAAGTTAAAGCCTACCGCATCGATAATGGGACAGACTATTTTAAATCTAATGCAGAATTGAGCTGGCATATAGCAAAAATATTAGCGCAAAGACTTAATGCAGCAACAACCTATTTAGCAGATCTCTCTAAACAATACGCCAATAGCGGCAATCACCTAGAAATGGTCAGTGAAGTTTTAGAAAGTCTCATGAGTCAACAAGAAAAAAGATATACGCCAGGATCACTACGCGATCCAGAGCCTTATTCTGATTATTAGATCAACCTATTTTTATATCTCATTCTTTGGACTTTAAAGGATCATCCACTGCGGCTTCACTATACCTTCGCTACAAGTTTGGTTACTTATAGACGCTAAATCAATTGACTGAAATCCCATCCCTGACAACCAAAACGCCTGATCTGCGTCTAAATCAATTGCAATAAAGGCGGGCGGCGCGCCAATTTGGCGGCCTGCATTAAAACACCAGCTTTTACCAATTTTATCTACCCATGCTCCATCTTTAACAAAGGGTGACTGATGAATATGGCCAGAGATGACAGCAAAAGGCTGATAACTCTCTATTAGATTATAAAGATCAGAGTCACCCATAGATTTTTTGCCAGACCAACTCACAGAAGATAATTTCGGCGGCGCGTGATGGATCCAGACCCACTTTCTGCCATTAATTATTCTAGACTCACTTAACATCCAGTTGAAGAATTTTTCTCTGGTCTTAGGCCCATCCCACCAAGGACAAACGGAAAAATAATAATTTTCAAGAATAAAGGCTTCTCCATCGCATTTGGCGCCAAATCTTTTTAAGTCAATAAGCCAGCCAGGCACTTTCTCGCCGTCGGCATCACATGAGTCTAGATCATGATTTCCTGAGCAGACAATAACATTTGTAATCTCAGTTAATTTCTCAACATATTTATTAATAACGATAATTTGCGCTCCGATATCTGCTATGGCGCTAACATCAAGAAGATCGCCAGCAAGGACAACCAAGTCATAATTTTTGGCGACTCGTAATATCCAGTCATATTGCGCCAAGGAATAATGTATATCTGAAATAATTAAACAACGCATAAGAGCCCTTTTACATCAGCTGAAATGCTGATTTTATAGCTCAATACCATCTAGATAAATAGCTATTAATACAAAATAAATAATAAATAACCACACCTTACGCTCGCGTAAAGCTATACGATTTTCATTTATGTTTGTTCTATAAAATAATAGGCAGTTAATTGTGTGTTTTATGTAAAAATAGATTAAACTATTTATTTTATAAAACTCATAATTCGTTCTGCCATTTGCGAAATAGCAACGAGCTCTTCTGTTGCTTTATTAACATATGCTGCGCGCGGCATGCCAAAAACTGCGCTTGAATGTTCATCTTGGGCTAACGTCCGCCCGCCCGCTAGGCGAATTTCCAATAGTCCTTCTGCGCCATCTTGACCCATACCAGTGAGTAAAACGCCAATCGCATGAGCCCCTGCTGCTTTCGCTACGGAATTAAAGAGCACATCAACCGAAGGACGATGGCCTGATACTTTTGGACCATCTCGTAATGCAACGCGCAAATTTCCTGGCGCACCGATAACTTCAAGGTGCATCCCGCCATGCGCAATTAACACGACGCCCGGCTCGACAAGTTCGCCGCCAGTTGCTTCTTTAACGGAAAATTTGCAACTTTCATTTAGCCGCCGCGCAAAAGCTGCAGTAAAATCAGCTGGCATATGCTGCACCGCAACAATACCAGGCGCATAGGCTGGAAGATCTTGTAGCAACTCCTGCAGAGCCTGGGTTCCGCCTGTAGAAGCGCCAATAGCAATTATACGCCGCCCCTTTACTACGTTCTGCTCGGATGACGCACTAACTATTTGAGACGTGTTTTTCTTTTCGATCGCAGTATTTAGTTTCTTATTTATAGGCGGTCGCGAAGCGAGAGAGAGAGAAAAAATTGACTTAATAAGCTGCTCTGCATCGCGCGTAATTCCCTGAGCAAGACCAGATTCCGGTTTTTCTAAAACCCGTCGTACTTCTAAGGCGCTATGGGCTTCAACTTTACTAAGATCGGCTTCCTTCAAGGAAGTATAGAGCACGGCGGCAATTACTCGATTTTGAGCGAAGTCCTTAAGAGCCCTTAAGCCAGGGTCAACTGGCGTCTCAAAATCGAGCACAAGTACCTGAGGATCCAGATCTACACAATAGCGTTCTGCAATACTGGGCGTGGCGGCTGCACCAAGAAGATGTATCTCTGGGCGTGCAGAGAGTATCTCGCTCAACACTTTACGTGCAAGCGGATTAGGATCAATAATAAAGACACTAACTGGCTCCCGCATACTTGTCCTTAACCTAAAGTCGACTTGCGATAGATCGAACCGCTGACTGGCTGAAGCCAATTACGCGCTGGCCGACTGTCTTCCGCTTGTCCAATAATCAACCAGCCGCCGGACGCAAGCGAACGACTCAACTTCTCAATAACCGCTGATCGCATCTCCTCCTCAAAATAAAGCATCACATTACGGCAAAAAATAACATGAAAGGGTCGTCGAAAAGGCGGGAAAGGGTCAACAAGATTTAACCAGCGGTAGGTAACCTCATTGCGCAAGCGCTCATCTATGATGACAGTGCCCTCTTCGTCAGGGTTAAACCAGCGCTCCGCAAGCTGTTTGGGAACATTTTTCAAAGAATCAGCGCTATAGACTCCCGTGACGCCTTTCTCGAGCGCTTGGCGAGAAATATCTGTCGCGAGAACGCCTGCATCAAGTTGAAAATATTCATCACCATAAAAATCGATCATCGAGAGTAAAATTGAATAAGCCTCCTCTCCAGATGAGGAAGCTGCGCTCCAAATTCTCAGCTCAGTTTGTCTAGAATCTTGCAGATCTGGAAGGATAACATTTTTCAAAAAATCAAAATGAGTATGTTCTCTAAAAAAATAAGTATGTGTAATAACAAAAATATCCGCAAGATGCTTTAAAGCCAGATCGTTTCTTTTCTCGTCAATTTCAATAAATAAACCACTCCAGCCGCCTGGCCACTGCTCCAAATAATCTTGTAGTTTACGCAAGACTCTGGGGCTTAAACTGGGAGAAATAATGATGCCTAGACGCGCTTTGAGTAAAGTGCGTAAGCGCTCTAATATAATCTCATTAACATAGTCCACGATTTTTATTTATCTATCAGATGCCAAACGCCATTCCAGTCTTTAGGCGGTTCAGCGATTAGTTTATGACACCGACGACTATAGAGTCTAGATGGGTTATTGCTTCCCTCTTGCTGTAATGCCTCCAACCGATCACTTTCTTTGAATAATTTTAAAGCCTTTTCAAAGCGACCCTCGCCATAGGCTAAGAAACCTGCTTCAAAATTCTCAATCAATTCTCTTTCATCGGCGCTAATCTGACCCGAAAAATTAAATAATTCATAGCAGCTTATGGCCTCAATTTTGCCCATTACGCGAACCCGATCAATGATACGAGAAGCATAACGGGAATGAAAAGGTGCTAGAGTTGCTTCGCTAATCAGATTATCAACACCATATTGTTTTGCAGCACTTTCAAAGCGGGATGCAACGTTCACGGAATCGCCGATTATTGTTAGATCAACGCGGGCCTCCGCTGCGCCAATATCACATAAGATAACTTCGCCAGTATTAATACCAATTCGAATCGCAATTGGATCAGAAGCAAGCAAAGAAGAAGTTTCATTCATTTCTTTCAAAGCTTGACGCATCGTCAGCATCGCATCAAGAGATTTCTTGCAAGAAGAGTAACTTCCATCTTCAAGCCAGAAGGCCATACACGCATCGCCCATAAATTTATCAATATCTCCATCGCTCTCCATAATGACGCGCGTCATGACATCAAACAATGTATTGACCTGCTCTACAACCTGGCGGGGAGTATTTCGTTCACAGCGAGCAGTAAAGTTTACAATATCACTAAACAGAATTGTTGCAGATTTCCGATCGGCACGCGCCGCCGCTGCGTCTCCTGACATAACAGATTTTTCCAAGGCCATTCTAATAGAGGCTTTAGAGACATAACGCTGTAATTGCGCCCGTTCTCGCTGAGCGCGTCGATCCGCGAGCGATCGCTCAATGACTGCTAACATTTTATCTGCTGAAAAAGGTTTACTGATGACGCCTGCCGCCCCGGCATTCATGACCATTCGGGCATCAGCATGACTTTCGCGTGCTGCTAGAATAATGGCGTCAGGCCGACGATCTGCGCTTAAGGCCTTTAAACCTTTGAGCAAATCAATGATGCTGCCATCCTGAGGCTCAATTTCAGATATCGCTAAATCACAATTAATTCGTGATAACGTCCGCAGGCCAGCTTTGATTGAAGCTGCATGATGTGGTCGGAATCCATGTTTTATGAGCGCCTTAATAATATTTCTTGCAAGTGCCTCATCCTTTTCGAGTACCAGAATATTTTCACGTCCAGCATTGGGTTGACGCAATGCGCGGTCCAGGCGATCAATTAACTCCTCAAGAACAACGGGTTTGGTAATATATTCATCAACTCCAGCTTCAAAGCCCCGCTGTTGATCTGCAGCAGAACCGAGACTGCTCGACATGATAATATAGGTTTCGCCGAGTTCCGCTATATTTCTAATAGACGCACAAGCTTCAAACCCATTAAGCCGGGGCATTTCAACATCACAAATGATAAGGCGCGGCTTGAATTGGCGCGCCATGTCAACGCCTTCAGCGCCGTCATAGGCCTGAAACACCTCATAGCCAGCCTC
>BJGJ01000067.1 GCA_014190435.1 Methylocystaceae bacterium | reverse complement strand
ACTTTGGCTTTAAATTCAGCGCTGTGTTTCTTGCGTGTATTTTTCATGGACCAGTCCCTGGCTCTACGCCATTCTAGGCCCAACTCCCCACCTTAACTACCTGTCCAGTTTTTGGGGTCCATTTCAATTCATTAAAAAAACAATAAATATTAATTACGCGTTTTCTACCGGGCTTATTTCAAAGTCGCCGATATGATTGGCTTATGGTTAAAGCCAATGAATTTCTTTACTTTCGCTGTGAAAGCGCACAAAAGCTCAGAATTTACCTTTTACGTTAAGGTTACGAAGTTTTCTATGTCGACCAGGGCAGCTCTAGGGTCTATGTTGTTGGTTAAATTTCTGTGTCTGGCGGAACCTACATGAAACTGCGCACCTTCTTTATTGGCTTCTTTGTTATTTTATTCAGTTTAGCAGGATTTAATCTTGTATTGGGTTATTTTCTCAATGATGCGGAAAATAGAGTTGAACAAAGTCGTATAAAAATCCAGCAATCAAATGAGATTTTAGAGGATATTGTCTTATCATCCCAATGGGCTGTTAGATTTTCGCGTACATATATTGTTACACGAAATCAAAAAAGATTATTCTGGTATAACCAAATGAACGATATTTTGGACGGGAAATTGACCCGGCCCAAAAATTATAATCTTGAATATTGGGATATGGTTGCTGGCGGATTTGTTCCAGAGCCCGACGCGACGAAAGCGGGGGCCCGCTCGATAGAAGATCGGGTTAATTCGGTTGACGCTACTCCGGAAGAGCTAGAAAAACTTAAATCAGCTAGGTTTCTAGTTGATAAAATGACGGTTACAGAATTAACCGCCATGCATATGGCCAATGGCGAATATGATGATGGATCGGGCGGGTTCACGCGTCGGGGAAGACCTGACCAGGAAGGTGCAAAAGAACTATTATTTAGTGAGAGTTATAATAAGGATAATGGCGATCTAAGCCGTATAATAGCAGATTTAAGAGAACTGATTACAAACAGATTTACAAAAAAAATTAATTTGCAAAAGGATTTTACTAATTTACTTCTTTTAATCAACACATTTTTGGCCATCAGTTTATTCAGCCTTATAGCTTTTTCTATATTTTTCTTGCGCAAGCGATTTGCTATTCGCGCCTCGAATTTAATGGAGCTTATTAAAAAAATAAGCTCTGGAGAATTTGATGCTAAATCCCAAATACAAGGTAATGATGAAATCGCAGATATGGCAACGGAAATAAGCCATATGCAAGCTAACCTTGTTGCAACAGTAACGGTTGCCTCAAAACTGGCGGATGGCGATTTGACCGGTAAGGTTGATGTGCTTTCTGATCGTGATCGCCTTGGTTTGGCCCTCCATGATATGATGGAAAAGCTGTTAAAGATTGTTAGCTCGCTGCGTTCGATTGGCGATGGCGTCGCCGCAAGTAGCGCCCAACTGCAATCTGCCGCTAAGCAAGTCTCAGATGGCGCTCATAATCAGGCTAGTTCTGTTCAGGAAACAGCTGCTGCAATGGAGGAAATCACAGCTAGTATTCGTCAAAATGCTGAAGCTTCAAATCGCACTCAACAAACATCAACGCGGCTTGCGGATGATGCAAGAACCTGTGCCCAGGCTATGCAACGCACAGCGGTGGCGATGAAGGATATAGCTGATAAGAGCATGGCAGTCGAGGAAATCACTCGTAAGATTGAATTACTTGCCTTAAATGCTTCAGTTGAAGCCGCACGCGCTGGCGAACATGGTAAGGGCTTTGCCGTAGTGGCAGCAGAAGTTTCCAAATTAGCTGAACTTAGTAAAGAAGCAGCAAGTGCCATTCAACAGTCCTCAGTTGAGGGCAAAGATACAGCTGAGCAAACTAATCGGATGTTGACGGCGCTCTTACCAGAAATAGAAAAGGCGAAGGATTTAGTCCAAGGCATTAGCGTTGCAAGTGAAGAACAAGCAACGGGTACCCAGCAAGTAAATGTCGCAGTAAGACGCTTAGACGATGTAACACAATCTAATGCTTCGGCGGCGGCGCAGATGTCCGCGACAGCTAATGCGCTTGCTGACCATGCGCGCGAACTCCAAAAGGCGATTGGCTGGTTCCGTTTGCAAGAGGCTAATTCTCAAGAATTTCAACCAAGAAATCAATATGATAAGTCAATAACCCCAAGCCGGGAAGTTAGTCGTGTCGCTGAGACGGGAAATTTAGGTAAATATTAAGGCGAGTAAAGGTGTCTATCTGATGACGCAAGATTTTCTTCAATCTCCAGGTCAGCTTTCAAGTGGTATAGAAATGCTTAACACGAGAGGACCAGCGCAAGCAAACTTGTGCGCGCATCAAGAATCACGCTTATTTGTTTTCGAATTTGCACAAATGATATTTTCTGTGCCACTTCATTATGTTGAAGAAGTAATCGAGTCACATAAAATAGAATCTTATCCGGGGTCCGTGCCCCATTGCCGGGGAACGATTAATCACCGCGGGCGGATTTTGCCGATATTCGACGTCCATGGACTAGGATTTGAAAAAGACAAAGAAGATGTGAGCTCTCCCTATGTTGTTGTTATCAATAATGAGGGGATTGTCTTTGGTCTTACACTAGAAAAGCATCTTGAGCTTATTGATTGCGACATAACGTTAATTGAACTGTCAAGGGAAGATTATCAACTCTATTCCCTTGGTATGATTCCTTATCGCGAAAAAGCAATGACTCTGCTGGCACCGCCTTTGATCGCCTCCTTAGCTCAGTTGCGCTTCAATTATCACCGTATTGAGGATTATAAGGGAAATAATCAGCTCAATGAAACTACTGAAAATTTGGAAAAATTTATCGTAAGTCAAATAGGGCCGATGACAATTGCCCATCCAGTCGGCACGGTTCTAGAAATTGTAGAAGGATTGGATGTGATGCCTCTTTTTGGGGCTGATGCGAGCCTGCGAGGACTAACAAGCCTTAGAGGCCGGGTAATAGCCTGCGTTGACATATCGGAGGTTTTAGGTATGCCGTCGCGCGTCCTCGATGATCGAAGCGTTTTTCTGGTGCTCTCAACAAAAGAAGCTGAATTTGCGCTGTGTGTAGATCGAGTTCTTGGAATTAAAAATCTGGCTCGAGAGAAGTTTCAGCCTACTGAGGGATTACTTCCTTCCGCAGTTCAGCAGCTTTTTGATGGGGTAGCGGAAAACGGGATCGAAAATTATTTACGACTAATGGCTTCTGCAATCATTGATTGGGATCGGCTTGCGCCATTTCGCAACTTAGTGACAGAGTAACCAATTCGTTCATTTTTGGTTTTTTTAGGTTAATCTACTATTTCTCATATAGGCGAGATTAACCAATTTTATTAATATCTCCAGGGAGATTCAATTATACTAATCTTTAGAAAACTAATAAAAAACATATTTCTAGCATGCTGTTAGAGATCGTTGATTAACTTATGGCACTTTTTTTGCAGATGATGACAAATAAATAAACCGGTTCTGTCCTTTATTAAGGTTACGAAAGCTAAGCTGTCGACCAAACATGAGCAAAAGTCTATTCTAGTAGCGAGCTCTCTATTTTGGCGGCATTTAAATGAAACTGCGCACCTTTTCCATTGGCTTCTTCCTAATCCTGTTCAGCCTTGCGGCTGTTAACCTTGTTTTAGGGCGTTATTTGAGTGAAGCTCAAAAAACCGTCGAAAAAACGCATAGCCAAATAAAAGAAGTCAACGAAAATCTTGAAGATATTGTTTTATCGTCTCAATGGTCTACGCGATTTGCGCGCACCTATATCGTTACAAGAAACGCAAAGAGACTATTTTGGTATAATCAGATTAGTGATATTTTAGATGGTAAAATAAGGCGTCCAAAAAATTATAATCTTGAATATTGGGATATGGTGGCAGGTGGTTTTGCGCCGGAACCAGATACAGCTAAGGCTGACGCGCTCACAATAGAAGAGCGTTTCCGCAAGGTTGACACAACGCCTGAGGAAATTGAAAAACTAAAGGCTGCCAAAGCTCTTTTTGATAAAATGACGGTAACAGAACTAACTGCAATGCATACTGCGAATGGAGAGTATGATGATGGTACAGGTACTTTTCCTCGACGCGGGCGTCCTGATGCAGAAGCAGCAAAAGAGCTTATTTTTAGCGATAGCTATAATAAGGATAATGGTGATCTTAGTCGTGCTACAGCTGAATTGAGAGGGCTAATTACGACTAGATTTACAAATATTATTGAAAATCAACAAAATATAGTAACTCAATTACTGGCCGCAAATACCTACCTGGCAATGACTGTTTTTGGTCTGATTATTTCGTCAATTATATATCTAAAATATAAATTTGCTGCGCGAGCTGGCAATATTATGCGCGTTATTAAAAGAATTAGCGCGGGCGATTTTGATGGTCGGACTGAAATATCCGGAAATGATGAATTAGCCGAGATGGCAGTTGCAATTGATCAAATGCAATCAAATCTAGTTGAAACAGTTACAATTTCAAGCCAGCTAGCTCAAGACGTTGCGGCTGGCAGCACGCAATTACAATCTGCAGCTAAAAAAGTAGCAGAAGGTGCAAATAATCAAGCAAGCTCAGTTCAAGAAACTGCCGCTGCAATGGAACAGATTACAGCAAATATTCGTCAAAATACCGAAGCATCTAATAGAACACAGCAGACATCGACGCGCCTTGCTGAAGATGCGCGTACCTGCGCTCAGGCAATGCAGCGCACAGCAGCGGCAATGAAGGATATCGCAGATAAGAGCATGGCGGTTGAAGAAATAACCCGAAAAATTGAGCTACTTGCTTTAAATGCTTCCGTCGAAGCCGCTCGGGCGGGTGAACATGGTAAAGGGTTCGCTGTGGTTGCGTCTGAGGTTTCTAAACTTGCAGAGCTTAGCAAGCAGGCAGCCAGCGCCATTCAACAATCCTCAGTTGAAGGTAAGGATACGGCAGAAAGCACCAATCGAATGCTCACGCTACTCTTACCAGAAATTGAAAAAGCTAAAGATCTTATTCAGGGCATCAGTGTTGCGAGTGAGGAGCAGGCGACAGGCACGCAGCAGGTTAATGTGGCTGTAAGGCGCCTTGACGATGTTACTCAGTTAAACGCCTCCGCTGCAACACAAATGGCTGCAACAGCAAATTCTTTAGCTAAACATGCAAGTGATTTGAAGAAAGCAATTAGCTGGTTTCAAACAAATGAAGGACGATCTAAAGGAAATTCGAGGGCCGTACATGATGAAACTCTTTCACGACATGAGAGAAACGGCAGTCAAGCGATGGATAGTAGTAATTTAGGTAAATATTAATTGAATAAATAAGCATTTAGATTTTAATGACTATGGGTGAATAAATGGCTCAGGATAGGACATGGTTAGAGGTTTGGGAGTCTGACAAGGCGTCTAGTACCCTTGAGCTATCGTCCTCTGATCTTGCGATTTTGCGTGATTTTCTTCCTATTGCAGAAGAAGATCTTAATAAGATTGTCAGGATGATTGGGGTGCCGACCGATGATCATGATATGCATGATCACGCCTATAGAAACGTACATTTTATACTTGGATTTTGTAAAATTATGGGTCTTGTTAAAGCATCCCATGTGCTTGCGTATGCAGAATATCTACTTGACCTTGGTCGCACAGATGGCAATTTTACACGCAACTCAATAGACTATGTTATTAAACTCTCGATTAACACATGTTTGAAGTTATTTCGTGAAATCAGTCAGTCAGAAACTTCTACTCTTGATATATCAGAAATTATTGAAGAATGCGCGCGCTATATTATCCCCTTAATCAACTTAGAGAACAAACCCATTCAAGATCAGCAAAATAGTGTTTATGATACAGCGCCTATCCAACAAAAAAATATTGCCTCACAAAGTGAGGAAAGAAGCTTAAGCTTAAGCTTAGAAGTCGCTCAGCCGGAAAAAATTAGAATTGTAACCAATAAAATAGAGGATTTTGATGAAGATCTGATCCTCAGTGAAGAACAATTTCCGCTTGTTGGCGATTTTTGCTCGGAAGTAAGGGAAAATCTTCAGCGTATTGATAAGCGACTGATAGATTTAGAAGAAGCTGGCGAAAGTCAGGATATTGTCAACGAACTTTTTCGTGCGATTCATACTGTTAAAGGTAATGCGCGGTTACTCGCTATTCGTAAAATAGAAATGCTCGCACATGAAATGGAATCTCTTCTTGGAGATCTAAGAAATAATGAGCGAAGCGTCGATGAAATGACCATCGACGTTTTAATGGCCGGAAATAAGGCGCTTAGCCAGATGACAGATCAAGTATCTAATCATAAGTCCCTTTCCACGCCAATTGCACATTTAATCGCATCAATTCAAGCGCTGCGGCAGGATAGGCCTCGCGCTGTAGTACTTAATAAATTTCCAGAAATAAAAAAGCAAAAGAAAGATAAAGAGGTAGGGGGGACGCAAAATATTGTTCCCTCCACTGCCATTACTGAAGAGACATTAAGAGTACCGACATCAAAGCTAGACGATGTTTTAAATACTGCTTCTGAAGTCTTTGTAACGCGTATTCGCCTGCAATCAGATATTTCTGCATTGACTGAGGCGGTTGGTGAATTGCAAAATCTTTTACATTCTAGTCGATTTGCTGAGATAACAGAAGGTTCAAAGCGACTGCAGATTGCGGCTGCGCGGTTAGAGAAAGATTTATCCCAAAATACGCATGAACAAGACCTTAATGAAGGCCAATCTCAGCTACGTTATAGATTAAAAGAAATTCATGAGGCCATACACCAATCAATGGGTGAAACTATCTCACCTGCTGAACTTAAGCTTATGGTTCAGAAAATAGATCTTCTGCGTAAGCAGCTCCAAAAAGATGTTGTGAGTTTAGAGGGTTTAAGTAGCCGTTTGCAAAGTGGCGCAATGAATTTTCGTATGGTGCCTGTCTCGCAACTCTTTAGTCGTTTTCCACCCCTAGTTAGAGATATGGCGCGTCAAGTTGGTAAGCGTGTCAAACTTGCCGTAGAAGGCAATTCAACTGAACTTGATAAGGTTTTAATTGGCCAATTAGTTGATCCGCTAATTCATATTATGCGGAATGCTTTGGATCATGGGTTGGAAACACCTGAAGAGCGTGTCGCTCTTGGTAAAGGAGAGACAGGCTCTATCCGTCTTGCTGCCTATTATGAGGGTTCGTATGTCGTCATCGAAATAGCGGATGATGGCCGCGGAGTGAATACGCAAATGGTAATTGCACGCGCCATTGAGAGTGGATTAATCACGTCCGATCGCGCTACGCATATGACGCCAAATGAAATAATGGCCTTGATATTTGAGCCAGGATTTTCGACTGCCAGCGTCGTCTCTGAGCTATCAGGACGTGGCGTAGGCATGGATGTTGTCAAAACAGCCGTTCAACAAATGCAAGGCTCGCTCTCAGTTGATAGTAATCTGGGTCAGGGAACACTTATTCGCATTAAGATGCCCCTAACGCTTGCGGTTGTTGGCATCGTTCTCGTGGAGGAGCATGGTTATCAATTCGCAATTCCTGTATTAAATATTGTTGAGGTTCTCTCCGTTCCCCGTACTGAATTTCGCTCTGTAAGCGGCGCAATGGTGATGAATTTTAGAGGGAGGACGCTTCCGATTTCCGCCTTATCGGCTATCATGGGCTTTCCCTCAAGTGCGTTCTTTGAAGAAGAAATTTCTGTTGTTGTTATCAGCGATGGTGAAAGAGAAATTGGTTTAATGGTTGATAAATTAATGGGCCGTCATGATGTGCTCATTAAGCAATTTGGCCGCTTGGTCAGTAAGCTCCCATTCCTCATGGGGTGCACTATTTTAAGTGATAGTCGACTTGTTTCTGTTCTTAATGTTTGGGAAATCATTCGTAATGGCGCGCGTAGCGTAGCAAAGCCAAGCGAGATTGATCATTCAGATCGTTTTATTAGTCGGCGTAAGTATACAATTCTTGTTGTCGATGACTCAGCTATTCAGCGTAATCGGATCGCCGCAGAGCTTGTTCGCGCCGGTTATCGGGCTATTACTGCTGAAGATGGGTTTGATGCACTTAGTAAAGTGCGCGCACGACGCTTTGCTGCATGCTGCGTAGATGTCTTTATGCCGCTTATTGATGGTCTTGAATTTGCTGAAAGACTTAAGGACGCTCCCGATACTAAAGATATGCCTGTCTATATGATGTCGGGACGCTCTGTAGATCAACATTATGATCGCCAACGTCTTGATAGATTGAACGTATTGGATTTTTTCCACAAGCCCTTTGATATTGAAGTTCTGATTCAGGCGTTAGACGGCGTTCTGCTGAGAGATGAAGAAAGCGCGCTACAGCTACCGATATTAGAACAAACCGTCCTTACAGAAGGAAGTCCGTTGTGATTGCGGTGAGTGAAGATGATTCTCAGCAAGTCAGTTCAGATCATCGTTGTGAACGGCCAATAATTTTTCATGTCGAGAATGATCTGTATCGGCGATTTCTTGAGTCGCATCTAAAAAATCAAGGACGTGACTTTCAGTTTATTGATCGTCCGGCTCTCGCTGAAGCGATTAGTCAAATGTCAGAAGGAATTCTGATCCTTCAGTCTGATAGCGATGAATATGGTCTTATTGAAATTGCCGCACGCTTGAAGCGCTTGTTTTTAGATAAATTAAGAATTGTGTTGTTATCGGCGGATCACAACATTTCAAATCACGCTGATGGTGTTGTTGATGCTTTTATTCAGTATCCTGTTAGCCTCCCAGAACTTTTAGAAGTCGCCGATTCTCAAAATGAAGTGAGTCGTCGCGTTTTGCTGATTGATGACTCCCGTCTTGTGCACAGTACGATTGTTGGTCCGCTCAGAGAGGCTGGCTATGAGGTGTTTCAGGCCTATGACGGCGCTGAAGGCGTTGACATGGCGCGCCAATTCAAGCCGCGCCTTATCATTTGTGATGTTGAAATGCCCCGGCTTAATGGGTTTGAAGCTTGTACGTCTATTAGAAATATAGCGGAACTCGGCGAAACCTATATTATCATGTCGAGCAGTCTCGGTTCTGCTGCAGA
>BJGJ01000066.1 GCA_014190435.1 Methylocystaceae bacterium | reverse complement strand
ATCTCTTCTTATTATGATATGAGCAATTCAAGCCATGATAGAAATCGCTCCGAAACCGATAATATTAACTGGGAAAATATCAAACCTAGGATCAAGCAATCATAGAAGCGCGATACAAAAAGTACAAAGACCTGGTCCTTGGAAAATAACTTTTCTTGGGATAGAAGGTGATGAACAGGCAAACACAAAGCATCATGGCGGCATTGAAAAAGCCATCCATCATTATCCATATGATCATTATAAATACTGGCTCAATACTTTAGGTCCTCACGCATTATTAGATCAACCAGGGGCATTTGGTGAGAATATCTCTACCATTGGATGGACCGAGGAAACAATTTGTATTGGCGATATCCTAGCTTTTGGGTCCGCTCAATTACAAGTAAGTCAAGGACGACAACCCTGTCTTAATTTAAATCTTCGATTTAATTTAACAGAAATGGCGTATCTCGTTCAGTCATCCGGACTAACGGGTTGGTACTACCGTATAATCACTCCCGGTATCGTAAATACTGAGGCAAGGATTCAGATTGTAGAACGAAGATATCCTGACTGGCCACTTTCACGTCTAAACAGGTTGCTTTACCGCGATACGCTTAACCGAGAGGCGTTGGAGGAAATGAGTAAATTAAAGGAATTATCAGAAAGCTGGCGTAATTTAGTCCTCAAACGTTTAAAAAAAGGAATGGTCGAAGGCTGGAAACGCAGACTTTTTGGTCAAAGAAAAAGAGAGAGTTCTAAATTAGATAATAAAAATTAATTTTCACGCACAATTTATTCATTATAGCCTCTACTTAGAAATCAATCTAACTATTTTCTCATGAGATCAGTGTATTTCACACAAAGATACTTTTAAGATTTGCTTAGGAATGCTAGGTAGTCTAAAGTTTCTTCAATTTAAATTTTTGAATGAGAAGAATTTGCTTTTTTTAAAAAGCTAGGCAAAACTTGGCTGATAGATAACTAATCCCGAGAGAATCAAGTGAATCGAGCATTACCGGAAAATCCCTTTAGTGGATCACTTGCCGCAGAATATGATCTATTGCGACTTATGTGCCCGAATTCTGTAAAACTAGCCGCAATGATTGGCGATAAAATATCACATATGGCTACCGGTCAAAAACATCTAAGTGGATTTGAAATCGGGTGTGGTACAGGTATATGCACACATTATATTTTAAAATCTAATCACAAAATCAATCTGATAGCCGTCGATAATTCAGCTAAAATGTTGTTGCAGGCAAAAAACTTACTTGAAGAAGAGTTAGTTTCTGGCCAACTAAAATTAATAGAGAACGATGCGCTCGCACAATTAAAAATTACCCCAAGTCAAAGCGTAGATTTTGTTGCTTCCAATTACGCTATTCATAATTTTTATATTTCATATCGAGAAGAAGCCTATAGCGAGATCCTACGCATACTTAAGCCAGGCGGGATTTTTATTAATGGAGACCGCTTTGCGTTCGATGATTCAATCCATCATCTTGAAGAAACTCAGTCTTTGATTCGAGACTGGTTTCGATTGTTTAAAAAAATAGATAGAATTGATCTTCTCGAAGACTGGATTACTCATCTCATGAGCGATGAATCTTCTCATATCCTGATGAAATTTAATCAATCACTCAAAGAACTTGAAGAATTAGGATTTGTTGAGATCAATCTTGATTTCAGAGAAGGTGTCGATACGCTTATATGCGCCCATAAACCATCTTGAGATTAGATTAATTAAGCTTACTCCCCTATTTGCTAGGACGCCTAATTTATGGAGATTTACTATCTCGCTATTTTAGCGGCGTTATTCGCCGCTTTTTGTCAATCTCTGACTGACATTACGACTAAACTCGCTGTAGATCACGCTTGTGATGAAGAAATATTAGCAACACAATGGCTTTCTGGTGCAATTATACTTATAATCTTCACCTTATTTTCATATCCAAATTTTTTAATGCACCCAATTCAAGAAATAAACTCCCTAATTCGAAATGAATTTTTCAAACTATTATTCGTTTCGGCAATTTTAAATATTATAGCCTATAGCTTTTATATAATTGCTCTGAGAGCATCACACGCTTCTTTAATAATTCCTCTTGTTTTAATTACGCCAATATTTATGCTCTTTACTTCGCCCATTATGCTTGGAGAAAATACGCCGCCAATAGGCATAATTGGCGTAATTTTAATTTTAACTGGCTTAGGTATTTTTGATAAAAATTTGTATAAAATTGATAATAACTTTTTTATGATACTTAAATATCCTGGGGCCCCCGCCATGCTTATCGCGGCGAGTCTTTGGAGTATAACCTCGAATATTGATAAACTCGGAGTGAAAAACTCAACTCCCCTCATTTGGATTACAGCGCTTACAACTGCGATTTCATGTGGGGCGATTTTTAACTTTTATGTGACAAAACGCCACGAACTTTCATTTTGGAAAATGCGTTATGCTATTCTTGGAGGTGCCTTTACTGCGATTGGCAATCTATCGCTTGTATGGGCGATGAGTATCTTATTTGTGCCCTATGTTATAGCGATTAAACGCTTATCTGCCCTGTTAACCGTTGTTTTAAGCGGTCACTTGCTTAAGGAACCCATCCAAAATCGATTGACTGCTTGTCTCGTTATGTTTTTAGGCGCAATCTTAATTATTCTAGCACGTAACGGGTAGATAAAAAAATTAATCTTCCATTTTAAGAGCGGCTATGAAAGCCTCTTGGGGGATTTCAACGCGTCCAAATTGACGCATCTTCTTTTTTCCCTCTTTTTGTTTCTCTAAGAGCTTACGCTTTCGCGATACGTCGCCGCCATAACATTTCGCTGTCACATCCTTTCGAAATGCCCGTACTGTTTCACGCGCAATAATCTTACCGCCAATCGCTGCCTGAATTGGCACCTGAAACATATGCGGAGGGATGAGCTCTTTCAGCTTCTCACACATCTGTCGCCCTCTGCCATCCGCTCGCGTTCGATGCACAAGCATCGAAAGCGCATCCACTGGCTCTGCATTGACAAGGATACTCATTTTAACGAGATCACCGGGACGATAGTCTGTTATTGCATAGTCAAAACTTGCATAACCTTTAGAGATTGATTTCAGCCTATCGTAAAAATCAAATACAACTTCGTTTAAAGGCAAATCATAAACCGCCATCGCCCGTTTTCCAACATAGTTGAGGTCTACCTGAACTCCTCGCCGGTCCTGACAAAGTTTCAAGACAGAGCCAAGATAGTCATCTGGCGTTAAAATTGTTGCCCGAATCCATGGCTCATGGATTTCTTCAATCTTAACGACATCAGGCATGTCAGCTGGATTATGAAGTGATATCTCGTCTCCATTTGTTAAAGTAATTTTATATACAACCGATGGAGCCGTTGCGATAAGGTCAAGATTAAATTCTCTCTGTAATCGCTCTTGTATAATTTCTAAGTGTAATAATCCAAGAAAACCACACCGAAACCCAAATCCCAGAGCGGCTGAAGTTTCCATTTCATAAGAAAAACTTGCGTCATTTAGTCGAAGTTTACCAATCGCTGCGCGCAGATCTTCAAAGTCGGCTGCATCAACAGGAAAGAGACCACAAAAAACGACGGGCTGAGCTGGTTTGAAGCCAGCCAAGGGCTCTGCAGTAGGCTTTTTTTCGTCTGTGATTGTATCGCCAACACGAGTATCGGCTACTTGCTTGATTTGCGCAGTTATAAAACCTACTTCGCCCGGTCCAAGAGCCGCCACATCCTGCATTTTAGGACGAAATACACCAATTTTATCAACTTCATAGTGAGCGCCAGCGCCCATCATTTGAACCTTCTGCCCCTTTTTGAGAGTACCGTCGAAAATTCTAACTAAAACGACAACGCCAAGATAAGCGTCATACCAGCTGTCTACGAGCAAGGCCTTTAAGGGAGCCGCCGCATCGCCAGAAGGAGCTGGAAGGCGAGCAACAATCGCTTCTAAAACATCCGGAATACCAATACCGGTCTTAGCTGAAATCTTAACAGCTTCAGAAGCATCCAAGCCAATGACTTCTTCGATCTGTTCCTTGATTCTGTCTGGCTCAGCTGCCGGCAAGTCTATTTTATTCAAAACCGGCACAATCTCATGACCGGCATCAATAGCCTGATAGACATTGGCAAGCGTTTGAGCCTCTACACCCTGAGAAGCGTCAACAACCAAAAGCGATCCTTCACAGGCCTTTAAAGACCGAGAGACTTCATAGGCAAAGTCAACATGACCTGGAGTATCCATCAGATTAAGGACATAGTCCTTGCCGTCCTTAGCCTTGTAATGCAGCCTGACGGTTTGAGCCTTAATAGTGATGCCACGCTCACGCTCAATATCCATTGAATCCAGCACCTGCTCAACCATGTCGCGCGCTGCGAGGGTGCCAGTTTCTTGAATTAAACGATCCGCTAGGGTCGATTTGCCATGATCAATATGGGCTACGATCGAAAAATTACGGATATTATCAATTTTTTTGCTGGTCATAGCGCCGGGGATAGCAGCGAAGGGGGCCAAAGAAAAGAGCCCCAGATAAGCTTATAGACCTGAAATAACAGTACCAATTCGGCTGCAAGCGCTAAGTACTTAAGGAATAATCCTTATTCTTTGTTCATCCGCGATTGGATTTCGTCTTTAGCCCTGTTCATTAAGTCAATTATTTTTGGTTTGGCGACGGCGGCAGCCTGCTGCGCGGTTTCCAGAGATTTTGAAAACGCTACTCTTAGGGGACTATCTGCAGGAATGCGGTTGCGCCCCCAGCCTATGATCCTACTCACCTTATCCGCAACAAAGGTCTGTAAAACAATTATTGGATCTGAGGGGGGGATATTTGCAATAATTTCCTCAAGCCTTAAAATCTCTTTCTCGGCTTTGCGTATACGGATTTCGGCCTCTTCTGCGCGTCGGGTTGCGTTCTGCTCCTGACTGATAAGCCTATTTTGGTTGGTTACAAGACGATCTTGCTCAAGCTTAAGCTGTTCAAGGGCGTCACGAAGTTCGTCCCGCTCCTTAGCGAAAACATTAGCACGCGCCACAATCTCTCCTTTCTCAAACAGCTGACAGTCTCGATCAGCTTTGATCGCTTTTACTTCTTCCTGCAGCCGCAAAAGATTGAGATTTGTGATTGTTTCGCTCTGGCTTGAAAGGGTCTCATCAACCATCGAAACGTCCTCGCTGAAGATTTAACAATAAATTTTGGACAATACCGATCCGCAAAGTCAATAATTTGTCTTTTATCAATAATTTCTTTTTGTTGATTCGGCAAAATCTCGGCAATGATCAGGAACTAGGGATTCTGGTCAGTTTGTAACTTCTTCAAAAGCCCAACACAGTCCCTGGGTGCATGAATACATTGATCTCGAACCGTTGAGGCCAAGACTGACAGGCTAGCGTCAATCCCAGCGCGGGCCAGCTTTTGAGCCTCTTCACTAGAAGTGGAAAACGTTGAACGAGCGTGTAGAGCTTTGGAAGGTGGCAATCCTGCATCAAGCGGACGCCACTGAATAACCATGTAGACAGCAATAATACAGATGAGGGACCGAATTAGAAAAAACAATATAGGCTCCATAGGCCGCTAGGGATCACTATTCATCATCCTAGGTCTTTATGGTTGCCTGTTGGTAAACGGTTAAAATCCATTCTGCCCTCCTTTCAGAAAGAATTTATCAACCATAATTCTATCTAATTGTGGGCCATCATCTCTGATTTTTGCCTCAAGTTTCGTAGTTAGCAGTCGCTTAAGATCACGGCGCCACTATCACAAACTAAGAACCGGCCTACTCTTTACTCTTACACCCGACCATCAGGATCGATCTCATTGCGTAATTTGCTTCTTGATACAGTAAAGAGACGTAATTTTTCTGCTGAATATCTGGAGCAGGAGGACCCAGCCGCACATCCAAACTATGAAAAGAATAGTCGTCGATTTGCTAAACTTCCTAAATTTAAAGACTTGCGGATATCGCCAGTTTTTTTAATTGGGGCAATAGCAACAATAGCCGTGCCAATAAATGCTTTATTTTTTCAAGACGTCCGTCATCCTGCACCCCTTTTTTCGAATAAATTTAATTCTGCTGAAACAAAGATTGTTTTATCGCCTCCGCCCATCCCACCGACGCGGCCTGATGAAATTGCATCAAATCATGAGCAATTAGATGCAACAAAAATTGATAATACCCATCATCATTCAAAATTATCGAACGAACCAACAGATAGTATAGCACTAAGCGGCATAAATCGATCTGCCCACAAGATGACGAAAGACAAAGAAAATGAAGAGTTAAAGAAAGATCAAATTAGTCAATTGCTGGAAAAGCCTCGTTCAACCTTAATATCGCAAGATCAACAAGTACTTTTTGTCCAACGTGCGCTGCTGAAACTCGGCTATGTTGTTCGGGCAAATGGAATTTGGAATAAAGCCACGAAAGATGCATTAGCAAAATTCCAAAAAGACAACGGCCTAACTATACATAAGGCAGTAACATCAAAATTAATTTCACTTCTTGCTATGCGCGCTGGTCTTGAAAGCGAGTAAAGCGATCGACATAAGTTAAGGCGTATTAATGCGGCTAAAATCAGAGATTTTCGTTTCAGCGCTTATTCGCCTAGCAGAAACTCAAGGCGCTATTGCGGTATTGCGCCGTCGTGGCGCGCAAGAAGCCGGCGCTATCTTTATAAAACTCGATTGTTTGGATGGACGCATGGCAGTCTATGGACCCGCCGCTCAAAGCGAAAGGCTTCTCGAAGGAGTAGACCGCCTTTTTACACGACTTCATAAAGAACCGTGGCTCGAAAGCTTTGATGCAGAAGCACGTCTCGGTAACGAGATAAAGTTTGATCCCGATCTCTGGATTGTTGAAATCGAAGACAGACTTGGTCGTGTATTTGTAGATGTTACAAATTAATTCAAGCGGAAAGAGTCAAAAGGTTCTCTGCTGAGGACGGGGAGTATGTAATTATTCCTTGAAAGTCACCGAGCATTCCTACAACCATTCTCAGAGCGACCGCTTCTGAAGTTTCTCTTAGTAAACTATGAATCGCTCTTCTTTGCCGAGAATTTTCGAGTAAAATTGGATGTAATGACGCTACAATCTGCAGAGCGTCTTCAGGCGTTGAACCTACTATGATCAAGAGAAAAATAAGCGGCTCGCCATTAGTATCAGAAATTAGTCGCTCAAGACGATCAAAACGACAACAAAGAAAAGAAGAAAAAATAGCAGAAATTTCCTGAATATTTTGACTTGATGACAGTCTTTTTACTTCGCCTAAGAATTTTTCATTATATAAAGAAATATTGGCGTGATTATCCTTAAAATTCCTACATGCATCATTTATAATTGCCTGACGCTCTAATCGATTGGCTGCTAGAAATAAAGATTTTTGATCAACCATTGGATCATCCCGATCAAGTAAAATCTGAGCTAAACAATGATCATCACGCGCTGCTTCCATGAGAAGAGAGGCGAGAACTGAATCAATTTTAACTGTTAAATCAGCAGCTATTTCTCTCAAATTTTCTTGATCAGTAGGAAAAATTTGAGATGCATGATCACGATGAGGATAATTTTTTTCGATAGCAATATATTGGTCGGTGCGCTGAACTAGATTATAAGTATTGCTCATATTAAAATGAGCATCGTACATAGCGATAAGATCGTGAATTTTTATGGGCGTATCGGGATGACTACGCAGCATATCCAGAACTGGAAAAGCGGCACAGAAATCAATAGTTTCGACCAATCCTGCCGCTAGCTAGCGATAAGATCGTGAATTTTTATGGGCGTATCGGGATGACTACGCAGCATATCCAGAACTGGAAAAGCGGCACAGAAATCAATAGTTTCGACCAATCCTGCCGCTAGCTTTGCAAACTGTTTTATATCGCTTGCGGAATGCCCCTTACGACCCAGAAATTGCTCAACGATTGCCTGTAAATATAACAGGGAAATCTCTTGACGCCGTTCTGGAGGACGAGACATCGGCTTACAACTTCAACTTACACAACAAGGACAAGAATTAACCCCTACGCCATCTTTGTTGACGGAACATTAACCCTCTTGAAGGCCTAATTCTCTGACCAAGCTGATTCTCCATCGGCGGGAAATGGAGCGAAGGGGCCACTATGGGAGAGGTCATAGCCTTCCAAAAGCGTAAGGAAAGCGCCAAAAATAATTCTCTGCCAGGTATAGGCGAGGCAGAAATCCTTTTTTTTCTTGGCGTGCGATATATTCGTATTCAAGAAAATGGGTCACAAGCACTAGACGATAAGCCGCGCAGAGATCGAAAACGCAAAAAACGTCTTCCTGCTTAAAGACCTGACTGCGATAGACTGACGTTTCCTGAGGGCTCTTAAACTAATCTGAAATCAATTTAGTTAGCGCCTTACAAGCCGATTTTAATAAAAACACAAAAGACCAAGCTAACTCATTGGAATAAGGTTAAATACTTCATTCAATAGCGACGTATAAGACTAATCAATTTTCCCTGTATGCGCACACGATCGGGTCCAAATATACGTGTTTCATAGGCGGGATTAGCTGCTTCTAAAGCTATGGACGCGCCACGTTTACGTAGTCGTTTAAGAGTTGCTTCCTCATCATCGATTAATGCAACAACAATATCGCCTGTGTCCGCAATATCTTGCTTTTTTATCACCACGGTATCGCCATCTAATATTCCCGCCTCAATCATAGAATCTCCACGCACCTCGAGTGCAAAATGCTCGCCACTAGAAAGGAGATCAGGCGGCAAACTGATTGAATGACTATGACTTTGTATTGCAGAGATTGGCGAACCGGCGGCAATCCGGCCCATGATGGGAATGGAAGTACTTAGCTCATAGTCATCGTCAAGACGCTCAGAAAGCGGCCTCACACGGCCAAGATTACCTTCGATAACTGAAGGAGAAAATTTGGAACCTTTTACACTAGCATGTTGCATCGTTGAGGATTCTGGCAAGCGAAGAACTTCCAACGCCCGCGCGCGGTTTGGCAAACGTCGGATAAAACCACGCTCCTCCAAGGCCAAAATTAGTCGATGGATCCCCGACTTAGAGCGGAGATCTAATGCCTCTTTCATTTCATCAAATGAGGGCGGTACGCCTGATTCCTTAAGACGCTCATG
>BJGJ01000065.1 GCA_014190435.1 Methylocystaceae bacterium | reverse complement strand
CCGACGTTCTTGCCAGAATTAATGATCATAAAATTAATCGGCTACACGAGTTACTGCCTTGGAACTGGAAACCTCTGGTCTCATCGACCGAAAGCCAGATAGCCGCTTAGTCAATTGACGTCGTTAACGACGTCAATAACGACGTCAACAAATATCATCACATCACAAAACTAGCTAAAATGATCAGGGTAAAAATCGGGCGGTTACAATAAATCTTCGTAAGTGATTGATTTTAAATGGTGGGCGCGACAGGGATTGAACCTGTGACCCCTACGATGTCAACGTAGTGCTCTCCCGCTGAGCTACGCGCCCCAAGCCGACCCTAAGTCGACGGCACCGGGTATACTGATGAATACTCTCTGGCGCAAGCTTAACCCTGATCGAGCTTTTAAGCCTGTTTTCATATAATTAGGCGCGCTCTGTACTCGGCTAAGCCGTCAATATTTTTTGCCCTTCATACAACAAATAGCGATAACTCAAATTAACTAACTCTCAACTTGCGCAGCCTTAATTTTATGGCATGCTCTCACTGTCTATGATGATACGAGTAACTTAAGGAGGTTTTAAATGTCCTTACATGGTCACATAGCCGAGCTCCAAAAGCGCCATGACTTATTGAAAAAAGAGGTCGAACGAGAACGGCTTCATCCAAAAACCGACGAAAGAAAAATACTAGAGTTAAAACGAAAAAAATTAAAAATAAAAGATGAACTCATAAAATTACAACAAAACGATACACACTGAAAGTTTACTCACTCAAAACAACGTTTCCAAAATATGACTTGATCATAAACGGCGGAGAGAAATCTCCGTCCTAAATAGTTGAAACCCCATACTGCTAAACAAACTTTATTAAATGTAACCATTAAAAGCTAAAATGCTGAAATCTCTTTTGGGACATAAAAGAAAAATCCCTCTTATATTTTTGAAATAGAGACACATACCTATATTCATCTCATCAACGCATGATCTTTACCTAAACATACACTATAACTACGCAAATATTTTAGACTTGATCTGCGTGACAACAAACTTTAGGCAATATATCTCTAATAAATAAACACGATTCTATTTAGGTCTAAAATATAATAAGTTATTTTATTAGACTATCGAGATATGCAAAATGCACATTAATGATAATATTAATAACATTGAGGAAATAGCTATCCGCTCTGAAATAGAGCGATTACGACTAGAACACCATGATCTCGAGGCAGCAATAGACGCACTGACAACAATAGGCTCTATAGATCAGTTGCAGATTGGCAGGCTAAAAAAACGCAAACTCATATTACGCGATCGTATCGCAATTCTTGAAGACCAATTGACTCCAGATATCATTGCCTAAAATCTTAAAACTCCTTAAATTTAATACGCTATCCTGATTAAATAAATCACATTAAATCGACATTAAACAGAGATACTCCCAAACAATCGTTGCTGCGGCCAATGATGTAATTTCGGCAATATCATATGCAGGGGCCACTTCAACAATATCCATACCAACAAAATCAATGCCCTTCAGCTGACGCATAATCGCCTGAACTTGCCAACTCGCCAGTCCGCCAATCTCTGGCGTGCCCGTTCCAGGCGCGAAAGCTGGATCTAGAGCATCAATATCAAATGACAAATATGCTGGTCCCTCCCCGATTTTGGAAAATATACTTTGTACAATTGTATCAATCGGAGATACATGAATTTCTTGTGCTGTAGTAATTTTTACACCCTGATTAATGGTCCAGTCATATACCTCAGGTTCAACAGGCTGATCGAATGCCAATTTGTATCATCCGTTTTGGATCAACCAAGCCCTCTTCAATCGCATGATAAAAAACCGATCCATGACCGAAGGCCTGTCCAGATGTTTCTGGCCAAGTATCTACATGCGCATCAAAATGGACAAGTCCAACCGAACCATGTTTTGATTTTAACGCGCGTAATAATGGTAAGGAAACACCATGGTCGCCCCCTAAGACAATAAGATGCTTAAAATCCATTGCCTGTTTTTCAATTAGTCGATAACTTTTTTCAAGATCACCCAAGACAATCTGGAAATTGCCAACATCTGAAATCGCCAGTCGACTTGTCTCAATTCGATGAGAGGGGTGATTGCCGTCTACAAGCATCCGACTTGCATAACGGATAGCTTGAGGGCCATCACGCGCCCCACTTCGATTAGTTGTCCCTATATCAAGAGAAATCCCTGCAATGCAATAAGACGCCGCATTGTCGGAACGTTTAGTTCCAAGAAAAGTTGATGTTACTGCAAACGAAGGAACTCTTGACATTGAAGACGCAAACTCTGTGTTTTTAAACTAAGTGTTTTAACGCTTGTGAAATTTCGTTTACGCAATCTAAATTCCAGTTAGCGCTAATTGTCATGAAACTATTAGATATTGTTCAAATTGTAAAATAACCAATTAAGGCATTTATGTCTATTAAGTCAGCGCCAGTCTAGGCTCCCTTTATAATCCCGCCACCAAATCCTCGGCTTAAGTCAAATAAAATCCTCTCCAGCAAAGCTTTAGAATTTTTGACTTGTTTTCCAAATTAGACTTTGGCTACAAAATTCAGTTTACGCAATAAAAAGGGCATGGTGAGACCTTGTGCGATAATCGAAAAAGCGACGACGGCGAAAGTTGACGTTAGAATTATGTCACGCATTGGCAATTCAGAAGGGAGCGATAAGGCAAGCGCTAATGCTAATGCACCCCGCAATCCTCCCCACCAAAGTACATGCTGTTCTCTTAATCTAATTCTGCGCTTCGATCTTAAAAAAAGGGCGCTGAGAGGATAAACAGCCATCATCCGCGCAAAAAAACAATCATTACGATTTTGCTCAATAATAATAGGCTAAATTGCGTAAAGGGTGTTGATGCGACATCAACGCCAATTAATAGAAAAACGATTGAGTTAGCGATAAAGGCTGCAAATTCCCAAAGGCCATGAATGAATTCATGTCCTTTTTTTGAAAGAAAGCTGCTACCTGTTTCTTTAAGCAATCCGAAATTACCAATCATTAAGCCAGCAGAAACAGTTGCAAGAACGCGTGAGACCTGAAAATGCTCTGCAAGTAAAAAGGCTCCATAGGCGGCAATTGTTGTTAAAGCCGCCTCTATAACGTGCTCATCTGTCCGAAAGGAAATTAAAATCGCAAATAAGCTAACAAAGGAGTTAATGATAACGCCGCCAAAAACAATACGCATCATCATTAAAAACAGTTCACTATAATTTTGATGTACGCCGTGACTTTGCGCCCACGCTAAAGCTACAACAAAAAGTACTACAGCGACACCATCATTCAACAGGCTTTCGCTCTCAACCAACAATCTTTATCTGCCGTGAATCTTATTATCTTTAAACATTGCAATAATTGCCACAGGATCAGTTGCAGTAATTAATGCTGAAAACACTAGAGACGACGGCACGGGCCAATCCAGAAAAGAGATCATGGCAAAAGCCACAACGCCGGCCGAAACAAGCGTCCCAACACCCGCGAGCGCAAAGAGAGGCGCGGCATCGGTTATGAGTTCCCGCCATGACAAGCTCAAAGCCGCTTCAAAGAGCAGCGGCGGCAAAATCATGTCAAATAAGAGCTCGTGTGTAAGATGCGTTCCACAATCCGGCTTCATAAACGCCAAGCCAATGCCCGAAAAAACAAGTCCGATGGTAAAGGGCAGTCGTAATTTACGGGCACAGATTGCAACAATCATCGCCACGCCCAATATCTAGATGAAGTGGCCTAAGTTCTCATCCATGGAAAAGTTAATCCCCTTCAGACCTGAGGCGACATGAAGTCCAGCGCCCTCAATACGAGAGACCATAAGCAGAGTTGCCTCAAAGCATAGACCCTTGAGGGGTAGACGCGCCAGGCATCGGCCCTGCCCCGCCGCATCTTATGCTTGCTTACTGGCAAGGCTTCGTCTATGCCGCATGGCTTCCTGAGTTCCTATAGGCGGGAAGTGTGGTGAATAAAAGCAAAAAACCTGTTGCGGTTATCATGGGCTCCCAATCAGACTGGGCGACCATGCGCCATGCCACAGAAACGCTTGAAGCTCTGGGTATCGGCTTTGAGACTAGGATAGTTTCAGCGCACCGCACGCCAGAGCGTCTCGTTGATTTTGCAAAAAACGCAGAAAATACTGGCTTTGAAGTCGTTATCGCAGGAGCTGGCGGCGCTGCGCATCTTCCTGGCATGACAGCCTCAATGACTGCCCTCCCCGTATTGGGCGTGCCCATTGAGTCTGCTGCGCTCAAAGGCATGGACTCACTCTTATCCATCGTACAAATGCCCGCAGGCATACCGGTTGGCACGCTGGCAATCGGCAAAGCCGGGGCTGTTAATGCGGCCCTATTGGCTGCAGCCATCCTATCACGCTCAGATGTTAATTTAGCGCGAAGACTATCTGACTATCGTCGCAAACAAACAGAAGGCGTCGCCTTCGCTCCCCATGACGGCCCATGACGAAAATTACGCCCGGAGCAACAATTGGTATTCTTGGCGGCGGACAACTTGCACGCATGCTTGCGCTTTCCAGCGCGCAGCTAGGATTAAAAACACATATCTTTTCGCCATTTGCAGACGATCCAGCTTTTGACGTCTCTACGAACCGAACACACGCAGATTTTTTGGATGAATCCGCACTTAATGACTTTGCTAATTCAGTAGATATTATAACTTATGAGTTTGAAAATGTTCCTGCCCGCACTGCTCAGGTTCTGGAATCTCTGCGTCCAGTTAGACCAAATCCCAAAGTGCTTGCCCTTACCCAAGACCGATTAATTGAAAAACAATTTATTCGAGATCTAGGGGCGCAAACAGCAGAATTTTATGATGTTACGGATATAACTAGCTTAAAAAAAACGGTAAATATTATTGGATGTCCGTCTATCCTAAAAACAAGACGCATGGGTTATGATGGAAAAGGGCAAGCGAAAATAACAGATCAAAGAGATCTGGAAAAACTCTATATGACCTTCAACGGCGCGGCTTGCATCCTTGAAGGCTTTGTTAATTTTAGCAAAGAAATTTCAGTTGTCGCAGCGCGTAGTCTCGACGGCCTATTTTCCGCTTATGATATTTGTGAAAACATTCATGAAAACCATATTCTCAGCACAACCCTCGTTCCTGCCACAATAAAAGATGAAACGGCGCAAGGAGCAATTGATATAGCGCGCAAAATCGCTGAAGCTGCAGACTATGTCGGCATCTTCGCAGTAGAAATTTTTGTTGTTGGCGATCACGAGGCTCTTATCGTGAATGAGATTGCGCCACGTGTGCATAATTCTGGGCATTGGACATTAGGCGGGGCCGTTACGTCACAATTTGAGCAGCATATTCGCGCGATTGCGGGCTGGCCTTTGGGCTCGACGCAACGACTTGGCGCGAAAGTGTCTATGCAAAATTTAATTGGCAAAGACTGTGAACAGTGGAAAGAGCTTCTTAGCAGTGAGGCTAGTCTGCATCTTTATGGAAAAAAAGAAAGCCGCCCAGGGCGTAAAATGGGCCATGTCACAAAAATTCACCTGTAAGATAGCCGCTCGAGAGGATACCCGACGGCTTGAATACAAGACTGAAATAGCCATTTTAAATCAATTAATTAAGTAAATTTTTGCCTTGGTAAGGTCAGACTTCCCGCAACGCACCCTCAACCTCTGTTGCGCAAATTTTGATAAACCGGTAAATACACTCATCTAAAAAGGGGATGGAGTTCCCCAAAACCGCCGATGAGGCTGATGACTCCTGCGACGCATTTATGCGGACGGAGGAGTTTTGTGGAAAAATATCCCTTAATCCATTGGCGACCAGCCTCCTGCCGCAAGCAGCAAGAGAGGAAGATTCAGGTTCGAATCGCTCTTTTAAAGACTGACGAATCAACTCCATTTTCATCGCTAACGAGGGCACGGGCAATCGGCCTGTTTAAAAGTCTCTTTTTCCACCGGAAAGCTAGATTTCTCAAGATTTTATCTAAATTTTTCGTGCGACTCATATATAAAAAAACCAATACTCTCTGGAATTTATCGCCCATTGGAAGCGCAACTCCGTATTTCATATGTGTCGCGAAAATTGGCGTATTTGCAACAGCATCTCGATGTTGGAAAATTCTAGATTGGCATAAAGACAGGCATCAAAATTATTTGCAAAGGTCTAGAAGGCACGTCAACTTGACCCAAAAAGTTTTGACAGCTTTTAAATCTTTATCTTCTAAATTGAAGCCTAGGATTATTTTAGCCTGGTGTCATTTTTCTAGAGTTTATCGTTTTATTCGTGCTTGTTTCTTTATTATTACAATTTCAACGGTTGTTTCTGCCTGCGGACCAACCAATCAAACAGAGCGCGCACATTTTATTGACCCACCACAATTGCAGCAAACACTTGCTACCTCGGGGTTAAAGATAAACTATGAGGAAGCATCGTGGCCAAAGGAAGAGTGGTGGCATAATTATAAAAATCTTGAACTAAACCGTCTGATTACTAAATCACTTCAAGATAATCAAAATCTAAAAAAAGCTGGCGAAACATTACAAGCGGCCGATGCAAGCGTTAGGGTAGCTGGCGCTAAGCTTTTACCATCGCTGCAGTCCGATTATTGGGCAAGACAGTCTCGAAATCCAATCAGGGGTGTTGTTGCGTCGTATAACCCCTTACAAGGCGGTCTGGAAAAAACTGCATTCTTCTTAACCCCTTTCGTCATGACGTGGGAGCTTGATTTTTGGGGAAAGAATCGTGCTGCGCTTGAAGCGGCAATTGGCGTGGCAACAGCCCAAACAGCAGAGTTTGAGCAAACCCGTCTTCTTCTGACAACAGGTGTCACACGCGCCTACGTCAGAGGATACGCCTATTCAAAACAACTCGAAATCACTACAGAGCTCGTCTCGCTGAGAAAAGAACTACTCACTCTTGCAGAGACGCGTTTTGAGACAGGGCTTGATACTGCTGACGGCATTCAAATGGCCCGCAGCGATTATGAGAGCTCAATCAGACGCGAAGCGACGGTTCGCGCGGCGTTAACGATCCAGCAGGATGCCCTCGCGCGTATGATTGGTGAAGGTCCAGATGCAACAAGAGGGATATTTACCAACCAAAAGAATCTGATTTTATCTATTCCAAAGATACCAAAAAATCTACCAATTGAATTGCTCGCGCATCGACCAGACCTCGCAGCCGCCCTTAGCAGGGCTGAGGCTGCAGCTGAGCGCATACATCTTGCAAAGACGCTCTTTCTGCCATCGATAGATCTCTCTGTTGCTTCCGGCATTGAAGCATCAGTAACAACGAGCAGTATGAGTTTACTCTCAAGCCGGCTCTTCACACCCGGAGCGAGCGGCTTTTCAGTTGTTCCAGGCTTCCACCTGCCAATTTTTCAAGCCGGACGCTTAACTGGAACATTAGAAATTCAACGCGCTGAATATGATCAAGCGGTCAACAGCTATAATGAAACTTTACTCCAATCAGCGCAGCAGGTTGCCGACTCTTTGGCCAATATAAAACGCGCAACCACGGAATTCGAAGCGCAGAACCATCTCGTTCAAGCAGCCAATAATCAGCTTCAACTCGCACAAACAAGATTACAAGACGGCCTTAAAGATCGTCGTGAAATTCTTATGGAGCAAATTGACCTCCTTGAAAGTAAATTTATACAAAAAACCCTTGATGGTGACAGGATGGTCGCCAGCGTCGATCTTTATCAAGCTCTGGGAGGAGGATATTCTGCTGGTCCCAACCCACTAAAACCAAGACCATCTCCTGAGAGTGATCCTTTGACGCCAGTTGTAAATAAAATTCAATCAATTACTGGAGGCTAACTAATGTCGCGTCACTTGCTTTCATCGAATGTGAATTAACCCGTTATTCTCAATGATTATTAGTCGTAAAACAATTCGAATGCGTCGTGATCTGCTGTTGAAGATTGTCTTCACTGGCGTTTGCGCTGCTGTCGTTATTGTTTTTTTGAAGTGGGTTTTATTTGATCGGAATTGGATTATTACGGATAATGCATTTGTTACGGGCAATATACTTCCGATAAATGCCGATGCGACTGGCATGGTCGCCCGAGTCTATTTTGATGAAACGCAGATGGTCAAAAAAGGAGTTGTGCTTGTTAGCCTTGATGGGCAACGCGCTCAAGCCGCCCTTGCTCAGGCTGAAGCAGATCTTGCCCGAGCAGTAAGAGGCGTCGGGGCGCTATTTTCATACCGTCGTCAAATCTGTGAAAAACTTGTCTCACGAAAAGCCATCAGAGATCGCTCACTTCACGATCTTGCGCGTTATAAAAAAGCTGCCTCTACTGGCGCAACCTCAGATCAAATATTACAAAACACCCAGGATCAACTCGTCGCGCAAGAAGCAAATATTCAAGAAGTTCGATCTGAACTTCAAGCTGTAGATGCAAGAATTAAGGGCGTTACGCGTACAAATCACCCGGATATCGAAGCAGCTAGAGCACGATATAGCGACGCCTATGTTGAGTTTTTACGTCAAAATATACGTGCTCCAGCAACAGGGTTCATCGCCAAAAGACGTATTCAAATTGGGCAACGCGTAAGGCCAGGTGATCAGTTACTCAATATAGTACCCCTTGATCATTTATGGGTCGAAGCCAATTTGTGGGAAAATAGAATGAAATACGTTCGTCCTGGACAGGAAGCGATAATAAAAGTTGACCTCTATGGCTCAAGCCATACCTACCATGGTGTAGTCGAGGGTCTTGTTCCAGGATCAGGCAGCGTATTTGCAACACTGCCTCCAGATAATGCGACTGGAAACTTCATCAGGATAGTTCAGCGTGTACCAGTCAGAATTGCGCTCAATAAAGAAGAAATTGAGAAAGAACCATTACGCCCTGGACTGTCTACTGTGACGTCAATCTACGTGGGCAGCCCCAGAACCTCCCCTAATGCATCAATAGTCAAAACAACAAGCAATGAATATCAAACAGAGGTATATGATAAAGATCTTACGGAGGCTCAAATCCAAGGAAATAAAATTATTAAGCAGAACCTCGTCGAGACATCTGCAATTGAGGACCTAAAATGCAGCGCAGAGGATTAAGCGAAGTATCCCTCATGGGCCAAAATCAATTACAGTATACTGTTACAATAAAACTTGTGCTGATTGTGTTAACTGCAATCATTTTTGAGCCAGCTGCCGCTAAAGCTCAAAATACTGGCGACATCATGAGCTATGTGCCAAACCCAACAATAAATCCCTATGCCGGAGGCACAATATTTCAACAAAATGGGATAAATAATCCGTATGAAGCCTATGGCAGTTCAAACACATCAGACTCATTCAATAACCCCAGTACAACAGAAGTGCCAAAATTATTTGATGAATATGGAAACTACAAAGGGCCATAAAGCTGCCCCTTTGCGAGTTATATGTAGTAGTTCGGATTTGATCTGACAGTTAAGCCTTGCCAAAGGGTGGGGTTACCCGGTTTGATAGAGGTACGAAACTTTATCAACACGCACAGAAGTGCAACGGAGTAACCCCATGAATAGTGTTA
>BJGJ01000064.1 GCA_014190435.1 Methylocystaceae bacterium | reverse complement strand
ATTGTAACCATAATCAGCTCTGTTTAGACGCTATTAATTGTGTCCTCAGTGGTCTTTAGACCTAAATAATTCCATATGCTGATTTGTTGGGCTGACTATATATTGCGCCACACTATATGGATTACGATTATCCATGACTTCAGGTGCCGCTAAATTGTCAACAAAAAACCCATCGCTCGAAAACTTCTCTGCGGTGCCTCCAATGGATTCCTTGGGCGCTATCCGTAAATTCCTCAATAATTATCTTATTGGGTCAGATGAATTAATTGAAAAGCTCTTAATTTGCCTGTTGGCTGATGGACATATTCTCATAGAGGGCGCGCCTGGACTGGGTAAGACCAGATCAGCGAAGCTCCTAGCGCAGAAGCTGGACCTCTCCTTTGCGCGAATTCAATGCACCCCTGATCTCATGCCAGCCGATATCACTGGCACATCCGTGTGGCGACCAGATCGCGGAGTCTTTGAGTTTCTACCGGGACCAATTTTTCATAGTTTATTACTAGTCGACGAAATTAATCGCGCGCCGCCAAAAGTTCAGTCCGCCCTGCTTGAAGCCATGGCTGAGAAACAGGCCACAGTCGCTGGAGAAACACGCGCCCTGCCCAATCCATTTATGACGATCGCTACTCAAAACCCGATTGAGCAAGAGGGAACATTTCCGTTACCTGAGGCGCAGCTCGATCGATTTATGCTTCATGTCGAGCTTTCGCTCCCAAATGCTGAAACTGAACGACAGATACTCGATTTATTGGAGGGCGCTATCTTAAGTGAGGCACCCGTCTCAGATATCCCCTGGAATACAGAGGCAATCCTAGCCGCACGGAAAGGCGCAAGGGAAATATTTCTATCGCCTGCGGTTAAAGACTATATTGTGCGCTTAGTAACCGCCCCGCGTGACAAAAGTTTTGCTCCCGATCTAGCAATAAAAATTGATTATCCCGCTTCTCCAAGAGGAACCTTGGCGCTTGCAGCTGCCTCTAAAGCAAGGGCTTATTTATTAGGGCGAGATTACGTTTTACCCGATGATGTTTTGGCGCTTGCTGTTGATGCCTTATCGCATCGGACTATACTTTCCTGGCAAGCCTTATCTGAGGGCTCATCCACACGCAGTATTATCAAGGCCTATCTAGAACGCGTCATGCCCACATGACCTACCACACAAATATTCCTGGAGTTGATATCGATGTTGAGGCGCTTATGGGCCTGCGTCTGCTAGGCATACGCAATCGGGTAAAACGTACAGGCATTGCGCCCCTATCAGCATCTCTATTTCATCGAAAACGCGGAAGAGGTTCTGAACCCTATGACGTGAGGCCTTGGTCTGAAGGCGACGACATTCGTCAGATTGACCGTAATGTCACGGCGCGAACAGGCATGCCACATGTAAGGAATTTTCATGAAGAACGCGCCCATAATACGCTTTATCTTATTGATTTACGCCCCTCGATGCATTTTGGAACCCAGCGCGCCTTTCGCGCGGTGGCGGCGATTGAAGCAGTTGTAATCTCAGCCTGGCGTATGCTTGACTTAAATGGTTCAGTCGGCATCACCGTCGCGACTTCTACAGAGACAATCTTTATCGGATGGGTGGAAAATCGTCGAACATTCAATGCAATGCTTCATAAGCTCGTGATACTTTATCGAGATTTACAAAATACATTTGATTCATTCGAACCTCAGCTCTGTAATGCATTAGAAACAATTGAGAAGATCGGCGGCTCTGCATCCTTAATTATTGCTACAGGCCTTGATAAGCCTGGTGCCAATTTTGATCCAATCGTTAAACGAATCGTAAAACATAGAGATGTTACATTTCTACTAATCTCAGATCCCTTCGAGAGGGCACCTCCGCCTGGAAACTATCCCTACCATACGTTGGATGGCCTGGCAGGAAATATTTTTGTAAAAAGTAAAGAGCTAAAACAGAAGAAGGATATCTGGCTAACACATTTACTTCGGCTTGGAGCAAGAACGCTCCATATTAATACAGAATTTACAGCGCCAGAAATGGCAAGCATTCTCGAGAGAATCTTCGATGGATCACGCTGAAACGATCGCTAAGCTGCGCGATATTCATCTGCCGCCAGCGCAAGACTTCACTACAACTATTATTTTATCAATCTTGGGATGCATAAGCGCAATTATTTTATACAAAATTATAATTTACTATAGTTTTTCTTCTTACCCCATCCGAAGCGCAGCGCTGAGAGCTCTCAAAAATTCACGCCTACTAAACTCTAGTGAACGTCTTGCTGCCCAATCGCGCATACTACGTGAGGTCGCTCACTCAATTGATCACAAATTATCCTTTCAAAAGGATGATGCATGGCTTGAACAACTGGATAGAATCTTTGCAACAAATTTTTTTACGAAGAGAGAAGGTAAAATATATGGTGAAACTCTCTATCAGAAGGCTACCCACCTACCCGTAGATATCCTTGATAAGGAACTAGTAAATTTATTGTCGGCTTTCAAAAAATGACTAAATTTGAATTTGCTGCACCTTTGTTTTTTTTACTTCTGCCAACGCCGATGGTTTTATGGTCTTTATCAAACTATCTTTCTATCCCGACCACAGGCCTCTTACTTCCCCCAGCATTTTTACAAAAATTCAAAATAGAAATCCATCATCAATCAAGCATCTATTTATTCTGGAAATTTATCACGATTGTTATCGCCTGGCTTGGGATTATCATTGGGCTAGCAGATCCGCGCGTCCCAGATGCAGTGACGGCACTACCAATATCTGGAAGAGATATTATCCTTGCGATTGATCTTTCAGGTAGTATGGCTAAACATGATTTTGAACTCAATGGCGCATCAGTAAGTCGTCTTGACCTTGTCAAACACGTTGCTTCAGATCTTATTCAACGTCGAGAGGGTGATAGAATTGGCCTAGTCATTTTTGCAGAAAAGACTTATGCCGCCTCCCCGCTAAGTTTTGATGTTCGGGCTGTGGCTAACACGCTTAAAGAATTAGAAATTGGACTTGTCGGTCGCTCAACCGCAATTGGCGAAGGACTTGGTCTTTCTCTGAAGCGACTAATGAATTCTACGGTACCAACGCGCATTGTTATCCTGTTATCTGACGGTGCGAATAACGCTGGCTCAAGTCAGCCTACCGCGGTTGCGGAATTATCCCGACAGATTGGCGTTAAAATTTTTACAATTGGTCTTGGCGAGGACAACGCCAAGCTCCTTTCTGATTCTCGAGATGCTGTTGATTTTGTAACACTTGAAAATGTCGCTAGGATTGGCGGCGGAACAGCGTTTTTGGCGCGCTCTGGCGCAGATCTTGATCGCGCAATGCGTTTAATTGAAGAAATGATTGCCGGACCAGCGCCTGCACCACCCAGAGTGATTTACCATGACCTTTGGATTTATCCAGTAATCCTATCTTTTTTCGCTCTTTCTATTGTTGGACTCGCCACGAGGACAACTAGATGATTATTTTTGGATCAGTTGCGCTACTGCGACCCTATTGGTTACTCGCGCTACCAATTTTAGTCCTGATGTTACGGATGACTAAATCAAAGGGCTCACTTCTTGGCGACTGGCCGCGCGCCATAGATGCGCCACTACTGGGCGTAATCTTAAAAAGACACAAAATTAGCCATGGGTCGTCGAGTAATCTAGCGCTTTATTGGACTGTAGGATTGATTGCTTTGGCGCTAAGTGGCCCTGCGACGAGATTGGCTGAGAGAATGCATTTTCGTAACCTCGATGTTACAATGCTTGTTTTAGATGTCTCTTGTTCTGAAAATTTATCAAAAGTAGCTTCAGCCGCGCAGGTAATACTCTCCGAGAGCGGCGCACGACAGGTTGGACTTATTCTTTTTGCAGGAGATGCTTATCTTGCTAGTCCCCTTACTGATGATACAGCAGCTCTGGAGGCGTTAATTTTTGCCCTTGATGACAAGACAGTCCCAGAAGGGGGGAGTCGTCCAGATAAAGCACTGTCGTTAGCAAGACGCTTACTTCGTGATGCGCACAGTTTTTCTGGAGATATCGTCTTCATTTCAGATGGCGTCGGCCAAAGTTCATATACCCTTAATCAAGCCACCGCTTTATCAAAAGACGGGCATAAACTACATACGATTTTTGTGTCCTCAAGCACTGCCGCCAACGCATCTACGATCGAAAATCGTGCTAATATGCAGAGCCTAGCAAGAGCTGGTAACGGGATCATGAAGGATGCTCTTAGCGCAAATGAGATTGTATCAGAAATCTCTCGTAGAGAGATTGATCATATTGCCTATGATCCCCGAAGTGCGCTGGAATGGACTGACACTGGGCGTTACCTACTGCTATTTGCCCTAATACCTTTCATACTGTGCTTTCGTCGAGGCGCTCTATGAGAAAAATTGCTTTTATAATCTTAATCTTTTCCTTTGGAGCTGAACTTTCGTACCTAGCGCAACCGATTACCGCCCATGCCTTACTTAATCTTGGCTTCCCGTCTACAGCATCAAAGTTCTTTAACGACCCAAGCTGGAAAGGCCTGGCGCTTTATAAAGCCGGCCGGTGGAATGAGGCTGCAGCGATATTTGCAACTAATAATGAGGAAAATTATAATCTTGGAAACGCACTCGCGCGAAATGGATATTATGATCAAGCAATCATAGCCTATGAACGCGCATTAATCGACCAGCCTGATGATGAAGATGCAGCCTATAATAAAGCATTGTTAGAAGCAGCGCTTCAACACCATCCTACTCCCCCTAACACTAATCTTTCTCAATCACTTCATGACTCTCCTGCAACCAAAGCAGGCGGAAGGCGCGATCGCCCTGAGACTGAAGACAAACTTGGCGGCTCAGGCGCTGGATTAGCAGCCGGAAATGAGGCGCAAAGCCAGGGCTCTAAAGGGGGCGGCGCAACAAGGGATGGATTAAGTCTCAACAGCGCTGGCGAGAATGACCATCAATCAGCTGCTAGCGCTGCTGGCTCCACCGAAAGCGCCGGTCAAAAAGGGGAAGCACAAGTTAATTTTCCCGATTTACTTCAAGAACGCGAAAGTCGGATGCGACGACGTCAACAAGAGGCTGGAATTCATCCAAGTCCTGAATGGCTGCAAACATTGCCTGATGATCCTGGTCAATATTTAAAACTTAAAATCCTAGCCGAAAAGGCGCGTCGATTAAATGCAAATGGCGGGCCGATTCCAGAGGATGACTAAATGACGACCCGTTTAATTTATATTATCTCAATTTTTTTTCTTGTGTTCTTCAGTAAGACTGAAGCTCAACCCATTGACTCGCCTGTGAGTAAGATTGAGGCAATCGTCGAATTACCTAAAGAAAAGCCTTATGTTGGAGAACCTTTGCAGCTTATTCTTCGTTCTGGCATTCATGCACAAGTTGCCAGTGAGAGAATTTATCAACCTGAACTTACAGATTTCGATTGGCAGCAATTTGGCGTTGACACATTTAGCAACGAATTCATTGATGGATTTTGGATGCCGGTTGTTACCCGGGTTCTTATGATTTACCCATTGCGTACAGGACAACTCACGATTAGTTCCTTTAAAAGGCATATCACTTATTATGCTACTGACGGCATACGTATTGAAACTGATCTTATTTCAAAACCAATATCTATCGAAGTTGCTCCAAGAGCCCCAAATTTAGATCAAGGGAGTTTTTGGCTACCCGCCAAATCATTGCACATCAGCGATAAATGGCAGCCAGATCCAGACAAAATACGCTTTGGCGAAACAACCAAACGTATTCTGACGATAGAGGCCGAAGGCCTTACCGCCGATCGCCTCCCGAATCTACCAACTTTTCGTGCGCCAGGATTGATTACTTTTACCAAACCCATTGAGCGACAAACAGTTATTACTGATCAAGGGCCTCTCGGCCGCGCTGTATATCAATGGAATGTACGGCCAGTTTCTACGCTAGAAGCAGCAGCGCCGGCAATTAAATTAAAGTGGTTTAATGTTGCAACACGAATTATGGAAGAAACAATCATTCCCGAACGTCGGGTAGCCTATATTCAAAACGCTCACTTTAAAGAAACAAAAGATGAAGAGTTTTTTTCCACTATCTTCTCCTTTAAATCAGCTATCAATTTTCTATTGGCTTTTGTCATGACCGGCTCTATTGCAAGCCTAATTCACACATCAGATTCTTTAAAATTTCTTGGTTGGTGCAAATCAGTTGAAAAGCTAAGATTATTGGCAATATTACTGAACAAGGCTATTTGGAACCAACAAGATGAATTTTATAGAACCATAACAAAATTGATAAATCTTGATATTATTTTATATAATAACATCCTAAATAAAAAAGAGATAAGACAAGATCTCATCAAAATTGAAGCAATGCTATTTAGCTCAGAAGAAAAGGCTCAAAATCCAAACCTGATTATTTTATTCTTTAAGATTACAAGAACTGCTTTTTAAATTGAGGCTAGCTAAATGGTTGGAATAATAAAAAATTAAACTATCAGGATGATATTTGTCTATGATCAGGGAATCTCTATGCTTAAGTATATGGAGGCACAAATGCTTACTGATAATAAACTCACAGCGCTTCTTATTGGGTCAATTTTCTTGTCTTCAGAGTTTATGATAACAAAATCAAAAGCAGAACAGCTCCAAGCATCCTGCAAAGAGTCCCTGTCTAAGAATGCTCGCGTGATCCACGACCGTGTGATTGGAAAACAATCAGATAATTCTGATTTGAAAGAACTCTGGAAAGAAGTTACGCGCGAACTCATTACGGAAAACATTTTTGGTAGAGAGGATGCGACAAATCCAGCACATGAGGCTTATAATTGTTTAGAAAATAAAGGCCGCTAAAAAGGATTTTCGGCAGATCTCATCGGTGTAAATAAATTACATTTTCTGAAAATTTTGAACTCTATTTTAATTTTCATTTAAATTCAGCGCAAAAACTATTAATCACTCAACAAGCCTGAAATATTAGACATCAAAATCACTAAGATTCGCGGCGTTCTTACTAGAATTAAAATAATACTATTTTAATCGAATGCGTAATTGGTATTTAAATCTAAAGCGCCTTAGAAATAGGGCAATAATTTCCACAAAGATAGCTATTTAGGGACCCTGCAGTATAATCACTACTCCGGCTCTATTGGGCTTTGAAAAAATACCTAATCATTCCTGGGAGGAAACTTACATGGCAAGCTATAAAAAGAATTCAGTATTTAGTACTACTTCGCTGAAGACAGGGAATTTTTTTATAATTTTATTTTTCTTTCTCATCTTAGGTCCTGGACTGACACTTTCACAAGAGATGAAAGGATCCTGTAACATAAGCAAAAAGAGAATTTGTGAAGATCTTGTTAAGGATACTATTCTTTGGCGAATAGACGACCCAGATAGCCCTGTATCAAAACACTGGGCCCAAAAAAATCTCAATAAGCTTTGTGCTTGCACCAATGATCCTTATACGACTGTTAATTGTTTTCAAGTACAAGTTAATAATAATCATAAAACATGACAAGAAGCGATTGCTACGTGCTGCGCAAAAAATGACTTAATCTATCCTTAAATTTCAAGTATCTGGTAATTATATTTCATAGATTATAAATTATAACGTTAGTATTTTATGATAATTTTTCAGGAGCATAATATTGCTAAATAACATCAATCAAAAAGTTGGATTTAAATCATTCATAAATTTTATAAGTCTCTAGAAGATGGCCGAAGGGCCATTTTATGAAGCTCGATAATGGATTAATTTTTACTGGTGTAGTGTAGTCTGGTAAAATAAGATATTAGGGTGACTGTTCAATAGCCTGAACTAAAATCGATCTAACCATCATCCTGGCAATACTGTTAGTTAATCCTAGAACGGCAAGACCGATGAGATATACGCTAGAAGAAAAGTCTATATCTTTATAGGAAAGATTGAGCATAACATGTCTCTGCTGTTTAATCTGTCATTATTTACATATCATAATTATTATTTATTGGCGTCGTCTAAATTATTATTTTAATTAGTCTTTGACTGCCAACTACCTCATTTTTTTACACGGTAGCATACTTACCGGGTCAGCCGGTCTGCTTTACTGAGGTGTTAGTATACTCATTTAAACCATTGACGATATTTTTTTTCTTATATTATTTTAAGTAAGATATGGATATTTTTCAACTTAATTTCAATTGCTATTTTTAAAGCAGGCCTGTTAGTTTTTCAGCCATTAACTCATTTATAGTAGAAATTGAATATACATTATCTTCTTATATTTGAATTTTAGTAAATTTATTTTGTATTATCCGGTAGCTTTGAAGAGAAAATTAAGTAATAACGAGCGCCTAATCTTATTCGTATAATCCAAACTTACTATCCGAGATCTCGTCATGACCCCCATTACCGTAACGAGCATGTCAGTTATGTGTTTTCTCTTAGCATCAGGAATAGGCCTGTGGTTGGGGCAATCACTTCCGCTAAGTGAATGGAGCAGAGAAACTCAAGAACTTGTTAAAGAAAGTCGCCGTCTCGTAGTTGGCATCGCAACACTATCGCTTAGTTTAATTCTTGCCTGGGCTACGACTAGTTTCAATGAGAGACAAAATGAGATTGAAAATAGTGCGTCAAAAATAGTTGGTATTGACTCTACGCTTTCCAAGCTGGGAACAAAAGCGGATGGCTCTCGAGAAATGCTGCATAGTATTGTTGAAAAGGGAATAGTCCGCATTGATGCGATCGCCACTGACGGATTTGGTACAGAAGCTACGCGTAAAGGTATTGGGATTAATAAGCTTCAACTTCAAATTTTGGATTTAACTTCAGACAATCAACGAGAAGAATGGCTTAAATCATCTGCATTGGGTCTTGTTAAAGAGCTCGCTCAATATAAATGGCTTCAATTTTCTGGAGCTAACGGTTCAATTCAAAGCCCAGTTTTGATTATCATGATTATATGGATTTCAATCATTTTTTTAAGTTATGGAATGGTTTCACCCTTAAATTGGACTGGAGTAACAACCTTACTTGTTGTGTCTGGGGTAACATCATCAGTTATCTTTGTAATAATGGATTTAGACTCAACAAGCGGCGGTCTAATTCAAAGTATTTCTAGCGAACCTCTCAAAGCTGCTTTACAGCAGATTGATGCAGCTAGAATAAAATAATAGACAGATTTCTCTTTTTATCATGAGATTTATAAAATCAATCTTGAGGATATTTTCCTATACCCAAAAAGAGTTTTTAAAACTCTGTGCACCTATATTTTTCTTTAAAAATTCAGAGTTGAAAGTTATTTTTCAAATCCAAGTCATGCGATAAAAATAATCTATTAAGACACAGATATAGAAATAAAAAAAGATTTCAAGCACTCAATTATTGAATCTGACAATAGATTTAATGATATATTTAGATGAAAATCAACTTGGACTTATTATACAGCATGTTTTTCTATAGTGTTTCCGAACCTGGATTCACTTTCGAAGTGCGACTTTGGTCAATTTGTTGAGGTGACTGAGAATGCGTAATGTCTCAGTTCCCTTGACCCACCAGTCGAAGAAGCACCATGAACTATACGCACCTCAGTCAACC
>BJGJ01000063.1 GCA_014190435.1 Methylocystaceae bacterium | reverse complement strand
GCGATCTCTCCTGCGGTTCATCTTTAATCGAGTCTAAATATTTGTCGCCCATCTCAAATAGACAGTTCGCAAAATTTCCACAATGTATACCTTAGAACCGGCGAAGATCCCAGCTTATCTAAACCAATAATCAATCATTCATTAAATTATCAGCGAGACGACGTCATATATGCTGCAATGCACTCGTTGATAAAAGTCCCCAAAAAGTTAAAGAAAACTCTTGTTATCATGAGACTTACCTCCCATAAAACGCACAGAGACTCTAGAGTTTTTTACGAGCTAACGACCCAGATTATAAAAAAAATTGAGTTGGTTTGGGTCGTTTTAATCCTGAAAATCATCAAAGCGCTCAACACGCCAAATCATTGCTGTCGATTATAGCCTGCGCATAGAGCCTAACCCTCAAAATAAAACATAACAATCGGCACAGGAAAGACATCATGCGAGAGCTGAAGCCGTTTAAGCAAAACACTGAGAAAAAACAAACCCAATATTTCGATATCAGCGCTAGCCCGCCGAATGCAGAAAAAAAACCAACGCGCATCCAAATACATGGGGAAGTCCTACAGGATGATTATGCTTGGCTCGCAGCACCCAATTGGCGTGAAGCCCTACAAGATCCAAATCTGCTACCAAAAAATCTTAAAGATTTAATTCTATCTGAAAACGACTACTGCGAGCAGACTGTCAAGCCACTCGCCACATTGCGCAAAACGCTTATTACCGAGATGCGCGCCCGCATCAAAGAAACCAATGCAGATGTGCCAGATTTTGATGGCTGCTATGAATATTATGAAAAATTTCAAGATGGCGCCGAGTATCCACTCTATTGCCGCCGGCCTCGCGACGGCAAGGAAGAAACAATTCTTCTCGACATAGAAACAAGGGCGCAGAATAAGGATTTTTTTGATGTCGGAGAAATAAGTCATTCACCTGATCATACGCAACTCGCATGGAGCGTTGATGAAAACGGCTGTGAAATGTTTAAAATTTACAGCCGAACAATTAGCGATGATCACGATCGCGCTGACGTGGTATCCAATACCGATGGAGCCATTGTCTGGAACACAAGCTCTCAAGCATTTTATTACGTTCTTGTGGACGAAAATCATCGCCCCTCACAAATATGGCACCATATTATTGGCTCAAATTCCAACACAGATAAATTAATTCTTGACGAACTTGATAGTGCTTGGTCCATTTCGCTCAGCCAAAGCAGATGTCAGAATTATGGCGTTGTTACACTTCATGGGCACGAGTCGACTGAATGCTGGCTTATCGACTTAAACAATGAAATTTTATCGCCACGGCTCGTTACCAAACGCCAACATAAATTACGTTACGAAGTCGAGCCGCACGGAGATCTGCTCTACATCCTTAATAATCATGGCTCAGCTGATGATTTTCAGATTTCAATCGCGCCTTTGAACCAACCTGAACGCAGTTGTTGGCAAGAAATCGTCAGTCACGAACCAGGATCCATGATAACATCAATGACAGTTTTCAATAACTTTCTAGTTTGGATAAAACACAACAATACAGTGCCGGCGCTATATGTCCGCGAACTTTCTTCACAAGGCCAACATATCCTCACCTTTGATGAAACCGCCTACGTTCTTGAACTCTCTCCGGGCTTTGAATTTAATACGAATATTCTAAGATTCACATATTCTTCCCCTAAAACTCCCGAAAAAATCTATGATTACAATATGGCGACGCGAGAACGCGTTTTAATGAAAAATCAGGAAATCCCTTCCGGACATAAACCAAATGACTATGTCACGCTGCGCCTTTTTGCGCCGACATCAGACGGAGAGGTCATACCTGTCACCCTGTTGCACCATAGAAAATTTACGCCGGGAGAAGGTGCTCCTTTATTACTCTATGGCTATGGAGCCTATGGCTATAGCGTCGAGGCCGCTTTCGACGAAAATATTTTATCCCTCGTTGATCGCGGCTTTGTTTACGCCATCGCACATGTGCGGGGCGGCTGCGAAAAGGGGTGGCGATGGTATACTCAAGGTAAATTGAGGAATAAAAAAAATAGTTTTTCAGACTTTATAAGCGTTGCAAAATTTCTCATTGATACAGGCTATACCTACTTAGGGGGGATCATTGCCCAAGGTGCCTCAGCTGGCGGCATGTTAATGGGTGCAATCGTTAATCAAGAGCCAGCGCTTTTTGCGGGAGTGATCGCCGGCGTGCCTTTCGTAGATGTTTTAAATACAATGCTGCGAGATGACTTGCCTTTGACGCCGCCAGAATGGCTGGAATGGGGGAACCCTATTAAAGACGCTGAAGTTTTTCGTGAAATTGCCGCTTACTCTCCATATGACAATATTAAACAACAATTTTATCCTCCAATCCTCTGTATCACAGGAATTGCCGATAGCCGCGTCACTTATTGGGAGCCGCTAAAATGGGTCTCGAAAATACGCGCCCTGATGCAGGGAGCCGGTCCAATATTGCTCTGGACCCATCTAGACTCGGGCCACGCCGGGGCCTCAGGTCGCTTTAAATCGCTTTCTGATGTTGCTTTGGAATTTGCCTTTGCGATCGCCTGCATTCACACCTCGACGAAAACATCAAACCAAAGCCAATCTTACAGCTAGCGTCTTGAAGATTTAGGGAGTTAAGCATGTCAGTTAAATCAGACCATCCAGAGACAATTGCTCTTCATGCAGGATGGCGAGCAGACGCCTCAAATGGCGCTGTCGCTGTGCCAATTTATCAAACAACTTCTTATCAATTCAAAGACACAGAGCATGCCGCCAACCTATTTGCCCTTAAAGAACTAGGACAGATCTATACCCGGATCGGCAATCCTACGACGAGCGTTTTAGAGGAGCGTCTCGCAGCATTGGAGGGTGGAGCCGCCGCAGTTGCCCTTGCGTCTGGTCAAGCAGCCTCAGCTTTTTCCGTTCAAAATTTAGCAAAAGCTGGCGACAATATTGTTTCGTCAACCGACCTGTACGGAGGCACCTGGAATCTCTTTGCCAATACTCTCAAAGATCAAGGCGTCGAGGTTCGCTTTGTTGACCCAACAGATCCCGAAAATTTCCGCCGGGCGACCGATTTGCGCACTCGAGCTTATTATGCCGAGACATTGCCTAACCCGAAACTATGCGTCTTTCCAATTTCAGAGGTTGCATCAATTGGTAAGGAATATGGAATACCACTGATAATCGACAACACCGCCGCCCCCCTTCTAGCGCGCCCTTTTGATCACGGCGCTGCAATCATTGTCTATTCGACAACAAAATACCTCGCGGGCCATGGCACCTCCATTGGTGGCGCAATCATAGACAGCGGTAAATTCGATTGGGAAAAAAACCCACAACGACAACCCGCCCTCACAACGCCAGATGCAAGCTATCATGGAGCCATCTGGGTGGAGGCTGTTAGATCAATTGGCCCTGTCGCCTATGCCATTAAAGCACGCACCACGTTGCTGCGTGATTTAGGCTCAGCGATCTCGCCATTCAATGCATTCTTAACGCTACAAGGCATCGAAACAATCACGCTGCGGATGGAGCGGCATGTCCAAAATACCCAAAAAGTCGTTGACTTCCTTGCCAATAAAAAGGAAATCGCTAGAATTATCTATCCCTCCAAACAAACAGGTGAAATGCGCAGAAGAGCCGATAAATATTTGACAGGAGGATACGGTGCGCTGCTTGGTTTTGAATTAAAGGGCGGGATGGACGCAGGCCGCCGCTTCATCGACGCACTACAAATGTTTTATCATGTCGCAAATATTGGCGATGCACGCAGCCTTGCTATTCATCCCGCAACAACGACACATTCTCAACTTGGTGAAGAAGCTCAGCTGGCTAGTGGAGTGACCCCAGGCTACGTCCGGCTTTCAATTGGACTAGAGCACATTGACGATATCATTGCTGACTTAGAACGCGGATTAAGAGCTGCTAATCAGTGATAAGCCCTCACTTAACAACAACAGGATAACCAGCAACAATAAATCTCACGCTCTTGGCGATACGCGCAACATCTTGGTGCAGCTGGCCTGCCGCATCTCTAAAGGAGCGCGCCAAAGGATTTTCAGGAACAATAGAGAGTCCAACCTCTGGCGAGACCACCACTGTTGGCGCTTGCCGGGCAGACAAAGCGGCGCATAAATCCAAGCGATCAGCCGCAAGATCCGCGCCATGAAGCAATCTATTTGATAACCAGATGCCTAAACAATCAATCAATAAAGGTGATTTTTTTGGCGCTTCATGGATAGCTTTTGGCAAATCATGCGGTGCCTCTACTGTTTGCCAACCGCCTTTCCGGCGTGCCTGATGCAGGGCTATTCTTTCCTGCATTTCTTGATCGAAGGCCTGTGCAGTCGCTACATATACCCATTGAGGTTCGTGGAGAGTAATTAAGCCTTCCGCATAGACGCTTTTTCCTGACCTTGCCCCGCCAAGAACAAAAACGAGATTAGCATTCTCCTTCATAGAACCGCGCTCTTAAAGGGAGAGCGCGCAAGCAGTCCTCCATCGCGATCAAATATTATGATTTCCAATTCTATTTCTCTTTTGTTTAAAGTTTTAGCGGCTACACGCCAGGCATCTTCCGCTACTGGGGACGCGAGGTCTATTCCCACCGCCTGACATAACTGCAGAGCCTCAAGCGCTGTATTCGATCCTTCAATCCGCTGCATTGTATATTGGTCTGCTCCAAGCGTTTTCGCGAGATGGGCGAGCCGAACAAGATCGAGATGCGACCGCGCAGAATGGAGGTCAAGCCGACCCTGAGAGAGCTTGAGCATTTTTGCAAAACCGCCGCCAAGCGTCACGCGAGAGATTGGATGCTTGTGAAGATATTTTAAAAAGCCGCCAACAAAATCGCCCATTTCCACTAACGCAGGCTCTGGTAATCCATAAATAGCTTGAACTGCTTTTTCTGATGTAACGCCAGTTGTCGCAGCGACATGCCCAATACCGATTGCACGGGCTACATCAATACTACGGTGTATACTGTCGATCCAAGCAGCGCATGAAAAGGGAATAACGACGCCGGTCGTGCCAAGGATGGACAGACCGCCAATAATTCCTAACCTCGCGTTTAGCGTATTTTTGGCTCGGACTAAGCCGTCAGGAACTGAAATCTCAATTATCGCATCGGGCTCTACGCCCAATGCGCCTGCAGCCTCGCTGATGGCTTGGCGCATCATTGCCCGTGGAACAGGATTGATCGCTGGTTCTCCGGGAGGAACAGGCAATCCCGGGCGCGTGACAGTTCCAACCCCCTCCCCTGCGCAAAAATTTACCCCAGAGCCCTTCAACCCAGGCCGAACGGTGGCGCAGATCAAAGCGCCGTGCGTCACATCAGGGTCATCTCCGGCATCTTTAATAATTCCAACGCGACAAAAATCCGTTCCTTGCTCGACCTCCGCCACAGCAAAAGCAACGCGTTGGCCCGAAGGCAAAGCGATTTCTACAGGGTCAGGCGGCGCATCGCCGCTCATCAGCCCCTCAAAAGCCGCGCGCGCGGCTGCCGTCGCACAAGCGCCGGTCGTCCACCCTCTGCGCAATGTTCGATTTTCTGTTAAATCCTCCATAGGCTCTTTTAACGCGAAGCGACCAAAAGAGCGAAACACAGCCCTCTGACTGCAAAGTGGGCGACATCCACTTTACAAGCTATTAAAAGAACTATCCCTTGATGACTGGAGTTCATTTCATGACGCGCCAGAATATATCTATCTTCGCCCTCGCCGCACTTGCAAGAGACGACGCAAGGGGCGCTGAAGTTTTCCAGCTTAACAGCAAAGATCTTTTAGATGGCGAACGAATCGCCATGAAGCATGTCTATAACGCCTTTGGCTGTGTAGGAGAGAATCTCTCCCCAGAACTAAGCTGGGATAACCCGCCTCTCGGGACAAAAAGCTTCGCTGTCCTAGCTCATGATCCAGATGCGCCAACAGGTGGTGCGGGTTTCTGGCATTGGATTGTCGTAGATATTCCCGCCGATATTCGTAACCTCAAACAAAATGCCGGGGAGGCGTCTGGGAAGCACTTGCCGATCGGAGCACAAATGCTTGAAACCGATTTTGCTGAAAAAGCTTACGGCGGTCCTTGCCCGCCGCCGGGAGCGCCGCATCGATATGTTTTCACGATTTACGCATTGAAAATTGATAAATTAGGAGATGCAGCGCTCGGCCGAACGGCTATTGCGGGTTTTACGATTGAACAAAACACCTTGGCAAAATCCTCGCTTACAGGTTTTTTTGGGCGTTGAATTACCTCATCATAACCATTACCGCGCTGGCCCTTGAAGCCAGCGCGGGTTATTCATCACGCATGTTGGAGCTTATTGGCCACCCCGTGACCTGGATGGGAGCCTTAATTTCAGCACTTGATAAGAAGTTAAATGATGCAAGTCAGAATTTTAAACTACGCAGATTGAAAGGCTGTATAGCGCTCTTCATACTTGTCATCACAACATTGATTATGAGTTGCGCGATATGCTTCATTTTAAATCTTCTCCCATTGGGAGCCCTACTTACGGCAATTGTAGCCTCTAGCCTCATGGCCCTCCGCAGCCTTGATCTCCATGTAGAGGCTGTAGCCGATGGCCTCGATGTCTCTCTAGAAGAGGGTCGCGCAGCTGTCGGAAAAATTGTCGGTCGAGATGTTAGGTCATTAGATGAAACAGGCGTTGCGAGCGCTGCAATTGAAAGCTTGGCTGAAAATTTTTCCGATGGGGTTGTTGCTCCTGCTCTGTACCTTGCGTTATTTTCGCTTCCTGGAGCAGCAATTTATAAAGCTGTAAATACAGCTGACAGTATGATTGGCCACATGTCAGAGCGCTACGAAGCTTTTGGTTTTGCCGCCGCGCGCTTGGATGATCTTTTAAATCTTGTTCCAGCCAGAGTGTCGGCAAGTCTTCTCATTCTGGCCTCACTAATTGTGCCGAGCGCTTCAGCCGGCCGCGCTCTAAAATCAGCCATAAGAGATGCGCCTTGCCATCTTTCCCCAAATGCTGGCTGGCCTGAGGCGGCAATGGCAGGTGCGCTGGGTCTCTCTATTGGGGGACCTCGAACTTACGCAGGGACTTTCATTCAGGGAACCAAGCTTGGTGATGGGCTCCCCCCAGGAGGCTCAGTTGATATCAGACGCGCCTTAAGCCTATATAGAAGAGCAGCACTGATCTTTTGTATTTTACTAGCTATCACGGCTATTCTATCGCGTTAACCGTCTTCTTTTAGCAGGTAAATTTTCCTGTCGACAACTAAGCGCGCTAAAAGACGGTAGAGCCATAAATCTTGATGGGCTTGCGCCGCGTGGCATATTGAAGGCGGCAAAACACGACAGGGTTGCGGTGAGGTACGTCGGTTTAATCCGACGGAGGAAGCGTCAGAATGGATCGAATTTCCTATCAATTCTATGAGTTTATGCATTTAGCCCTCGCCCCGGCGCGGGCAATCACAGACGCAATGCTACATAGCATAAAAAATCCGCTTCACCCTCTGAACCATACGACTTTTGGGCGCAATATTGCAGCCTCTGCAGAGCTCTTCGAGCGGATGACCCGTCGATATGGCAAGCCGCTTTTTGGCTTAGACACAACGATTGTTGAAGGCGAAGAAGTTCCCATTATTGAAGAAATCATATGGCGTCGTCCATTTTGCGGCCTGCTTCACTTCAAGCGCCAATTCAAAGAATCTCCTCCCAAACAATCCAAGCTGTTGATCGTGGCTCCGATGTCTGGCCATTACGCTACACTTTTGAGGGGAACTGTTGAAGCCTTTCTGCCTACCCATGACGTCTACATTACAGATTGGAACGATGCGCGAAGCGTTGCCTTGCCAGATGGCGGCTTTGATCTGGATGACTATATCGATTATCTCATCGATATGATGCGCTGCCTGTCCGCCAATCAAGACGGAATTGCTCTGCATACACTCGGCGTTTGCCAGGCATCCGTTCCTCTGATTTGCGCGATTGCCCATCTTGAAACAAAGCAAGACCCCGATGCTCCAGCGTCTATGATCTTAATGGGCGGACCTATTGATACCAGAGTAAATCCAACAGCCGTAAATAAATTAGCTGAACAGCGCGGTATTGAGTGGTTTCAAAGACACTGCATTCATACCGTGCCATTTCCTAACGCAGCTATGGGGCGCCACGTCTATCCCGGATTTCTACAGTTATCAGGATTCATGGCGATGAATATTGAGCGGCACGTGTCCGCGCATCTCGACATGTTTAATCATCTGATCGAGGGAGATGGAGACAACGCGGAAAAACATAGAGAATTCTATGATGAATATCTTGCTGTCATGGATTTGACTGAGGAGTTTTACCTTCAAACGGTTGAGCGCATATTCATAAAACACGAAGTGCCACTTGGATTATTTAGACACCGCGGGGCCTTGGTTGATCTAAAGGCGATTCATCGCGTTGGACTACTCACTGTTGAGGGTGAAAAAGACGATATCTCAGGCGTAGGTCAGACAGAAGCGGCATTGACCCTTTGCGCGAATATTCCCATTGACCGTAAAAAACATTATCTACAAAATTCAGTCGGACACTATGGCGTTTTCAACGGCTCTCGTTTTAGGGAATTTATAGCTCCTCAGATTTGTGAGTTTACTAAAACGATCGAGGAGACGCAGATGTAAAACCCATCTTGCGCCGCTTCTCAATTAGAGGCAAAACTAGTAAAAAGGCGATAGATCGCCAGGTATCTATAACTTCCAAATAAAATAAATGCGCTGCTTTTTTGTAGCAATACAGTAATTCAGGGAAACACTGCATGGACACGCTTGACGCTGCAACTTGCGAGGCGCTGCAAAAAGAAATCGACTCTATTCACTGGTATCACGAATTTGACTTCGGAAACGGCTTGCGTTCGGTAAGCGTCTCACAGGCAGAAGATCATCGTCGTGTTTGGCGTTTTATCGAGAGCGAACTTGAAAAGATCGACTTCACCGGCAAAACCGTGCTCGAAATTGGATGCTGGGATGGTTATTGGAGTTTTTACGCAGAACGTCGCGGAGCAAAACACGTACTCGCTACAGATGACGTTTCACAAAACTGGGCCAATGGCGCTGGTTTAAGGCTCGCCCACAAGCTGCTTAAATCTAAGACAGAAATTAATCAAAGCGTTTCGATTTATGAAGCATCAAAACTCAATCTAACCTTCGACATCATAATTTGTCTTGGCGTCTATTATCACCTTGTCGACCCATTTGCTGGCTTTGCTGAAGTCCGCCACCTGATGCATGAAAACTCCATCGCAATCTTTGAAGGTGACGCAACTCTCGAACTTCGGCCTGACACTTATTACTGGGATATGTCCGATTCCTCGAAATCTTGTTTTGTGCCGACGCAATGGGGCCTCAACCATATGCTCAAGACTGCCTATATGGACGTGATCTCTCAACGATGGATGCGGCCGCCGCAAGGAATAATGGTCAACGTTGATCCAGGCCATCTTACCGGTCCGCTTGGTGACAAAGATCCCTCAGATTTTAAAGCCCTGAAGCATCGTGAGAAAATAATTACGGTGACGAAGCCGTTCTCGGGAGAGAACCCGCTTCACCCCTA
>BJGJ01000062.1 GCA_014190435.1 Methylocystaceae bacterium | reverse complement strand
ATTTAGACAAAATTCCCTTAATTCTTGCCAATCGGCTGATAATCTCCATTCAATAGAAATCAGCGTCTGATTATCTAGCCTTGGGGAAAACCTTAAAACTAGAGCGAGATCATCGCACGTAGAGAACATTTTTAGTATTCTAGTAAGAGTTGCACATAACATCGGTATAATTATGATGATAAAAAAATCGATCTTGTTAAGATCAACGATATACCTATATGCCTGATTAACCCAACTGCTTGATCAGGGATATCTTTGACAACTTAGGGTCATTTTCATATCAGGCGTTCGATCGCAGCCTCTCGCAACTCTAACGTTTATAGGACTAACATGTCTGACCACTGGCTCTATCAAATCAGATTTAAGCTATCTCCGGAAAATGCTTCCTTAGTCCATAGCAGCATAAGGGGAAATTTTTTTGATGACATATTAAAGATTTTGGAGCGGCATAACGCTACTGCTATTTGTCAATATGACGCCTTTGCTGGGTATGTTGCTGAAGCAGAAAGAAATGGTATTGCGGAATACCCTCTTTATAAATGGACAAAAGCGACCATCGAGGATGAGGAAAAAAAAGCGAAACATCTGTCTTCTTTTGCTATCTACGTGAATGAAGCGCAAATTTACTCAAAAGATCAAGCTGACGCCATCGAATATGATTTACGCCCATTACTTGCCAACGGGAGAATCATCGCACTGACAAAGCACGACAGTAATCCTCAAAATAATCCACAGCCTCCCGCACACCTAAGATAGCTCGGACAATTTTAACATCTCGACATTGTTGCCGCTGGGGTCCTTGATATACACCGAGCTCGTGCCGTCGCGATGCCTCTTAGGAAGGCCATAGATCTCCAAATTTTCACTTATGACAGCAAAATGCGACGGATGCTGATTTGGGAGAACCAATGCAAGGGATATATTGCTAAATTTGAGTAAGACCCAGCTCTCATCCTGATAGACAATCTCGCATGAGAACTTAGAGGTGTACCAGCTTAGAGACTGCTCGATATCATCAACTTGCAGGGCAAGATGGTGTATGTTGTCCAAGGGTTGGGTCATGGCTCATTCCCTTACAGCTTGTTGTTTGATCAATATCCTTCATTCACACTCGGACCCGCTCAAAGTGTCACATAGGAGTGTCGGAGGATATATCCAATCACCCCAAAACTCTTATTTGAAGCCGTCAATTTAATTCGAAATGTGTACATTAGCGAGAGCTTGTCGGGGATGCCACTCACCAGGCCTAAAGGCTAGAATCTAAAGGTCTAGATAGACCTACCTTTTGAGCGCTTCACACAAATCATAAAATTTTAGCTGTTCGGACACTGCGCAAAACTCAAGTAGAGGATTTAATACTTTAATTTTCTTATTCATAAGGTGCCTCAACCAGCATGAGCTCATAATATAATTTTTTTCAACACAATCTCTTGATAAATAGTTTGAAAAATTAGTTGAATACTTACACTAAAGTTCATAAATATCACGATGACCAATTAACCAGAGTGGCTAAGCTGGATGGCTAAAATCTTATTCAATAAAATTGATTTATAGAAAAAACTAATTTATTGGTCAATACTTATCATTTGATAGGATTAGTCAGATGAAATATTTAATAATTCTCTTTATTCTATTTTATGGATCTACAGCTCAAGCTGGCTTCCTGGATGATTTATTTAAAAAATTGAACCAACCAATGCAGCCTACGCAGGAAGTTCATAAACAAAAATCCATTAAGACTACAGCTATAAAACACAATAATGCCTCATGGTATAATGATACAGACAAGCGCACAGCATCTGGTATCAAAACCCACTATGGCGTTGCGCATAAAAGCCTGCCATTTGGCACCAAACTATTGGTTACAAACCCAGCAAATGGAAAATCAGTAACGGCCACAGTTGTTGACCGAGGACCCTATACTCCAGGAAGAAACATCGATGTTAACCAAAATGTAGCCGAATTTCTAGATTTCAGAGGAATTGGAAAACTCTTATTTGAAGCACAATAACTTTAATTGAAATATTAGACTGCTGACAAATAGTTCTGACACTCCTATCATTATCAGGAAAGCTGATCTCAAATAATACCGGCTAATCTCATGGGCGCTGTAATTAAGATTCCCCATGACGCCATGCCAACAAGTAGACAAATGCTCAGAATGAGTGTGCGCTCAAAGTCTGTTCTCACTTTTGTCTCCGTATAATATTTATGATGTGTTTTCTTAGATGCCACGAGATTAGCTTGTTATAATCTTGATCAATGTGCGGTAAAGCACAGATCAGTTCGCCCCCTACAGGCCATCCCTTAATTATCGCTAATATATCTGTGAGAAATAGAAAGAAAGGCTACGCCAGCCTGTACTCGTCAGCAGATACGCGATCAGCATTTTTGTTGTTCGCGCGACCAAAATTATCGCCACACTCTCTTGCTACAGCCCTCTGCTTCCTCGATTTACTTAAAAGACCTCTCGTCGCTGCGTCTGATTTGTTTCTCTCGCCTCTGGCTCATCACCCCTCGCTCGGCGGATAGGTAAAATTGCGCCCTCGACCCTAAACTGATAGGGAGCTGCTCATAGCCGCATCCAACTATGATTTTACCAAATTCAGCATGCAGAAAATTCGTTTATCTAATTATTTATAAAAGAAATTCTCACTATAATCGCCTCCTGTTTGAGGCTGATTATCTCACCTTTAATCAAGCCTGGATCTCCGTTTCTGACGCGCTATCTATCTACTGGTAATTATGGCTGCCAGCCTGGAGACTTTGTGATGGAAAACGATAGTTCTGGAAAAAACGCTGATAAATATGGCGGCATGGTTGGCTTTGATATGGAAATGACGCCAAGCGTGTTCATTTGCGGTGCTGCCGGTGCGGTATTGGGGGCTGTTTTAGCATGGTGGGGCACATCAGACATGCCAATCGTTATCGCCTCAGCAGTTACCTTTGGTGTCTTGTCAGGTATTTTTGGCTTCTTCGTGCCTTGGTATAAGCCTGAAGGTAAGAAATAAGTATTACACTAGGCTCTGTGATTAAGTCGGTCAGGAAAACCCAACGCTTGACCGACTAATAAGAGAATAATTTGAAATTCATAAAAATTTTAGTGTTAGCATAGTTAACTTTAAGACTTATCCTAATGTATTTAATTGAACTCATAAACAATTTTAATCATGCCGATCAAGATTTACATTGATGCAGATGCGTGTCCAGTAAAGGAAGAGACTTATAAGGTCGCCTTTCGCCATGGATTAGAAACATTTGTAATCTCTAATAGCTATATACAAATTCCAACAACAAGCATGATTTCGAGAATTATAGTCGATTCTGGGCCCGATGTTGCAGATGACTGGATCGTAGAACATGTCGTCGCAGGCGATATTGTTATTACAAACGACATACCGTTAGCGGCGCGCATTCTGATAAAGAAAGGGCATGCCATCGCCCCATATGGCCGAGCCTTCACAGAAGAGTCGATTGGCCTAGCCCTCGCCCAACGCTCAATAATGGAACATATTCGCTCAACAGGCGAGATGACTGGCGGCCCGCCGCCATTTGCAAATAGTAACAGATCTCGGTTTCTACAAATACTTGATCAGACAATTGTTAGACAAAATAGGGAGAAAATTGATTATTTAGCAAATTAATTTTTATAGGAAATAGTAGATTTCCGTGGGAGACTAACATCGTAAATCTTAATTCTCTGCGCTCAAAAGGCCATAAAAAAAGATTATACATCAATCAAACTCAACCAAGTTATTTAATTAATATATTTTACGTAAGCGATAATATTATCTATGAGAGTTTTTGATTGATTTTAGTTATACCGGGTTCTTCTGATAATTCCTGAGCGTTATCTTTAGGTAGATGATGTTCTGGCAGATAATAAGCGTTGGCGATGAGAGTGGGGATAATAGCTGTCGCAATAATACACGCTACAAGAGTTGAGTATTGCTGCTCATTAATAATTTTATGCGATAGACCAAAAAGCGCACAAATTGTTCCAAATGTTAATCCAGAAGCCATAAGTAACGTTGTATACATAGCGTCCTTATGGGGAGAGCCAAAATGTCTAGCGACAGGATAGACGCTAATAATCTTGGTGCCCATTTCGGTGAAGAGCAATATCACTAAGCTAATTGGCGCCACTAAAACTGCAGGGATAGAAATAAAATATCCTGCGCGGATAAAATAAAAAGGGGTCAGCAAACCAATTGTAATTGTTCTTAAGCGTTTAATTAATGCATGATCTCGACCCACTGTGCCTGCGAGTGCCATGCCGATCAGATAGGCAGGCAAAACCGCTTCGCTGTCAGCCCAGGTAGCCAACGCGCCCAAAGCAAGTAAGAAAAATAACAAATACCTTGTCTCGAATTCTGAAGGCAAGCCGCCAAAAATAAAAAAAGCATGCCGAGTCATCTTTGGCAGCAACAAGAAAGTAATCACTAATGAAGATACAAATAAAAGCGTTTTCCAAGTAAATGGGGCAAACACAAGTCCTAGAGTGATGACTGTACCTAAATCTGTTATAAAGCAGGCTGCTAAAATTGTTTTGCCAAAATTACCTTTATTAAAACCATATTCCATCATAACGGTATAAACGACAGCTACAGAAGTAGCGGCTAATGCAATACCGGCAAGCAAAGATGAATTATAATCCCAGCCAAGTAAAAAATGAGCTGCACCCCAGCAGCCTATAGAGGGAAGAAGAAAGCTGGACACTCCAATCGCTAAGGACTCTTTCCATTTTAATTTAAAAACATCAGGATCAAGTTCGGCCCCCGCTAAAAAGGTCAGAAAAATAGCCCCTATTCCTGCAAAGGTTCGAATCCAAGGCTCTTGAACGGATAAGAACTCGGCGCCTAGAGTATAAGTCAGCATTAATCGCGCCAGCATTCCAATTAAAATCTCAGATAAAGCCGTTGAAATACGAAACTGGCGTGAAACTATCGATGCTAAGATCGCCAGGAAAAATACAAAAGAAATCTGCATCCAGATAGAAGTCATCAAGGCTCTCTTACACTAATGATAATACGTTAAGTCTCACTTTATTCGGATAGATTTTCAATAAATCAGATATTATATTTTGACTATGATTTCTACATAGTCACTATTACTATTTTGTCAAAAGAGGTTTTGTTATTGGCCTTCAGCAAGTCAGTTTGTAATATACCTTTAAAAAAGTTAGGCATTAATCCAACGCTGATCTATTATCTTTTATTCCTTATTAGAGAAACAGCTTTAATCTGAACATAAATCGCTTGTGAAACAGATAATCCAAGCCTATCCCAAGAGCGTTTTGTAACTCGTGCTAATATTTTTGATCCACAGAGTTCATGGCCTAAATTAAGAACTACGGTTATTTGTGAGGTATTACTACTTTTAAAATCTACAATAATTGCAGGAATGAGGTTCTCAATGGTACTTTTGTTTCCATATTCTAGGCTTAGAGACACATCATTTGCATTGATATTTAAACGATGCATGGCCCCTTGATTCATTGGAGAAGTTGGGACATTTAAAAAACCACCCTCAACCTTAAATTTGGCTATACCATAATTTCCATCATAGCTTTCGACGATACCATTAATACTCACCGCTGCATTTTGAGAGTCAGCTAAAGGCAATAATGGGTCGCTTTGAATATTACTTAAAAGATCAGAGGCTTTAATTTTTCCTTCATCAATTAAGACAAGGTGATCCGCTATTTGTTCAATTTCATCCATATCATGGCTGACATAAACCATTGGTAAATGCAGTGTGTCACGTAATATTTCAAGAAACGGCATTATTTCTGATTTTTTTGACTTATCTAACGCAGATAATGGCTCATCCATTAACAGTAATTTAGGGTCTGATAGTAGCGCTCGTCCAATCGAAACTCGTTGTTGCTCGCCACCGGATAGAGAGTTAGGAAACTGACTTAAATATCGTTCTAGGCCAAGCAGATTGATTATTTGCTCAAATTTTTGAGGGTCTTTTTTTTTGGTCATACCGGCGCTGTAGAGCAAATTACTCTTCACATTTAGGTGGGGAAAGAGACTCGCTTCTTGGAAAACATATCCTATGGCGCGTTCGTATGCGGGTCGAAAATAATTTTTATCTTGCCATATTTCTTCATTTACAACCAAATGACCAAACGCTGCGCGATGGAGTCCCGCAATACACCTTAAGACAGTCGTCTTACCGGATCCAGTAGGCCCAAATAACGCCGTCACGCCATCACCTGGGATATTAAGCGTGATATCAAGATCAAAATGCCTCAAAGAGGTCTTAAACAGGCAGGTAATTATAGAGTCGGATGTCATCAAATTTGCCGGCGAAAATATTTTTCAAGGGAATTCATCAATAATACGACACAGAAAGAAAACATAATCATCCCAGCGGCAAGAATATGCGCTAAACGCCACTCTCCCATCTCCACATAATCAAAAATAGCAACGGATAGAACTTTCGTTTTTCCTGGAATATTTCCGCCAATCATCAATACAACACCAAACTCTCCCAAGGTATGCGCGAATCCTAAAATTGCGCCAGTCAGAAAACCAGGGCTAGCTAATGGGACAGCAACTGTCCAAAAAGCTCGCCAGGGAGTAGCTCTAAGCGTTGCAGCAACCTCAAAAGGACGCTCGCCTATGGCCTCAAAAGCATTACGAATAGGCTGCACAACAAAGGGCATAGAATAGAGAACCGAACCAATCAAAAGTCCAGAAAAGGTAAAGGCTAGTGTTTTTGCCCCCCAAAGGCTTGCAAAAGCGCCGCCTGGTCCGTCAGGACCAAGTAAAATTAGCAGGTAAAACCCAAGAACTGTTGGCGGAATAACTAAAGGCATTATAACCAGAGCAGATACTATGTCTTTCCATCGCGCTTTTGATCTAGCTAACCACCACGCAAGCGGCGTTCCTATGATTAGCAATATCAATGTTGTCAGAAAAGCTAGCGCTAACGTTAAAAATATTGGCGCGTAAATATTCTCTGAAATGAATGGCTCCATTATGCTAGACCATATTTATTACTGGTTGAGGCTACCATAGCCATATTTTCTTATTATATCCTTAGCAGTTTCACCTCTCAAAAATATAAGAAATTCTTGAGCTGCTATGTTTTTTTCTGCAGATTTCAGCAAAATAGCGTCTTGACTTATTTGTGTGTAGAGATTCTGTGGTATAAGCCAAGACATTCCGTCTTTACGATCGATAATCTGCGACTGAGCGATAAAACCAATCTCTGCATTATCTGTGTCTATAAATTGAAATGCCTGTGCAATACTATTTCCTTGCACAATCTTCGATCTCAAAGTGTCGTAGACCTTAAGCGCATTCATTACTTCAATGGCTGCTGAGCCATATGGCGCTAAAGCTGGATTAGCGATAGAAATCTTAGTAAAATTGCCATTTTTTAATATCTGATCGCTTGGTGGTAATTCTAATTTCTTACTCCAAAGAACCAATTTTCCAATAGCATAAGTAAATTGACTAGCTGTTACTCCAAAATTTTCATCCGCTAACCTTTTAGGAAATTCCTTATCTGCTGAGAGGAAAACATGGAAAGGAGCACTTTCTTTAATTTGCATATATAATAATCCAGAAGCCCCATAGCTTAATATAACCTTGTGACCAGTCTTTTCACTGAAAATTTTTGAAATTTCTTTAGCGGCATTTGTAAAATTAGCCGCAACAGCAACATGAATAGTCTCAGCGAAAGATAAATTCGTGAGTAATAGAATTAATATTCCGATGAATGTCGTTCGTTGAATTTTTTTATGTTTCATTTCCTACCCTAAGTAACGATTCTATTTGATGCTTTTTAAATTTTTCACCAGCGAAGGACCGCGATAATATGTTTTTGACTTGGTCTCGTCCCTAGGCCGGAGCACATCTAATCCTTACACATGCTACATCTTGAGATCAGCGGTCATTACAAAAATTTATGATTACCCTGCGACAGCTTAGGAATATTGACTTACCATCGCTATTACCTTTAGAGTAATAGCGTAATACTCTATAGTAGTTCAAGCGTCCCAAACTGTTTCAAACAACGCCCAATTACGAAGTTCGCTCGCCCAATTTTGAGCCAACTATGTATTTTTAAAGAGTTACGATATTGAATTCTATGCTTCCACCCAGCTAATAAAAAAAATACGGGGCGCGATGGAAAACAAAATATTAGTGCATCGCTACCCCTACACAGAAGTGAGCGCTTTCTCGTTGGTCGTGAAAGGATCAAACTATTAGAGAAGCAGTCGTCTTACATGGTAGTATTAGTAAGGCCGCTAAGGCCGTTGGCTTTAATTATAAAACCGCATGGGGTTCTGTAAACGCCATCAATAGTCTTCTTCCAAGCCCTGCTTTTGTCACCAAAATGGGTGGCCAGGGGGAGGCGGAAGCACAACGGTGACAGCGGAAGGCCTACGGCTTATCGAGACCTTCAATAAAATAGAGGAAAAACTCACAAGACTCTCGAGACAAATATCTAACGTAGGACTTGAGGGAAATGAAGAATTACTTCTTTTTACTTTTGGCGCGCGTATCTCAACGCGTAATGTTTTTCAAACAGTCGTTCAAAAAGTAAAGAGGAGTGGAGTTGATGTTGAACTCTCACTCTGCTGCGCCAGAGGAACTATCATCCGTGCAGTTGTAACAAATGAAGCTGCAAAAGAACTTGAACTCGAGCCAGGAAAAAAGGTTCTAGCTTTGATAAAGGCGTATGCAATTACCGTTTCAACGGCCAATAAAGCTAATTCTCTATGCGTAAACAATATATTAGGAATTGTGACCAGAATAACAAGAGCTAAAGATAAGTGCGAAATTGTTCTCGATATTGGTGATAGCCGATCCCTCACCGCTATCGTTGCGAGAGAAAAATTAAACAAGCTCACCCCCAAAACTGGTGTCAAGATACGAGCTCATTTCAATCCAGAAAACGTGATCATTGCCGCTAACTAAAGGACACAAACCCTATTTATGTACTATTTTAATGAGAATTATTCTCAGGAAAATGCCTCTATCCGATCTCCCCTAGGAAGAGATAAATGTTAGAACAACTGGATTGTGATTTCTTAATAGCAGGGGCTGGACCCACAGGGATGTCCGCGGCAATCGCTCTAGGTCAGGCCGGATATCGCGTTGAACTGATTGACAAGCATAAAACTGGGCTCTCTTTTTCAAGAGCTATTTTAGTTAATTCTCAGACATTGACGATACTAAAGTCTTATGGCGTAGCAGATAAAATAGCGGCTCGAGGCCGACCCTTCAAATCGATAACTATTTATGGTCCTTCTAAAACACTCATACAAGGGGATATTACCAGTAATAGCGATGAGGCCATTCAGCCAATGGCGTCGCCACAGCTTGATACAGAAAGATGCTTTACTGAATGGCTTTATGAAAGAAGCTTTAAGATTCAAAGACCCTATGAATTCACGGAATTTATAGACAAAACGGAATATGTTGAATCTAGTTTAAACACGCCATATGGGGAACGGCAGGTAAAATCGCGCTATCTCCTTGGCGCAGACGGATCCCACAGCATAGCCCAAAAAGGTCTTTCAATTGACTATAACCAAAGCG
>BJGJ01000061.1 GCA_014190435.1 Methylocystaceae bacterium | reverse complement strand
AATGCTGCGAACTTCTTCGATGAAGTGGGCGAGATGATAGGCAATCTGCGGGTCAGTTGGCTTGTAATCAGCTGTTGCTGGAGCGACTGCTTGCGCCTGACCAAGCTTGTCAATTTGCACCACCCAGGGCGTGACAGAGCTATGCGCCGATTGCCAGATCAATCCTACAGAGAGCCCCATGCACAGCAGCAGCGAGCCAAAGGCCATCAGCCGCCAGTTCTTAGCCTGAACTCGGGCAGAGCCTATTCGTTCATCCCAGATTTGCCCTGCTTTTTGGAATGGCGTTTCAGGTTCAGGAGAACGCGCATAACGCACGGTAACGCGATTGAACATGATCATTTCCCTTCAGAGAGATCGATAGAAGAGCCGCCTCCGCCTTCTTGGCCGGATTTGATGGCGTGAATGGTTTGAGAGGCACCATTCGTGATAAGTTGGTTACGGCGCATACGACGCGCCCAATCTGGAGCGCCGTCGCTTGATTGTGCGCTCCCATTGAGGGACGCAGCAGGACCTTGACTGAGCCCAGAGGAAAAATTTGATTGAATATTTGCAGCAACCGAACGCAGTGGACTATTCATCGCACTTAATGTGGCGCCTGCGACACCCATCATTCCATCTGAACGATAAGCGCCTGATGTTACGCCGGCAGCATGGGCGCCTTTTGTTGCAAGCGTTGAGGCTGCGTTAGAGAGCGCCGACCCGCCAACTGATCCCATACCAGCGCCAGCTGCTATCATTCCACCAGCGGCAAGATTAGTTCCGATTGCAGAACCTGCAGCAAGCTGAGGACCGCCAGAAACAATCCCATTTGCAACTGCAGGACCAAAAATACCAAGGCCAAGAAGTGAGAGTGACGCGAGAACAATTGTGAGCGCATCATCAACTGTGGGCTGAGCTGCACCAAATCCTGTAGTAAACTGTGAAAATAAAGTTGATCCAATACCAACGACAACAGCAAGAACGAGAACCTTAACGCCAGATGAGAAGACATTCCCTAATACGCGCTCAGCAGCGAAGGCTGTTTTCCCGAAAAGGCCAAAAGGAATAAGAATAAATCCAGCAAGCGTTGTCAGCTTGAATTCAATAAGCGTGACAAAAAGTTGGATCGCCAAAATGAAGAAGGCCAGACAAACTACTGCCCAGGCAAAGAGTAAAATGATGATTTGCGCAAAGTTTTCAAAAAACGAAACATAGCCCATCAGATTAGAAACGGCATCAAGCAGAGGGCGTCCTGCATCAACGCCAACTTGAGCGATACGTCCAGGTTGCAGAAATTCAGCAGCCGACAACCCTGCCCCGGAAGCTTTCAAGCCAAGACCAGAGAAACTTTCAAAAATAATTCTTGCAAGATAATTCCAATTACCAATGAGATAGGCAAAAACACCAGCAAATAGGGTCTTTTTAACTAAGCGCGCGAGAATATCTTCATCAGCCCCCCAAGCCCAGAATAGTGCTGCAAGGGTGACATCGATGACGATTAGTGTGCTAGCGAGATAGGCGGCTTCGCCATTCAAAAATCCAAAGCCACTATCAATATATTGAGTAAAGACCGCGAGGAAACGGTCAATGACGCTAGTTCCACCCATAACTTATCGAACTTCATGTGTTTGAGATGAAGCTGGCGGCGCGTATTTAAGAAAGCGCTCACGGTTTTGCGCCCAGGCTCTCAGGCAGGCTTTGTCGTGCAGCGCCTCATCGCCAAGATGACGGCACCAGCGTAGCTCCCCCTCCAGCGGCCCCTCAACGATCGATGGGACTTGTCTATTTGTTTTATAGTGTTGATCTGGATCGGCGTTGAGCTCAATGGCGAGAGCAGCAAATCCGATGAAAAGGAGACCTGCGAAAGCGATGCGTCCGCCAATCTCCAGGATGTGTTGTCTTTTCATCATTGGAACATCCGCACAGGTGAAGATTGATAACTGACGCTTGGTTTGAGAAAGCGGCGCATTTGTTCTTTTGCTTGATCTTGAGCTGCGGCTTGTTGCGCCAGCTGTAAGCTTTGGGCGCGGCCTTGTGCTGCTAAAGCAGCTGTCAAATCTGATAGCTGGCGGGACTGAAGCGCCAGAATCTGATTACCAGCTTGAGTTGCCTGGAGGGCGCCCACAGCTGACTGACTGGAGCCGACAAGCGTCGACATTTCTTGCGCGTTAACATCGATATTGCCAACAACGCCAGCCTGAACACGCATCGCATCCTGCAGCCCGCCAACAGCGTTTTGCCACCGTTGTCTCGCATTCGCGATCAACATCTGATCAGACTGGCTCGTCGTTACTGGAGCATAGGTTGTCTGAAATGCGTTATCGACTTGCTGAACGCTGTAGGCGATATTTTGCGCCTGTCCGATCAATTGCTGAGTAGATTGAATAGATGATTGTAACTGCTGCAAGGATGAATAAGGAAGGCTCGTAAGATTACGCGCCTCATTTGTGAGCATTTGCGACTCATGCTGGAGAGAGGTCACTTGATTATTGATTTGTTCAAGTGAGCGCGCCGCAGTCAGAATATTTTGTGAAAAATTATTTGGATCAAAAACGACCCACTGCGCATTTGCTATTGTCGAGCTCAACACAAGCGCGCTGAAAAGGAGCTTAGATGTAAGGGGGCGTATCATAGATCTACCTCGGGATCTTTGAGAGTGGGAAGGATATCGACCGCCCAGCCACAGCCACGATGTTTCAGCCAGGCAGGAACAAAGCTTAGGCGACTTTGCTCAGCGTAAATTTGTGCGATTGCTGCCTGATCGGCTTTGGAAGATGCCGCGACAAAAGCGAGTGCGATTTCGCCTAACCTCAAGTCAAACAGTCTGTTCCCACGTCGCGACTGACAGTAATAGTCACGCTTAGGTGTCGCCCGAGCAATGATTTCAATCTGACGTTCGTTTAGACCAAACTGACGGTAAAGACGCGTTATTTGCGGTTCCAAGGCACGTTCATTGGCTAGGAACAAGCGCGTTGGGCAGCTTTCAATTATCGCTGAAGCGATCGGGCTATTTTCTATATCGGACAGAGATTGAGTAGCAAAAATCACACTCGCATTTTTCTTGCGTAGTGTTTTTAGCCACTCGCGTAACTGCTCAGCGAAACCTTCATCATCAAGCGCTAACCATCCCTCATCAATAATGATGAGTGTCGGGCGCCATGTCAGACGTTTTTCTATTTGATGAAAAAGATAGGAAAGAACTGCAGGAGCTGCTTTGCTTTTGATGAGACCTTCTGTTTCAAAAGCGAGAACATCAGTTTCACCCAGACGCTCAGCTTCTGCATCGAGTAGGCGTCCGTAGGCTCCATTTATGCAATAGGCTTTTAGGGCATTTTTTAAGTGTTTTGATTGAAGAAGCGCTGAGAGACCAGTGAGGGTGCGCTCTTGGATCGGCGCTGAAGCCAATGAAGAAAGCGCACTCCAGATCTGTTCTTTATCTTCGGGTTTGAGAACGATCTTCTCACGCGTAAGAATACCTGCGATCCAGTCTGCCACCCAGCTTTTCTCCCCAAGGCCATCTATATGTGCAAGCGGTTGGAGAGCTACAGAGTCGATTGCGTTGTCTGTAAGCGCTCCACCTAGGTCTCGCCATTCACCATCCATGGCGAGCGTGGCGGCGCGAATAGAACCACCAAAGTCAAAAGCAAAGATTTGAGAGGCGCGATAGCGACGAAACTGCATTGCCATGAGAGCAAGAAGTACGGACTTGCCAGCGCCAGTTGGACCAATGACGAGTGTATGTCCAACATCTCCAACATGTAGGCTAAACCGGAAAGGCGTAGATCCTTCTGTTCGCCCAAAGAAGAGAGGCGGCTGATTAAAATGTTCGTCGTAAAGTGATCCTGCCCATACTGCAGAAAGTGGAATCATATGGGCGATATTCATCGTTGAGATGGGTGGCTGCCGTACGTTTGCGTAGGCGTGTCCCGGCAGAGAGCCCAACCAGGCATCAACTGCGTTAATGCTTTCAGCCATGCAGGTAAAATCACGACCTTGAATAACCTTCTCGACAAGGCGTAATTTTTCATCCGCGTTTTTGGGATTTTCATCCCAGACACAGACAGTCGCAGTCACATAGGCTTGACCAATATTATCAGCGCCGAGTTCTTGGAGCGCAGCATCCGCATCCATGGCTTTATTTTGTGCGTCGGCATCAATCAGCGTCGACGCTTCATTGGTCATTACTTCTTTCAAGATTGCTGCGACTGATTTTCGCTTAGCGAACCAATGCCGACGGATTTTAGTTAGAAGTTTTGTTGCGTCTTGCTTATCAAGCATGATTGCCCGCGTTGACCAGCGATAAGGAAAGGCGAGCTGATTGAGTTCATCCAATATTCCTGGCGTCGTGATGCTGGGGAATCCCGTGATTGTTAGAATCCGAAGATGCTGATTACCAAGAACTGGAGAAAGGCCACCTGTTAATGGCTGGTCAGTAAGCAACCCATCAAGATACATCGGCGTTTCAGGCACACGCACGCGATGTCGCTTGGTTGAGATGGTGCTGTGAAGATAGGTTAATGTTTGTTCGCTATTTAGCCATGCACACTCGCGCATGAAGCCATCAAGAAGTTGTAAAAGACGATCACATTGATCGATAAAATAGCCCAAGATCTCTTGGCCATTTACGCAAGAGCTGTGATCTACTCCTTCAAATAGAAAATTCTCTGTTCGTGTCGTTTCTTCTACTGGGGGTAAAAAAAGCAGGGTTAGATAATAGCTCGATTCATAATGCACGCCTTCTTCTTCGAACTGAGCGCGTCTTTCGTACTCTACAAGACGAGATGCTAAGTCAGGAAAGTGACTATTGGGGTAATTTAGAGCTGGATTTCGCTGAGCTTCAAAAAACACAGCCCATCCTGAACCAAGACGGCGTAAGGCGTTATTCAGCCGCGCCGAAACAGCCATGAGCTCAGATGGAACTGCACTATCGAGATCTGGTCCACGAAAGTGAGCTGTGCGCTGAAAGCTACCATCCTTATTAAGAATGACACCTTCAGCGACAAGCGCTGCCCACGGGATATAATCAGCCAGATGGTTCGCTTTTACGCGATATTCTCTTAGGTTAAGCATGGAGCGGGCCTCAGACGCTAAGGTAGGCTGGCATGCGCAAATGCCGACGTGCGACCTCGACAAAAAGCGGGTCACGTTTTGCAGCCCACACAGCTACACCATGACTGATTATCCAAAACACAAGGCCTGCGAACCAAAGACGAAGTCCCAATCCAAGTGCGGCGGCAAGGGTACCATTTAGAATTGCAATCGCTCGGGGCGCACCGCCAAGAAGAATTGGCTCAGAAAGAGACCGATGCACAGGAGCGGCTAAGCTCGACATAAAATCCAATGATGTGCGCTCCATTAGATCAGCGCTCCGCCACCAAAGGAGAAGAAGGAAAGAAAGAAACTAGAAGCAGCAAATGCGATGGAGAGACCAAAGACAATCTGAATAAGTCGTCGGAAGCCACCGGACGTATCGCCAAAGGCGAGTGTGAGACCTGTGACAATGATGATGATCACTGCGACAATTTTAGCTACAGGTCCTTCAACAGACTGCAAGACTTGATTGAGCGGCTGCTCCCAGGGCATGTTTGATCCTGCAGCATATGCGGGCGCGCAGAGGCAACAAGAGATAGCTGCAGCAATGAAATGGTTCATCGTGTGTTTGATTTTCATTTATTATTTCCATAGTGGGAGAGAAGGTAATCGCCATTTGCATCAAGACCGATCAATTGAACGAGTTCTTTGAGTCGGCGTTCAGAGCCGCGTCCCGATAAAACTGCGATGATGTTAATTGTCTCAGCGATAAGCGCGCGCGGCACGGTGACGACAGCTTCTTGAATAAGCTGTTCAAGGCGTCTTAAAGCGCCAATTCCCGAACCAGCATGGATTGTACCGATACCACCGGGGTGACCTGTTCCCCAGGCTTTTAAAAGATCAAGCGCTTCTGGTCCGCGTACTTCGCCAATTGGAATCCGGTCGGGACGAAGCCTCAAAGACGCGCGAACCAGATCCGTTAAGGTTGAGACGCCTTCCTTTGTGCGTAGGGCAACAAAGTTTTCGGAAAGACATTGAAGCTCTCGCGTATCTTCGATCAGGATAACGCGATCAGATGTTTTTGAAACTTCCGCCAGCAATGCGTTAGTCAGCGTTGTTTTACCTGTTGAAGTTCCGCCTGCGATAAGAATATTGAATCTATCTTTAATAGCTGACCGCAGCATCTGCGCTTGAGCTTTAGTCATGATCCGGCTGGAGACATAGTCATCAAGTGTGAAAACAGCGATGGCGGGTTTACGAATGGAGAAGGTAGGAGCAGCAACGACAGGGGGTAATAGACCTTCGAAGCGTTCTCCTGTTTCAGGAAGTTCCGCAGATATCCTTGGCGCACCTTCGTGAACTTCAACGCCAACATGATGAGCAATAAGGCGGATAATACGTTCGCCATCCGCTGCAGAGATAGTGTCAGGCGTTTCAGACAGACCGCCTTTAATGCGATCAATCCAAAGTCTTCCATCTGGATTTAGCATTATCTCAACAATTTCATCTTGATTGAGATAGCGTGCAATTGCATCGCCAAATGCCGTGCGAAGCATACGCGCACTACGCGATAGATTTTCTGCCTGAATTTTTTGCTCAGCCAAAGCCGGTCCTCATTACATGAGCGCTCAAAGCACTCAGTTGATGACCAACAAAAACTAGAACCCAGCTATCTAATCAATTGAAATTTTGTCGTAGTCGTAGTCTAGCGTATGAATAGAAACATTTTACGGTTTTATGGTCGCTTAAACACTTTGATTACTACTCTCTAAACAATTTAGTTGATATTTATGCCGAAGAAGTAGCTATCTATAGTATAAAGATATTTTTTTATGCCATAGCTCAAATCAAAATATTTGAATTATTTCTCTAAATAATTCAAATCCATGTGTCCCAAAAAAAATCAGTAATTCGTAAAATAAAATTTTTAATTATTGCTAGAAAAACCGATAGTAAAATACACCTGTCACATCGCCCATTTGCACGCCGGTAGACTCGTTCGTCTCGTAGAGCAGTAGATCAGACAAAGAAGATGCGTGCCTTCGATCTGAGAAGACAGCAAAGCTTCTTTCCGCAAATACATACAGAGAAATAGTCCCGCATCCGGCAGGACCATGCTGATGCCGTCCAGACGACCGAGGGCTATATTGGCTTGATTTTTTCTACTGCAATATCAAGTTAGGCTGCCCAGCTGGAGAGAGATCAATGTATATTGGAATGCATTGCTTTTCAGGGTAATTTCCGGTATATTTCCGGAAATTAGGAGTTAGTCATGGCCAACGCTCGTAAGACCCCGCTTGAATCGTTTCGCAAACGCCAGAAGAACAATGGTAACGTGCGCGTCGAGGTTCAAGTGCGCAAGGAAGACGCTGAATTGTTGCGCAGCGTCGCCCGGGCACTCAGCGATCCAACGCGCGAAACGGAGACTCGGAGCCTGCTGAAAGCTCGCTTCATTGTCCCGAGCCCTGTTGGACTCAAGGCATTACTGGCCTCCGCTCCTCTCGATGGAATTGAACTCGAACGCTCAAATGACCTTGGCCGGTCGGTCAACCTGTGAGTTTCCTGATCGATACGAATGTCATATCGGAAGTTCGCAAAGGGGTCCGGTGCGACCCAGCCGTTACGTTGTGGTATTCATCAATTAAAGACAGCGATCTTTATCTCAGCTCACTGATCCTTGGCGAGATTCGTAAGGGCATTGAGCTTGCTCGCCCGCGCGATCTCGCAAAGGCTGAGGCGTTGCAAGCGTGGCTCGGCGCTGTTGTTGAAGCCTTTGGCGATCGCGTGATTCCCGTTGATCGTTTCGTTAGTGACGCGTGGGGTCGCATGAGCGCCATGCGCCCCATTCCCGTTGTCGACGGATTGCTTGCAGCGACTGCTAAGGTTCATGGCCTTACGCTTGTGACTCGCAACGATACCGATGTCACCGGCCTTGGCGTGCGCGTCCTCAACCCTTTCAAGGTGTAGCCTAATTTTTTAACAGCTCTCGTCCTATTTCTATTCACCAAAAACTCTAAATTTACTTATCAACTTTATTTTCAACAAGACGCTCTTCTTCAGAAAGTTCCTTTGTAAGCGACTTCCCTTGATGGATCCGCAGCGCTAGAGCTTCAATAAAATTTTTATAACGCTCACGCCCTTTTGCTTGCGCTGACGCAAGCGCCTCTTGGGGGATGGGAGATGATGAAGCAAACCATGCGCGAATAAAGAGCGTTAATGCCTCGGATGAAATAATTTGATTTCTCTCCAGCCGTTCGTTATGCCGAATTATTTTGTCTAAGCGACGCGAGATCGCGCCTTCGCGATGATCATTATGATCTGGCGAAACCAGAGATAAAACAGCCGCCTCTACAACGGCGGCCTTTGTTACTTTCTTTATTGTCGCTAGTTCCGTTATCGTAGCAATCGTTTTTGGAGAAAGTCGCAGACAAAGCCGGGCTGTCATGCTCTATCCTAAAGGTTAGAGGGATTATTGCGATCTAGATCAGTCTGGCGTGCGATTTTTCCCATTTGATTGTTGATTACCTGCTCTTGGTTCGGCAGGGTGTCATTGTAGTAATTCAGGAATTCATTTTGAGTTTCTTTTATGTCTTGTTTGAGAGGCAAATTTTTTCCCTCATCAAATTCTTGCTGACGATCATGGCCGCCATCATCTTGCTTGATAGTTTTATTTGCGTCTGAATTCTTTGTTACTAGAGAGTCAGCAGGCGGACGCGCACAAGTGTTGAGCCATACTTCTTCTTTCCTCACTAAAAAGGGCTCTTTCGGTGGATCTTCGGCTTTCATAATGCGCTCTATAAGGTAAGCGTCCTCATAGTAACGCGCCTTCTTTGCTCGAATGGGTCTTGTTCCAGAAACCATAACGATTTCATCGTCAGGCGAGAGCTGCATGATTTCACCAGGCGTCAATAGAGGTCGGGCCGTCTCAGATCGTGAAACCATCAAATGCCCTAGCCAGGGTGAAAGACGATGGCCTGCATAATTTTTCATGGCGCGGATTTCCGTCGCCATTCCAAGCGCATCCGATACGCGCTTTGCGGTCCGCTCATCATTTGTGGCAAAGCTCACGCGGACATGACAATTATCCAGGATTGAATTATTTGCCCCATAGGCTTTCTCAATCTGATTGAGAGATTGGGCTATCAGAAACGCTTTGATGCCATAGCCGGCCATGAAGGCAAGAGCGCTTTCAAAAAAGTCCAATCTGCCAAGAGCTGGAAACTCATCAAGCATCAGCAACAGCCGATGCCGTTTATTTTTATCCTCCAGATCTTCTGTCAATCGTCGACCGATCTGATTTAGCATAAGTCGGATTAAGGGCTTGGTGCGACTGATGTCTGAAGGCGGAATGACAATGTAGAGCGTTGTAGGCCGATCATTTGAAGTCAGGTCTGCAATTCGCCAATCGCATTGTGAAGTTACTTCGGCAACAATTGGATCCCGATAGAGCCCAAGAAAAGACATGGCTGTTGAGAGCACGCCAGAGCATTCATTATCTGATTTATTCTTGAGCTCTCGCGCAGCAGAAGCCACAACAGGATGCGGCTTATCTTGCCCCAAATGTGGCGTTCTCATCATTAGATCGAGAGTTGATTTAATATCGCGGGTTGGGTCAGAAAGAAAATTGGCGACACCAGCGAGGCTCTTGTTTGCTTCGGCATAAAGAACGTGAAGGATTGCGCCAACAAGAAGTGAGTGGCTGGTCTTTTCCCAATGATTACGACGATCGAGCGAGCCTTCAGGATCAACTAG
>BJGJ01000060.1 GCA_014190435.1 Methylocystaceae bacterium | reverse complement strand
ATAATTATTAGATAGAAGATGAGAACTCTAGCGAGAGTTAAAGATGAGAATGAAGTATAAATAATGCCTTTTCCTCATCACCAATGCTGCACTCAATTAAGTATGTTTCTTTTTCTTTGCCAATGATAGCTGTAATCAGCCAAAAACTTATCTCAAACATTAGACAATTAAACGCCTGATTAACAGCCGGACAAGCTTAATACACCATGTGGTGAATTTTCATGACCCCCACCGAAATACCTCAAAAGCCCAAAAAGACGCTCGACCCAAAATAGGCTCCGCAACTACTGGGTGGCCTAGTCTCTCACGTGTCCTAACTTTAATCCCCCGCTAGACCTGCCCCATTATTAATCAAGACGGAAAAAAGTGCCGTCATATTCTGCTTTATGGTGTTGTTTCATAGCCTGTAACTCGTCAGCTTCCTCTAGATACTTGATAATGATATTTATTCGAAAAAACTATAATTCAAATATTTCAGCTATTTAAAGATATATTTTTTTATTTGGTCCCTCAAATTAAAAAAATAGCTCGATCATTTGCTCCACAAATAACCCTATGAAAGGCAGGTTCAAGCAGTTTGCTGGATGATAATCTCAGGAACTCTCGTCCAAGCTGCGCAGGCCCCGAAGGCTATTTTGCACCGCACCTAAAACTCTATCCCCCCGAAGCGTTTGACTTGGCCGTAAACGCAGGGGTAAATCGCAAATAAAATAATAAAGTATACAAGCCTTTCGAGGCATTCGGGGAGGAAAGCGTGACAACTGCCGCTGTAGAAAAAACCATCCACTGCGCGCCTTTAAGCGCTCCTGACGCAAAAGCCTTAGCGCGTCGCATGGGAGAATTAAAAGTCGTCGCTCGTGAAAAAGGCTATTTTGAAATCACCCTCTGGGAACAAATTTTTCGTATCTCGGAACTTGTGGTTGCGCCGCTGGTTGCATTCACACTTCTCGCACAAGGTGGGTTGAGTGCTTTCATTGGCATGATCTTGCTTGGAATCCATTTTCCCCGTACGGCCTACCTGTCACATGATATCGCTCATGAGCAGTGGGGACCACGTAAGGGCAAATATGCACAATTCATGTTCATGCTGGTTGAGATTATGCAGGGGTTCGGTCCGACATGGTGGGTTGAAAAGCATGAGTTGCATCATGCCTTTCCGAATGCGTGTAAAACCGATGCAGACGGAGTCCTGACTCCAATTGATGGCGATATCGACGCCCGCCCCTTTATTGTCTGGGACAAAGCCCTCGCAGACTTCAATTTAAAATTTGACTCTCCTACAGGAAAAAGCATCGCGTTATTATTGGCGCGTATCCAGACTCTACTATTTTTCCCAATGCTTTCGATTGCCCGATTCAACTGGAGTTGGCAGAGCATCGAGGTTGCGTTTCGTAATGGCAAAAATCTGGAAGGTGCCTTGTGCCTTGGTCATTGGATTCTGGGTCTCACGATCGCAGGCTTTTTGACACCAGGAGCTGCCTGGACTGGATGGGCTTGGTTCCTAATTGCTCAGTGCATTGGGGGACTTATCCTTGCATGTGTCTTTGTTCTCAGTCACACGGGCATGGACGTTTATGACGCCACTAATGCAGAAGGCTTCTATGACCGCCAGGCTCGTTCAACGCGCAATACCCCAACTTCTGTATTTTTTGACTGGCTAGCGGGCGGTCTTAACAGCCAGATCGAACATCATATGTTCCCCACCATGGCGCGGCGCTATCTTGCAGAAATGCGCGAACCAACGCGACAGATAATGACTGAATGTGGTTATCAATATGATTCAATCACGAACCGTGCGGCGATGGCAGAAGTAATGCGAGCGTTAAAAGAGGCTTCAGCTGCAATGGTCTCAACGGCTGCTGCGCGAAAGACACTGAGCACGCCAAATTTTATGGGGTAGAAGGATCTTGCTAAAATGACCCGACGGCTCAAGAACTCTTGGCCGTCGGTTTTTATGCAAATAGTAACTGCTACCAAGTAGCTTGAAATAAAATATTTTCTCTATTTTCTATCCTCTTAATATTGAGATTAATAAAAAAATTAAATGCAGTTGGTTGCGCTCAATCACTCTCACTCAAATTACAATTATCTAGTTTGATCTTTAAGGATACTCTTTAGATCAATTAAGCGCGTAATAACTTATCAACCATTCAACCAATCTCGGCTGTTAATTTAATTTTAACCCTGTTTATCCGCTCGGAATTCCTTTCAAATTCAGCAAATTCTGGATTTACATAAAATTTTAGCCAATTTTTCTCTATCTCAGAAATAACTTGGTTGTTCTGTTATAATCCTTTGCTTGAAGAATTTTCCAGGATCTGGCTTCATCGTTTCAACGAAGTGATGGGGACCAAAATGCGAGATAGAAAATTGAACTCCGTAGTAGTTGTTGATGACGACCTAGTCTATCTCCAAACCGTCGGCTTGATGCTGAAAAAAATCGGTTTTGATCATGTAAAAATGTTTTCCAACGCCTGTGATGCGCTGGATTGGCTTAGCGGGAATAAACCTAATCTTATTGTAAGCGATTGGGATATGCCCTTGTTAACAGGCCATGAATTTCTTGAAGAAGTCCGCGCGAACCCCAAAATTTCTGAAATTCCCTTTATTTTAAATACAGGGAACCTATCTGAATCATATTGGAGCCAAGCAATTGCTTCTGGAGTAACAGAATTTCTGTTTAAACCTTTTAATTTTTCTGAATTCAAAGACTCAGTGTTTATTGCTATGGATTTAGCTGAATTTGAATCAGAGACAAGCACTGAAAATAAAAAAATTGCGTGCTAATTCAGCCATTCGATAGTTATTTACACATATGTATTGTAGATATTTGTTAACATAAAACTTCAAAATAAACGCACAATGTCTATCTAACTTACTATTGCGTCGCCCTCTCTCATGTCAAGATTTTTATACTCTTCGTTAATCGATTGATATAAATCTTGCCAATGCTGTGGTATCCAATCTATTCGACCCCAATTATAATAAGCCTTAGCAATCTCCGCGATTGTTTCGTTTATCGGTTCACTTTGTCCTATCGAGAATTCATCAGAAAACAAGACTGGCAAGGAGGCTCCTTGCCAAGCGCGCCAATGCTCTTCAGAGTAAGCTGAAATCCCTCGCTCATCCGAAAGGCAATGCGATGAAAATGCGGCAAAGCGCTCATGCAATGGACCATCAATTGGCTCTAAATTAAAAGCTTTTTGAACAGCAAAATATCTTTGATGTTGCAATTCATGAGCAAGACAACAAGCCATTCGCGCTTCCGTCATTGCCGGATCATAATAAATTACGATTCTTCCGTCACTATAGGCGGCTCCCTCTGAGGTGAATTGATAGCCTAAATATTCAAATATTTTTTTTTCTTGTATCAGCTCTACGAGCCCTGAGGGATAGTCAAAATCTATGCATAACTGTTTTAATATTTCTTTCTTTTTATCAAATTCTATAGATGGGCAGGAGCAATTACTTTGATCCACGCTTCGGCTCGATAATTTTTTTTGAAGATTAAAATATTTATTTAGAAAAAAATACACAACTTCACCCTATTTGCTGAAATGTGTTGTTTCCTCATCATGGGTAATAATCCAATTAAAGTCGGAATAATTACATGCTACATGCTCCCACCAACGCCGACCATCATTTAGATATTTTGAAAGATCATTAACTCGAACGTGACCAAAAACATTAGGATAGCATCTCATTCCTTCTAATATAGCCGCAACCATCATTCTCCCCATACCAGGATGTATTGAATTAATCTGTTCAAAGACAATCATGGGCGGTTCATATTTATGAGCCAAAAGCAGCGCCACGCCAGACGCGATTTCATTGCCAGGGACAGTAATAATCTTTGGAGAAGATGAAGCCCGGATCTCCCAAAATCCCATGCCGTATTTTTGTGATTTGACATGCAGGCTAAGCTGATCAAGATTTGAAACAATCCTTTGAGCAAGAAGATCAAAGCTACCTGCCATTGTCAGCACGCGCCCCCATCATTAACTACTCAATCATGACTTGATAGCTTGAATTAATTATTAGCGTATATCAAATAAATCGTCACTTTCCAAAGGAGACTGTGTCGAAGAGCCTCCGACATTTGTCTCGTTTCGCCTCATTTGAGAGGGCGAGATAGAACTTTCTCCGGCCTCACTCGGGCGACCTGTGGTGGATAGAGCTTCGCCGCCATCAATCTGTCTTCCCACCTGAGCGATTGCGCGCTGATAAACAGACGCGGCATTCCAAGCCTGGATAGCCTCAAAATTAGGCTCGCCTGGCTGATAACCTGCACCAGCACGCCATCCATGCGCTTTTAGAAAATTGGCCGTCGACATCAAAGCTGGCCCTGAATTATCCAAACTGCCGCCAGTTCCATAATCAAGTATATTTTTGGGAAGAAATTGTGTTTGACCAATCTCTCCATGCATAGAGCCTTTAGTTGATGCAGTCATTACTCCCCGATCAATCAACTTCAGAGCCGCATAAAGTTGTTCGGTAAAATAGGCTGAGCGACGACAATCATAAGCCAATGTAGCGACAGCAGATAAAGCATTCTGATTACCATGAATGGCTCCAAAACCTGTTTCCATGCCCCAGATCGCAAGCAGCGGGCCCGGTGGCACGCCATATCTCTGTTCGATTGAGTCAAACAGAGCAGCGTTCGACCGTTTAAGCACGCGTCCACGCGCGACTATTGCCGCCCCGCCTCTTTTCACCAGAAATTGCTCTAGAGATAAACGAAAGCTTTTCTGACCACGATCAGCACCTATGGTCGCTGTTGAATAATGTGTGCTTTTCAGCGCCTCTAGCGCATTCGAGCTTAGGCCATTATGCGCAGCTTCTGCAAGAAAATCCTGTTTCCAAGATTCAAACCCTCCAGCAGAATTACCACATTGCATTGCTTGAGCTGTGGAGTTTAACGCGAGACAAAGAATGACAGCATAGAAAGAAATTTTAATATTATTTGATATTAAAGGCATTGTAGTCTCCCTTGGGTCTTTCGATTTAGACCAAACAGCTTATCACTAAGCAGCAAATTCTACCTAACTCGCAGAATGATATCAAATCTTTAAACATTCAGTTTGTGTGCGCGCATTATACCTATAATCCCCACTCTGAATAGGATCATTCTGTTTACCTAAATTTCTCGTAGAAGGCGATCAGGCCATAATCTGATACTAATCAATTCTATTATATCCAATGGATGACAATATTATTTATTTGAATTACCAATCAGAATATAAATAATCGCCGCACTAGATTATTTTATAAACTAAATTTCAATAAGATACGCGATAAAAGTTATTCTTACTGAAAATTAGCGCATGAATTAACATTAATAATTAGATTTATGATTCAATGCTTAAATTTAAGTGGCGCACTGTCCTCATCCTATAATTTGACAAACAATACTCTAATTGACAAACAGAATAGCTTGAGATCAAGAGAAACAATAAAGTATACATATTTATATCGATCAGAATATCACACTAAACGACTTTGGACTGTGTCAGCTATGATCAAGTTTGAAAATATTAGCAAACAAAATGCGCATCAGATATTATTTATCGAGACTTCAGCCTCGCTCATAAAAGGAGAAAAAATTGGGCTTGTTGGCCCCAATGGGTCAGGCAAGACAACTCTATTTAGAATTATTACAGGACAAGATCATCCCGACGAGGGTCACGTCTCCATCGATCGTGGCATAACAATTGGCTACTTTAGTCAAGATGTTGGAGAAATGTCAGGACGGAGCGCAGTAGCCGAAGTAATGGATGGCGCTGGACTCGTGAGTGAAGTAGCAGCACAGCTGCATACATTAGAATTAGCTATGATGGATCCAGGTCTAGAAGAAGATATGGAAAAAATTATAGAAGATTATGGGGAAGTGCAGTCCCGATTCGAAGAACTAGATGGTTATGCGCTCGAGGGCCAAGCGCGAGAAGTTCTTGCAGGACTTAATTTTACACAAATGATGATGGAAGGGGACGTTGGAAATCTCTCTGGAGGATGGAAGATGCGCGTCGCCTTAGCGCGTATTTTACTCATGCGGCCTGATGTCATGTTGCTAGATGAACCAAGCAATCATCTCGATCTTGAAAGTTTGATTTGGCTAGAGGATTTCTTAAAGAATTACGATGGCGCTTTATTAATAACGTCCCATGATCGTGAATTCATGAATCGTATAGTAAATAAGATAATTGAAATAGACGGAGGTAGCCTTACAAGTTATTCAGGAAATTACGAATTTTATGAGCTGCAAAGATCCCAAACTGAGAAACAAAAGCAAGCGCAATTTGAGCGTCAACAAGCGATGTTGGCTAAAGAAATAAAGTTTATAGAGACATTTAAAGCGCGGGCCTCGCATGCTGCTCAAGTACAAAGTCGCGTGAAAAAACTGGAAAAGATAGAAAGAATTAATCCTCCTAAAAAAAAGCAAACTATTTTATTTGAATTTCCCTCGCCTCCACGATCCGGAGAAGAAGTCGTTAACTTACGAAAAGTAAATAAATCCTTCAGTGACAAAGATATTTATAAAGAATTTGATTTTATGGTGCGCCGTAAAGAACGCTGGTGTGTCATGGGCGTAAATGGAGCTGGAAAGTCAACCTTACTTAAACTCGTAGCAGGGATGATTGCGCCTGATAATGGAAGCGTCACCATCGGAGCTAGCGTAAAAATGGGCTATTTCGCTCAACATGCTATGGACATTTTAAATGAAGACCATAGTGTTTTTGAAACCCTCGAAACCTCTTTTCCTCAAGCAAGCCAAGGCGCTTTACGCGCGCTTGCAGGATGTTTTGGCTTTTCAGGAGATGATACTGAAAAAAAATGCCGTGTCTTGTCTGGAGGCGAAAAGGCTCGGTTAGTAATGGCTCTGATGTTATATGACCCCCCAAATTTCCTAGTTCTAGACGAACCAACCAACCACCTAGATATTGCAACGAAGGAGATGCTCATCGCCGCACTAATTAATTATGAAGGGGCGATGTTATTTGTATCGCATGATAGACATTTTCTTGCCGCACTTTCTAACCGTGTCTTAGAATTATCGCCAAATGACACTCATTTCTATAACGGGGGTTATAAGGAATATGTCACTCGATCAGGCCATGAAGCGCCCGGCGTGAATAAATAAACTATTAATATTTCTATTATTTTATGAAATAGAAATGGATAACACAAAATTCTGATCCATAATCCGATTTCTCTCACGCGTTACTAAGTTTGATGCATTCTTGAAATAAGACGGATTGATTTATAGCTAAATTAAAAATATATGAAATTCTACACAAAACGAGTCAAATTTGTGCTATAAAAAAATGTTGATAGAAAAATGATATGGTATCTCTCTATAGATTTTCCCATCCACTAAATCCAATGCGGTTACTTAATTAACATGCATAGAATAATCCGAAAATTCTTTTTCGTAATGATCTCCGCTGTGACGATAGCGAGTTGCCAAAGCATTGGTGAACAGCAAACCGATCTCACAAGCAATATATCTGAAGGTGCCTCTAAACCGAATAAAGTTGATATCTTCTATTTAACTGACAGAGGGGCAATTTTTTCAGAAACAGGTAAACTGACTTATGATGCCTCCCGGTCTCATTCTCTCGCCTATGGCGTCGTCTCTGTCATTAGAAATCAATCTACAGAATTTGGCCTAATAGAACCGATTGAAATCGGTCGATTTCCAAGAACGCCTTACGCGATGCAAGAGACGCCCATGGGTGTACGGCGCGCTGATGACGCCATTCTGGCTCACGAACGCTCCGTCTTTGAAATACAGACGGAACTAGGAAAAAAGCTTAATTCAACAAAAAGAAAAGAAGTTATTATCTTTATCCATGGTTATCACAATACATTTGACGATGCGATTAAGTCTACGTCGCAATTATGTGATAGTTTTCGCGTGGATGAATATTTATGTATTTCTTTAAGTTGGCCAGCAGGCGGCACGCAAGGAATTTTACTGGGTTATAATTTTGACAGAGAGTCGGGAGAATTTGCAGTTGCGGATATACGCAAGGCAATTCGAATAATTTCTGGAACACAGCAACTAAAACTTATTCACTTAATAGCCCATAGCAGAGGCACCGATGTCCTCGCGTCAGCTCTACAACAACTCATGATAGAAGCCTATGGCTCTAAACAAACAATTGGCGATAAGTATAAAATTGCTAACATAATCCTAGCAGCCCCAGATATTGACGTTGACGTTGCGTCTTCTAAACTCGCCGTTCTCCTCTCAGATCCAGATTTCTCTTATGGAGGGAAAATAAATCAAAAAGCAATTCTTAACCGAGGGAATACTCAAACAACAATCTACACGTCTAAAGGCGATAAAGCTCTAGCAATCTCAAACAAATTATTTGGGGGTCAGTTTAGGCTGGGCATGCTTGCTGCTCACCTGGATGATAGAATTCTAGAGAACACTCCTAAAGTCGGAAATAATTTAGATTTAATTTCTGTTGAATCAGATGGAGGAGAATTCTTAGGTCATAGCTATTTTCTTGCAAATAACCATGTAAGGAATGATATCGTGTCTCTTATACGAGATCATCAAAAAGCGGGAAGCCCAGAACGACAGTTAATCGAGATAAAAAAACCTTTCTGGTTTCTACCACAATAGTAAAAATTGATTGACGTAGTCTTATGTTCCTGTTTACTCAAACTAATTAATTACAGAGCATTAATATAACCGCCTTGCTGATTCAAAGTAATATTTAGCACGGCTACTTACGAGAGGAATATGGTCCATTAATGCTTTCTAAAATAACAATCTTTATAATTACATTAATATCATCTAAGCTTCAGAGGCAATGCACCAATCTTATTCATCAAAGTTCGTACTTCATCTACTGATTCATACATATCATCTGTTCCAGTCTCTGACTTTATATCCTCTTGACCCTGCCATTCCTGGAGCAGACTAGAGAGATAGTCAGCTAGAGCCTTATGCGCTATAGCCACCTCACGACTTGTTAAGTCAATCTTGAATGATTCGGACACAGCAACCTCATAGGATATCAATCATTATATACACGCCACGTTGGAGTTATATTTTTTTTAAAATTAAATTTCCACTTAAATTTTTCAAAAAAATTATATCCAAAAATAATAGGGGTATCATGCCCAATTTCATCCCTCAGAGCGTTAAAATCATATACAAGAGCATATAAATTTTTTATAATAAATCCGTCGCCTAAATTTATGAACTTAATTTTACATAATCTCGAGGTGATCTTTTTTCCATTCGCGCCTCGCATAGATATTTTACTTTTGACATTTTCAAAAAGTTCTGGGTGCGCATTAAAATAAACAGAGTCGACAGCCGTCATCTCAGCGCCCGTATCTAATAGACCATACGTCGAAAAACTCCCGATATCGAGCTCGATACCAATTAGATCCTTCTCCCTACCCAAGGCTAGCAGTAAATGACTTTTATGATCATTCGGTAAAGGCTCAAAAAAACGAATCTGGCTTTCTTTTAAATTAAGGGTAAATTCTGAACCCTTTAGAAAGTCTATACCTAATAAATCATCCCCTGTGCCAGCAGGACAACGAGTTGCTAAATAATTGACCCTTCCAATCGCATTACCTGATTGAGCCACAATAGACAGATTTGGGACTACAACTTCTTCACATTTAGCTACAGCTGCTGTCGCACCGATTGAATGAATTGTATTAGTGATGATAAATTTTTTATTCCAAGCAGATTTATGAAATCGACTTGTTGATGCGCCAGTATCTACTCTCATGAAACCTTTGTAATTATCAATTCTAACGGGAGCATAGATTCGACCACCACCGTAAAGAGAATGATGGGTAATAATATTTATTGATGAAACCGACTCTTGTGCATAAATTTTTTGCGGCAATGATATTATAAATGCACAGCATAACATCAGATAAATTATAATTCTCATTCCGAGTAAACCCATTTAATTTTATAAGG
>BJGJ01000059.1 GCA_014190435.1 Methylocystaceae bacterium | reverse complement strand
GGTGTATCTAGATCAGTGAAGATATTATCGTAATTGACCTCAATATCTGTCACTGAATCTGAATGTTCTTCAATAAGATGCCTACCACCGACATCCCCCTCTGCTTTCTCCAGTAAGGATGGAAAGAATGCATGCCCCCATAAAACAGGATGGCCCCTCCGGCCATCTCTTTTGGGGGCTACTATGCTCTTTGTTTTTCCAGGATCAAACTCCGAAATCATTCTGTTAATTAATTCGACGCTAATGTCAGGCATATCACCTAAAAATATCATCGCCCCATCCATATCGCTAGATAAAGCGGAAATACCTGCTTTTAGGGATGTCGATAAGCCCTGTCGATACTGATCATTAAAGACAAAGGCTATACCATCATCCTCAAGAAGGGCCTGCACTTGCTCAGCCTCATGCCCTAAGACGACGATGATCGAATGAGCTTTCGACAATTGAACTGTATCAACAATGTGACGGAGAACAGGCTTACCCTCAAGCAAAAGGGTCAATTTGTTTGATCCCATTCTACTTGAACGCCCCGCAGCAAGTATGATGGCGGCTATGCGCGGTAGGGTAGAGTTCTGATTGTCAGACATTTTTTTTGCTTCAGATTTTGCAATACGTGGTGTTGTGCGCCATGGCGTATCCCTTAATAAACCACCTACGCCCATCTGACCTATTTGGTTACTGTCGATTGGCAGTCCAGCAAGAATGTGACGCAAGACATAATCAAATCCATTGAGCTGTGGCGAACGTGCGCACCCTGGCATACCAATAACAGGCACATTACCGATCGCGCCAAGTAACAACAAATTTCCTGGCTCAACTGGCATTCCAAAACGCTCTATCCGTCCTCCAGCAGCTATAATAGCCGAAGGAACAACATCTTTTCTATCAGTTATAGACGATGCTCCACATATAAGAATAAGATCGTCACCAGCTACGACACGTTTCTGTAGGGTAGATGTTAAAGCGTTAATACTATGAGGCGTATATAATGCTTCACTCAGATGGCTTCCCATTACTTCTAAACGCGCCTTGGTAGCTAGAAGCGCCTTTTGCAGCACACTATCTTTAATTCTTGCAGAATTTGTTTGAATAAAAGACGTGCGATGCCGCCTAAATGGCTGCACCATTATTTTTTTGGCAGCCTCTTCCCATGCAGCGACAATCTTTTCAGAGACTGCATAAGGATTAACCTTTATAGTCGCAATGATCTGTCCTGGCTCTACAAGTTCATGCAATGGAACCGTTGCAACTGTAATAGCCTCATCAATTAGATTGAGAGCATTGATGCCTTGCGGATCCAGGACAACAAGTCCGCTCACCACTGAACAGATATTCACACGACCCGTATGTGCAGCTTTAGTGGCAACTCCAGAACCGATCAATTTCCTTGCAGCTCTGTTGGCGGCATCATCCTCTAAGACATCAGTCAATTCCAATTTTGCAACTGTAATCTGATCAACCCCAGCAGATTGTAATTTATTTACATCATCTTGAGAAAGTTTTCTACCTTTTAAAAAATCTAGATCTGGCAATCTTAAAGTGTGGGCAAGTATTGCTTCTTCCGCATCAGTGGTAGAAACTGTTAGGAATTTCATGATCCGAAACTTATCTAGGGGACAAAACAGCAGAATGTAATACGGCTGTCATTTCGGCCATGATTGAGATGGCAATTTCACCTGGCGTAACAGCTCCTATTTTTAAGCCTACGGGTCCATTGATACGAGATAAGACTTCATCCTTAATGCCAAGAGCTCGAAATCTATCTTTCCGCTTTTCTGCCGTCCTGAGAGAACCTAACGCCCCGATATAAAATGCCTGACTATGCAATGATGCTAAAAGTGCAGGGTCATCAATTTTTGGGTCATGGGTTAATGCAACAAGAGCGCTTCTCTCATTAAGTTCAAAGGATTCAAGCGCCTTATCGGGCCAGTCCGTTATAAGCTCTACGCTGGAAAAACGTTGCGAGGTTGCAAAGGCTCCGCGAGGATCAATGACCGTAACTTCATAACCAGCTGTAGAAGCGATTACGGCCAAAGCTTGTGCGATATGAACTGCGCCAATAATTGCAAGCCGCAGAGGAGGATGCCATAGTTCAATAAAGAATTCGCCCTGAGGTGTCTCAATCACGCCTTCTTTATTTGCGGCAGCGGCGTCCAATATAAGTTTGTTAGTCGATTCACTGAGCTCTAGTTCGGAGAGGCCATCAATCCCGTCGATCTCGCAGCGCTTACCCGAGATTAGCGAAGTGGCCAAAGCAGTCGAACGCCCGCTAGACATGCGTTCTAAAATATTTTTAAACTGTTCAGGATCCTTTAATTTTTGAACAAATATACGGATAGTCCCGCCACAAGCGAGTCCTACTGATATTGCTTTCTCGTCGCTGACGCCAAACTCAAGAATTCTTGGCGTATCGGTCTCCATGATTTCCTCAGCTGCAAGCAAAACCTCTCCCTCTACACAGCCTCCCGATACTGATCCGATAAAGCGTCCGTCTTCATCCACGACCAAGCGCGAACCTCTTGGTCGTGGAGAGGATCCCCAAGTTGAGACCACTGTCGCAAGAACAACACTGTGACCACCTTCCAACCACGAAAGCGCTTCAGTTATGACCTGACGATTATCATTCATGAAAGCCAGATCCCATAATCAGCAATGCTTAACTCTTATGCTAGCCCATGATCTTGCTAAACCAACCCTTTTTGGGCTCTGATCCATCGACCATAGCATCCGCGACAATGGCTTCAGGCAGCGCAATTTCAGCAGCTGTCTTAGTTGGCGCAATGATCTCACTAAAGCGCTCAAAAAAATCCTCAGCAAATTTTTTCGAAAACCCATCTATCAGGCGACTACCAAGCTGCGCGATCTTACCGCCAATGTCGGCACTAACAGTGTAGTTAAGAAGTGTCGCATCGCCTTGCGGCTCGAGCCATACCTTAACTCCAGCCTTGGCAAACCCCGCCATTCCTCCTGACCCTTCCCCTGTAATGGTATAGCCATTAGGAGGATCAAGATCAGAAAGCGTCATCTTCCCAGAAAAACTTGCTTTTACTGGCCCTACACGAACTGTTACCGTCGCCTTCATTTCAGTATCAGAGACTTTTTCCATGGTGTCGCAACCAGGAATTGATTGCTGCAAAATCTCAGGATCATTCAAAGCGACATAAACTTTTTCGCGAGGTGCATTGATAAGCTGAGAGCCATTCATATCCATGACTTTTATCCTTCTTTGATAGCATTAAGCTGGCCACGGCGTCTAATTTCGATCATTTCAGCAACAATAGAAAAAGCGATCTCATCTGGAGTAACGGCACCGATATCTAGACCAGCTGGCACATGAATAGTCTCCAGATTAGCCTCAGTTACGCCCTCATCGCCTAGATCTTTTTTGAGTGCAGCAAACTTCTTTCTTGAGCCTACAAAAGCAAAATACTTTGCTGGCGAACGGAGTGCAGCCTTGAGTGCCTGGCTATCTCCCTTACCCTGCGTTGAAACGACCAAATATCCATTTTCTCCAATAATAGATGGAACATCAAATCCATCTATCAAGCGGTCAGATTTTCCAAAAACACCATGCTCGTTCTGCGGCGCACAAATATTTATGAAAAAGCCCATACGACCTGCAATGTCTGCAAGGGCAACAGCAACAGGGGACGATCCAAGAATAATTAACTGTGGGCGCGGCAGCATTGGTTCAATAAAAACATCAACTGTTCCCTGACTCGGACACATATTTCTTGCATAAAGCACGCCGTCTTTTATCTCGCCCGCATTAAGATGCTGCTCATGTAGTAAATCTTCAGGCTGAACACTGATTAGTCTTGGCTTGCCATCAGCAAGCGCCTCTCGCGCAGCACGTAAAACTGCTCCACGCGCGCAGCCGCCACCTATCCAGCCACCTGTGATAGTTCCATCGGCTATTATGACTGCTTTAGCTCCAGCTTTTGCTGCTGTTACTGACACGGTGCGAACTACAGTTGCGAGAGCAAAAGCCTCGCCCCTTTCTTTGAAATCATGGACAAGATCTAAAATATCTAACGAGCCCTGCATATTCATACTCTAGCTAAATAGGGCTCAAGAGCCTGAAGACTAACGAGATTGTGCGCTGGCGCGAAGAGATCAATGAATGGAAGTGCGGCCTGCATGCCCGCTGCCTCTGGCGTATAACCCGTCCAACCCATCATTGGATTTAACCAAACTATGCGTCGACAACGACGTCGTAGAGCGGCCATTTCAGTTTCAATTCCCTTCGCTGGGCCAGTGTCATAACCATCTGAAACAATCATAACACAAGTGCGAGAATGGATAATGCGCTTTGCATGCCAACGATTAAAAACAGATAAGCATTCTCCTATACGCGTGCCACCCCCAGCTCCCTGTGCGATAAGCCTCATTCGCTCCACCGCGCGCTGAGGATCCCGCTCGCGTAATGCAGGAGAAATATGGACGAGACGAGTATGAAAACCAAAGGCCTCAGCCTCCTTAAAGCTTGATAAAACCCCATGCATAAAACGAAGAAATGTTGCTGAATACAAACTCATTGAGCCTGACATATCTAGCAGCATGACAAGACGTAACGGCCTGTCTTTGCGCTTACGTTTGGCGAGCTCAAAGGGAACTCCACCCTTAGCAATACTCTTATGGATCGTTCGACGTATGTCTAGTTTTTTTCCACTGTGGCGCGCGCGCATCCGACGGGTTAGACGGTAGCGCATGCGCTTTGCTAGCCTCTCAGCAAGCTCATGTGCAGTTTTAAGATCAATTGGATTGGTTAAATGACGAAAATCTAATTGTGAAAGGACTTCAGTTCTGGACGCTCCCTCACGTTTACTTTGTCCTCTCTCACTAGACGCATCATCTTCATCGCTTCTGGTAACATGATCTGCTGGTTTGCTCTCTATTGCACGACCAGCCTTGAGCGAGTCAGACATGACACTGCGTGGATAGTTATTAAATGGCGCAGTCACGCGGACAGTAGATTTTATACCTTTGTTGAGCCAAAAGGCATCAAAAATTTCGTCAAATTTTTCCCAGTCAGAGTGACGACTACAAAATAAAGTGCGCAGAACGGCTTTTAATAGAGACACTCGTTCAGAAGTTGATCCGGTCATTAATCTGAGAGCATCGCTTGTTTCAGAAAAACCAATGACAAAACCATTATCTCTCAGAGTTCGCGCAAACCTCACGAGTTTTTCCCGTGCGCTTTCTCCCAGAGTTTTTTCCAATCTCTGGGTTACCTTCATCTCAAGCTACCAGACCAAGCAAACGATCAGATACCTCACGAGTAATGCGCGATCTATCTTCTGTAGTTTTGATTAAACATATGAGCGTTTCATAGATCAGTTCTGGTTCATCCCGCAAATGCTTTATATCTAGTCCCGCGAGTGTCGCCGCCCAATCAAGCGTTTCCGCTACACCAGGAATCCTTTTAAGATCTTCTTTGCGCAGCATACTCACCATATTCGCTATTTGAAGTGCGAGGGCCGCATCAATATATGGAAGCTTGGAGATAATAATTCTTGCCTCGCGATCAATATCTGGCAAGTCAACATAGTGATAAAGACAGCGCCGCCTCAAAGCGTCTGATAGTTCTCTCGTACCATTAGAGGTGAGAACAACTCTTGGGATTGTTTTTGCAACAATGGTCCCAAGCTCGGGAATTGAAACCTGAAAATCAGAGAGCAACTCCAACAGAAAGGCTTCAAACTCTTCGTCAGCCCGATCCACTTCATCAATTAGTAAAACGGGTGCGGTTTCTTGGCGTAAAGCAGCCAATAATGGGCGCTCAAGGAGGTATTTTTCTGAAAAAATTTGCTCCTCTATAAGAGACGCATCATTTCCTTCACGAGATTTTATCGCTAGCAACTGGCGTTGATAATTCCATTCATAAAGAGCTGAATTTTGATCAAGACCTTCGTAGCACTGAAGACGTATGAGCTTAGTGTTATGAGCTAGAGCAAGGGCTTTAGCGACTTCTGTTTTACCAACCCCGGCCTCGCCTTCAAGCAACAAAGGTCGTGATAGTTTTTCCATCATCCACAGAGCTATAACTAGGTTGCGATCAGGAACGTAACCAACAGCAGAAAGTTGCGATGCGAGTTTATCCTGCGGGATCTTAGTAGACATGGACCCCTACTTTCTTACCTATTTATAAAGACCCAAACTCTCTCCCAGCTCCCAAAGCCGCCATGGATGGTGCGGCATCTGAACATTCCCAGCTCCGAGGAATGCATAAGCATCGTTCACTGCGTTGGAGAAACATGGAACGCCGCCAACGTGAGGGCTTTCACCGACGCCTTTAGCGCCAATTGGATGATGAGGAGACGGAGTAACCGTATAGTCTGTTTCCCATTTTGGAGTTTCAACAGCAGTTGGCAGGAAGAAATCCATGAAACTCGCTCCCATGACATTACCCATCTCATCGTAGCGAATTTCTTGACCCATGGCGCATGCAAAGGCTTCTGTCAGCCCACCGTGAACCTGACCTTCTATAATCATCGGATTAATACGCGTACCGCAGTCATCTAAAGCATAAAATCGTCGAGTTTTTGCCACGCCAGTATCAACGTCGATATCCATGACGCAGAAATATGCGCCAAAAGGATATGTCATGTTTGGTGGTTCATAGTAATTTACCGCCTCAAGACCTGCTTCTAAATTTGGCGGCGGACTATGGTAAGCGGACCAAGCGATTTCCTTCATGGTCTTGAATTTTTCTGGCAAACCCTTGACACGAAAACGATCAACCTCCCACTCGAGGTCACCTTCATGCACTTCAAGCATGTGCGCAGCGATCATTTGCGCTTTCGCTTTGATCTTACGAGATGCAACAGCAATCGCTGCGCCTGCAACGGGGGTTGACCGTGAACCATAGGTACCAAGACCATATGGAGCAGTATCCGTGTTCCCCTCTTCAATCATAATGTCATCGGCAGGAATACCGAGTTCCGTTGCTATAATCTGAGCATAGGTAGTTTCGTGTCCTTGCCCCTGACTCTTCGTTCCCATACGCGCAATTATTGAGCCAGTGGGATGGATACGGATTTCAGCGGAGTCAAACATTGCAACGCCGAGAATGTCACAATTTTTAGACGGACCAGCGCCAACAATTTCCGTAAAGAATGAAATACCAATACCCATTATTTCTCTGGTTTCACCTCTATGAAAAGCCTCTCTCTTGGTGGCTTGTTCCTGACGTAGTTCCTTATAAGCAACAGCCTCCATCGCCTTTTTCATAGCTGTAGGATAATCCCCGCTATCGTATTCCCAGCCCAAAGCCGCTTGGTATGGAAACTGCTCCGGCTTGATAAAGTTTTTAATACGCAGTTCTGCAGCATCCATGCCGAGTTTGTGAGCCAATACCTCCACAGCTCTCTCTATTGCAAACACGGCCTCTGTTACTCGGAATGAGCATCGATAAGCGACGCCACCAGATGCCTTGTTGGTATATACACCATCTACTGTCAGATGTGCGACAGGGATATCATATGAACCCGTACAAATATTCATAAAACCTGCTGGCCATTTTGATGGATCTGCGCAGGCGTCAAATGCTCCATGATCAGCCAATACATGGACGCGCATGGCAAGTATTTTACCATCCTTGGTGGCAGCAAGCTCAGTCGTCATGTGATAATCACGGGCAAAAGACGTTGTGGAAAGATTTTCCATACGATCTTCAACCCATTTGACTGGAACACCAAGAACAATGGAACCAACAACGGAACATACATAACCAGAATAAGCCCCAACCTTATTACCAAAACCTCCGCCTATATCTGGCGCAATCACGTGAATTTTATGTTCCGGCAGCCCAGAAATAAGCGATACAACAGTACGAATGACATGAGGCGCTTGGAAAGTGCCCCAAAGAGTGAGTTCGCCTTTAATTTTGTCCATTGAGGCCACACACTGGCACGTTTCTAAAGGAGATGGATGTGTGCGGTGATCAACAAACATTTCTTTAATCGTCACATCGGCTTTGGCAAAAACCTCGTCCGTTCCTTTCTGGTCTCCTATTTGCCATTCAAAAATGTGATTAGGATGCTTACGTGGGCCATGTGCCCCGGTCATTTTATCCTTGATATCCTCACGTAAAATCGGCGCATCTGGCTCCATAGATTTAAATGGATCAACAATGCAGGGAAGGGCTTCATAAACAACGTCAACTAATTCCGTTGCGTCTGAAGCAATATAGCGATCCTCGGCAATCACAAACGCTACTTCCTGATTTTGAAACAGCACCTTCTCTTCTGCGAGAACAGCCTGAACATCACCAGCAAGTGTTGGCATGTAATGCAACCCTAGCGGCTTTAAGTCTGCTGCGGTTAAAACAGCAACAACACCCGGAAGCGCCTTAGCACGGCTTACATCAATACTAACGATACGTGCATGTGCATGGGGAGAACGAACAAAATCTCCAAATAGCATGCCCGGCAATTTAACATCGTCGACGTAATTTCCTTTTCCTTGGGTAAAACGAATATCTTCAACGCGCTTACGTTTACACCCCATGCCTTGGAGTTTTTCGACTCGCTCTGCTCGGTCAGTATCAATTTGCGATTGCTGGTTCATTCTGCAGCCTCCGGAAAAGAGGTTCCGTTGATTTTAGCCGCCGCATATTGGATGGCTTTGACGATATTAACGTATCCAGTACAGCGACAAAGATTTCCTGCAATGCCGTAACGTATTTCTTCTTCAGTCGGAATAGGATTTTCCTGCAAAAGGCGCTGCGCCCTTAAAATCATTCCTGGAGTACAATAGCCACATTGTAATCCATGCATCATGCGGAAGCCTTCTTGCAAAGCGCTCAAGGTGCCGTCTGGGTTCGCTACACCTTCAATAGTTGTAATATTCGTTCCATCTGCTTGAATCGCGAATGTCATACAACTTTTCACGGACATATCATCCATATCTACCGTACAGGCTCCACAATGACCTGTATCGCATCCAATATGTGCCCCAGTAAGATTGAGGTGTTCTCGGATAAAATGGATAAGTAGCGTCCTTGGTTCTACAAGGGCCTCGATGGTCTTTCCGTTAACAGTCAGGGTTATTTGTTTTTTTGGCATGCGCGGCCCCTCAGGATTTAGCGCGAGATTTCGCTCGCTCAATTGCACGACGCAACATAACTCCAGCCATTTTCGTACGGTACTCCGCCGGCCCGCGCATATCAGAGGCTGGGCTGGCAATTGCCTCTGCGGCCATCACAGCTTTAGCAACGGTGGTTTTATCAAGAGAGGAACCGACGAGTATTCTTGCAGCCTCTTCAGCCCACAGAGGCGTTTCGGAAACATTGGTCAGGCCGACCGAGGCACTAGCGCATTTCCCATTAAGCATTGTTAAAATAACTGCAGCTGCAGCAGTAGCATAGTCACCTATTTTACGTTTCAGCTTCTCATAAGCATAGCCATGGCCTGGTGCGGGTACATAAATATGAATGGACGTGACAATTTCTTCTGGGTGCAATGCTGTGTCATAAGCACCATTATAGAAATCACGCGCTGGAACGCTGCGTGCAATCTGTGGGCCGGTAACTTCATACACCGCATTGAGACATTGCATTAGGGCAGGCATATCATTGCCGGGATCGCCGTTAGCGACATTACCCCCTATTGTCCCCTTGTAACGAATTTGAGGATCAGCAATCTGAAGGGAGGTTTCTCGAAGGATTGGTAAATTTGCAATTAGAACATCTGAATGAATAATTTCATATTGCGTTGTCATCGCTCCGATAACGACTTTATCTCCCTCGCGACGAATTCCTTTAAGGCTAGTTATTCCAGAGAGGTCGATAAGATGCTCAGGCGATGCTAATCGGGTTTTCATTAAAGGAATAAGACTGTGCCCCCCCGCAAGAGGACGCGCGTCTTGCCCAAGTTTTTGTAATAGCGCTATAGCTTCCGAAACAGAATTAGGTCGATGATAATCAAATTTGCCTGGTATCATGAACGGCCTCCGTCAGGCTTAAAACCTGTTTCATGTCTTTAGATGAAATTACCAGACCTACTAAGGTATTGTCATAACATGCTTATTTCTATTATTGCGCGGCAAACTTATAAAACAAGCACCTGAAGTGATTAATAAAAATTTATTTTAGTTGGTTTTTCTACACTTAAAATGTAATCTGAAGGAATTGTTTGCAGCGCACCAATCATTCAGCTAAATCCTTAAAAATTACAATATTTAAACTCCAAGAAAAATTTTCTTCTAATATGAAACTTGGGCAAGACCCTGCACAGACACAACACTAAAATATAGAATAAGAGGTATAAGTTTAAATAGAAAAGCTTTTTATAAAAAATCTCAAATCACTAG
>BJGJ01000058.1 GCA_014190435.1 Methylocystaceae bacterium | reverse complement strand
GTTCTCTACGTGCGATGATCTCGCTCTAGTTTTAAGGTTTTCCCCAAGGCTAGATAATCAGACGCTGATTTCTATTGAATGGAGATTATCAGCCGATTGGCAAGAATTAAGGGAATTTTGTCTAAATAGATTGGTCAATTCCGTAGTGGTAGATATATATTGTAATTATGAAAAATTATGGAGGATACCATGAGTTTCCTACTTGCATTCTTCGGATTATTCATCTTAACGGTTGGGCTGCCGATCTTTTTACATAAAAAATAGGACATAATTATTTAGTAATTATAGCAGCTATTGGTGCTGAGCCTTTACTGTTTAATCTCTCTTAACTTGTGACGCTTCTTAGAGAAATTAGGCAAGCTCCTTTATTGCTGCTGTAATCTTCCCAATCTTGTCGTGCATGTCTAATCACTTTTATCGACGCCTGAATGAAATTAATGAGTGCCTCGCTTGCATCAGTGCAAGAAGCTAGATCTGCATTATTTTCAAATTTAGATATATACTTCCTTGATAAGTCTTGAAGATTACGAGCTTCTTCTATCAATTTAGCTTGTTCATCTGGTGATAATTGGTCAATTATCGACGTTTTATTTTCAATAATTTGTAATTTGTGTATAAAATCCCAACTTAGATTATTATATTTAACGAATTCTATGTCTTGGGCGCATGCGATATTTATTAATAAAAATAATAAAATCGGGATAAAAAGCGTTCTATTACTTAATTTATTTCCTTAAAAAGGGTATCTTATTATCATCGCAGGATCTTCTTGGGTTTGCCTTCCTATTCTGCGTATAGAGATAACTCAATTTATTTTATGTGCAATTAGGATTTGGGCGCAGTAAACCAGCTGATCGTTAACGCTTTTTAGCAATGCCTCATGCAATCAAGATCCAGCCAGTAAAAGCCCTCTAAGTCCCTGGCGTTTTTTTAGTTTTTATCCCTTAGTGGAGGGAAGAGCTGGGCCGTAAAAAAAGAGTTCTAAAGCCAGTCCCAGGCTCGGGCAGGCCGCTATAAGTGGGTTGGGTAGGTTATTTAGCGATGGATCGCAGCTGTCAGACAAAGTCAAAGGGCATAATCTGCTGTAATTTAGCAAAATTAGCAATCTACCCCAGTCCGATCGACTGTCCAAAAGTACTTTTCCTAGTCTAATTAAGGACTTTTATAATTTATTTCTTTCTCATCTTGCTTCAAATGGCGTATAAACCGCAAAGTCGAGGGTTTTTTCATATTTTAGGACGTGAGGTAGGCCTATTCATAGAGTTTTCCGATTATTATCGCCATATTCGAGCAAGATATTAGGGCACTTGGAATTTGGCTTTAGCAAAGAGTGTCTAAATGGCTGAGATATCGGGCAAATCTGATCTCGTTATCCAAAAAGGGAAAGCTTTTGTTTTTTCTATCCTCTAAATAGGCGCTAAGAACTGAGTTCTAGTTTGAGAAAGGATTGAAAAAGCCCCTTTCTTTCGAGTAAATATTTTTCACTCAATTTGGAATTTAGCTATCTTCAGCCCCGATCTCTTTTCGCCGATTGTGATGACAGTTGAACGTTCTGTGAAAGTCAAAAATAGGTCATTAACAACCAGAGAATTAAACGTGCTCGCTGATGATTATAGCTGCAAAGAACGCGAATGGGATATTCCAGGCCTTCGATTATTAATTAATGATCGGTTGAGTGCGCTATTACCGCATGTTGATTCTGAATTACCCATGCTGCGAGCTGGCATGTCATATAATTTATTAGCGCCAGGTAAGCGTTTGCGGCCGTTGTTAACACTCCTTACGGCTCAAAATTTTGGTTATCACGTAACTTCTGCTCTTGATGTGGCGTGTTCTATTGAGATGATCCATGCGGCTTCATTAATTCTTGATGATCTTCCGGCAATGGATAATGCCGTAGTGCGCAGAGGCCAGCAGACGACACATCGAAAATTTGGCGAGGATATCGCGATTCTCTCTGGCGTTGGTCTGCTCAATCTTGCTTTTTCAGTGCTTGCCGCTAACAAAACGCTATCAGCAGATATTCGCATCGAGCTCATCCGTCTCTTGACGGGCGCAGTTGGCTTCGAGGGGCTGATTGGCGGTCAAGTGATGGATCTTCATCTAAGATCGGCCTCAACAGACGACCATCAATTGAGTAGAGTAAACGCCCAAAAGACAGCAGTTCTTTTTACGGCTGCAGCTGAAGCCGGCGCAGTGTTGGCTGGCGTCAAAGATAGTCAGCTCTCTCTTGTTCGAAAATTTGCCTCAGAGCTGGGCGCTGGATTTCAAATCGCCGATGATTTTTTGGATGATATTGCCTATTCTGGTCAAACCGGAAAAGATACGGGCAAAGATATGGATAAGCCGACAATTGTATCAAAAATCGGAAAGTCTGACGCCAGCAAGATGATGCACCATCATCTAGATGCCGCTAGAGAGCATCTTTATAAATTGGGTGGTAACACTCAGAGTCTCACTGCGTTAATTGACTATGGCTTTTCTAGATTCCGATCCTAATGAATGACATAAATTCGTCTGTAATTTTGCAAGATACCCAGTCAGCTCATGCGATAAACCCCGTGCGTTCTGAATTACAAGAGGCCACTGTGCGGCTTGATGTAAAAGGCGCGTATTTTTCTTTTGGCTCTCATACTGTTCTGCAAGGCGTAGATCTTAAGCTACGCGCTGGGGAAGTGTATGGTCTCTTAGGACCAAACGGCGCTGGTAAAACGACCCTTATGAAAGCAATGTGTGGTCGGCTGAGGCTAGATAAGGGCGACGTTCGCGTAGAGGGTAAGGATCCTAGATTGGATCAAAATGTCCGCCGGATGGTGAGTTATGTGCCCCAAGATATTGCAATATTTCCATATCTTACTGTGATAGAAAACCTTGAAATCTTTGGTCAGATTTCGGGACTCCCTCGGCGTGACATCGCTCAATCAGTTAAGGGAATGTTACAAAAAGCCTCTCTAGGTAACCAGGCGCATAAGCTTTGTCGCACATTATCTGGAGGTTATCAGCGACGAATTAATATTTGTGCTTCTATTTTAAATAATCCCTCAGTATTAATTCTGGATGAGCCAACAGTTGGTATTGATATTAATGCCCGAGAAGAAATTCATAGTTTACTCTGTGATTTAAGGGATTCGGGCGCAGCAATCCTAATTGCAACGCATGACTTAGATCAGGCATATCAATTATCTGATCGCGTTGGTTTCATGAAGTATGGAAGAATCTGGTTAGAAGGCGCGCCCAAGACGCTAATAGCCGATCATTTTGGCGAGGAGCGTGAAATTATCGTCAGTTTCAGCTCTCCACCGCCAGATTCTGGCGTTCAGCTACTAAAAGAAGTTGGGTTTTACTCTATTCAGGCGCCATTAGTCTGGGTTGGTCGTATTGCAAATAGCCATATCGATATACAAACGATGAGCGATGAGTTAGCGCGCTCTGGCATGTTTGTTAAAGAAATTAGCATTCGTTCTCCTGATTTAACGAGTTTGTTTATGCACATGATGTCAGAGAACGAGAGCGAAATATGATTTCAGCCATATTTCGTGTGATGATGCTAGGGCTATTGCGAGATCGTGCGGCGTTAGCAATGGCTTTTGCTCTACCGCCAATGATTTATGTTATATTTGCAGCGATTTTTTCAGTCACTGCTGGAGGAGATTTAAGTCTAAAAATAGCGATCCTGGATCAAGTTCATTCCCAGACCACGCAACGGCTTGTAAAAGCGCTTGCTAAGTCTTCTGATATTCGAACTGTAGCGGCGGTCCCAGAAAATTTAAAAGCTATTGAGGATATGGTTCGTAAGGCTGACATTGATGCAGGCGTAATTATACGTCTCGACCCATCTTTTATCAGCGCTGATCACGTCGCGCCCATTCTTATTGTTAGTGATCCAGCTCGCGCTATTGCGGCGCCAATTGTTACTGGGAGATTGCTGGGTGTTTTTAATGAGTATTTGCCTGATATTGTTTATGGCAGATCAATAGCAGATTTTGAAACTAAATTTTTCAAACTCCTGGGCCCACAACGTCAAGGCCTAATTCAAGCGCTTGAAGCCATTAAAAAAGAGACGCAAGAGAAAGAAAAACAGCCTCAACAAAATAAAACGCAGAAAACCAGCCAGCTTGTTGAGCAGAAAAATATTTTAATTCGTAATAGTGCAAGCGCGACAGTGGTATATTATGCCGGAGCTGTTGGTTTTATGTTTTTGTTGTTTTCTTTGATACAAGGTGCAATGTCTTTAATTGATGAGCGCCAAAATGGCATAACAGATCGTATGGTTTCTGGTATGGGGAGTATTGGTAAAATACTCACAGGCAAATTTCTTTTTCTTGTTCTCCAGGGTATCGTTCAATTATCGCTCATATTTTTCCTTGCCCAATTCTTTTATGGGGTAGATATTGTTGGAAAATGGCGAGAATGCTTATTTATTTCTATTGGCGCGACATGTTGTGCTGCGTCAATAGGATTAGTTGTTGCGACTATGTGTAAAACAAGGCAACAAGCAACGACCTTCTCAAACTTTCTTGTCCTTGTCATGTCAGCGATTGGGGGAAGTATGGTGCCAAGATTTTTGATGCCGCCTTGGCTCCAAGATATGAGTTGGCTCGTGCCAAGTGCCTGGGTTATTGAATCTTATAACGCCGCTCTCTGGCAGGGAGCTGGCTTGTCAGATTTAGCGCTCTCAATTAGTTTACTTATGATTTTAAGTATGGTGGGATTTATTGCGGCCATGTTAACGCTAAGCCGTTCTATTCAGAGTTGAGCACCTCTGCTCGAATGACCTCTTAAAATATAAAATTAGAGATAAATCATGAATTGGTTATTCCCTGTTTTAATTGTAATCTTCACCGTCTCCATCATGGAGCTTGTGGCAAATCTGAGCCACAAATATATCATGCATGGCTGGGGCTGGGGATGGCATAAAAGTCATCATACAGAGCATGATGGCTTTCTCGAGCGCAATGATCTCTATGCATTAACTTTCGCCGTTCCCTCTATTATTATGATTTATGTTGGATCAATTTATCATCATCCCATATTGTGGGTGGGGACTGGGATGACGGTATATGGGTTCTTATATTTCGTAGCCCATGATGGCCTCGTACATAATCGATGGCCTTTCAAGATCATCCCTAAAAATGCTTATCTAAAACGATTGGTTCAGGCGCATCGTCTCCACCATGCAGTACGTGGTCGCACAGGTTGTGTTTCTTTTGGTTTTCTTTACGCACCTAAAATAAGCGATCTTAAGCGTGAGCTTCGCGCAACGCATAATTTAGAATATGAGCGTCTTGAGAGAGAAAATTAATAAAATAGACTTAATTAGTGAAATAATTTTTATTAAACTTTTGGTCGCGTCCAAAGTCCGTTACGAGGATAAGGAGCAACATGTTTTTTAATTGCGTGGGCGTAAATTGCGTCGCCTAATCCAAAGACCAGGGCGCTAAATTTTTGATATTTTTTTGTTGAGACGCGCGTGTCCCAGGCTTTGGCTCCTTGTTTAGTTAATTCGACGCCAATCTTTCGATAAACGATGCGTGCAGTAGCTATGGCCCAGGCGGAGCGAAGGCCAAGTTCTGATAGACCTGATAGGCTTGAGTCGTAATATTTTTCTGCTTCTTTTAGTAGCCGGTCAACGACAATTACGAGCTGATCTCGATTAGATTTTTGTAGCAGAAGGTTCGGATCAGCTGGAAGCCCCGCAGATCTCAGCCAATCTATAGGGAGATAGATGCGTCCATTTTCAGCATCTTCAATTACATCTCGGGCAATATTGGTTAGTTGAAAGGCCAGTCCAAGGTCACTTGCGCGATCAAGCGTTATGTCATCCTTAGCCCCCATGATTAAAGACATCATAACGCCAACAACGCCAGCTACATGATAACAATAATTAAGCGTTTCATCGATTGTTTGGTAGGATTTCCCAGCAACATCCATTTCAAATCCGTCGAGTAAAGCAAGAGGATATTCTTTTGGAATATTGTTTTTAGTGACGACTTTCTCTAGGGCACTAAAAATAGGATCATCAGTTAATACACCTGCTAGCGCATCATTCGTTTGCCTTCTAAGTTTTATTAACTCCTTGGTTGGATCATGGTTGGGCGTATTTCCTTGATCAAAGCCTAATTGTTGTCCGTCGATGACGTCGTCGCAGTGACGACACCAGGCATAAAGCAAATAAGCGCTTGCACGGGTTTCTGGATTAAAAATTTTCGCTGCGGCTGCGAAGCTCTTGGAGCCGGCTTGGATAATCGTGCTGCTTAAGCGGACTAAGTCATCTTTAGACGCCGTCTCTTTCAAGCTGTTGCTCCCGTGGAGGAGAGTTTTGAGAGAATAATACCTGCTGTCGCCTTAGCTGAGCCCACGACTCCAGGTATGCCTGCGCCAGGATGCGTTCCAGCTCCGACAAGATAAAGTCCCTCAATCTTATTATCTGCATTATGAGCCCGAAAATAAGCGCTTTGCGTTAGGATAGGCTCCAGAGAAAACGCTGAGCCTTGATGCGCATTAAGTTCATCTCGAAAATCTTCAGGCGTGAAGATCCGACACGTAACCAGATCACTTCTTAAATTTGGTAAGATCCATTCCTCTAGATAGTCTAAAATTTTATCGCGGTATTTAGGACCTTCTACCTGCCAGTCAATGTTAGCAGCATGTAAATTGGGAACGGGTGAGAGCACGTAATATGCGCTAGACCCCTCAGGCGCGAGACTTGGGTCTGTTACACTAGGGGCATGTAAATAGAGTGAAAAGTCTTGCGCTAAGTTGGGCCCTTTGAAAATTTCCTGAATAAGTTCACGATATCTTTTTCCAAACATAACGATATGATGTTTTAATTCTGGATGTTTTCGCTTTAGTCCAAAGTAAATAACAAAAAGAGACATGCTATAACGCTTGTTCTTCAGACTTTTCAATGTTGGATATGCTAGAGGCTCATTTTTGAGCAATGCGCCATAGGTATGCATAACATCAGCATTACTGGCGACAATATCTGCTGGAAAAGAGTTTCCATTTTCGCATAAGACGCCGACAACTTTGTTGTCTTTTGTTTCGATCGATTTAACAGGTGAGTTAAGAATGACTTCACCGCCGAGATCTTTAAATAAACGAATAAGTCCGTTGTTAACCAATGCGCCTGTGCCGCCGCGAGGGAACCAGACGCCCCAATTTCGTTCAAGCGCATGGATAAGCGCATAAATTGCAGAAGTTGTGAAGGGATTGCCGCCAACCAACAAAGAATGAAAACTGAAAGCTTGTCTAAGATGCTCATCTTTTATGTATTGGGCTACTTTACTATAGACTGAGCGATAGCTTTCAAGTCGAATTAACTGTGGTGCGACCCGCACCATCGAGCGAAAGTCTGGAAAAGGAACGTGGCCTAATTTAATATATCCTTCTTCGAGAACTTCCTTAGAATAGGCAAGAAAACGACGATAACCCTCTACGTCAGAAGGAGAGCAGGCTGATATTTGACGGTCTAGATCATTTTGATCATTTGCATAGTCAAAAATAAATCCGTCTTCCCAGCGTAGCTGATAAAAGGGTGCCACAGGAATGAGATCGACATAATCGCTGAGTTTGCGTCCTGATAGTTCGAAGAGCTCCTCGAGGCAGCTTGGATCCGTAATGACGGTCGGTCCGGCATCAAAAGTAAATCCCGCATCTTGATAGACATAAGCGCGTCCGCCAGGCTTATCGCGTTTCTCAATCAGCTTTGTAGAAAACCCAGCTGATTGAAGTCTGATTGCCAAGGCGATTCCCGCAAAGCCGGCACCAATAACGATAGCATTGGATTGTTTTTTCATAGCTTATTTTTCCCAACGCCGGAGCGTGCGAGTTTCGGAGAAGCAACGGATGGCGGCAAGAAGCGGGACAGGGGGCTTCCCGAAAACGATTCTTAGCCGATCGAGTGGTTTAAGTTTCGCTGCGTAGAAACGCTGGATTAAGCCTGTATCAAACTTATAGAATCTTTCTAAGATTTTGTATCGCGCGAGCGGCTCGCCAGCTTGGAATAACATACGATTTAGAAGTCGAAAGTAGCTTTGACTGCGCCAAGATCTCTGGCGATAACGCGAGATAAGCGTTCGGGCTAATTCGCTTGTTAAATTTTCTTTATGATGCGCTTGCGTAAGGAGGTCAGTAATGCGAAGCGCGTCAGGAAGGGAGTAACCCGTTGTTGGGTGAAACAGAGCCCCAGCCAGGCCAATTTTAGGCGCTCCTGAGCTTTGCTCAACCTCAAATTTTTTCAAATCGCCAGCAAGAATGATCGGCAAGACGCCTTGCTCTTCACGCAAAATTGACGCCACTTTCCAACCATGATGGTTAGAATAATCGAGAATACGGTCTTTGAGTTTTTCAACTGAGAACGCCTGTTGATCGCTATAATAAGTATCATAAATCAACAGGCGCGTGGGTGAAAAAGGTAAAGTATATAAGAAACGATAACCATCATCCTGCGAGACTGTAGCATCCATAATGATTGGATCAGATAGGCTATGGGGCGTGGACAGCTCGAGCTCAAGAGCAAGAAACTTCTGATAGCCCAGCGCTAAATTGGGTGAAAGCGTCGCCCCTCGGGCGTCGATCACACAGGGCGCATTAAAAATCCGGCCATCGTCTAGCTTTATCGATTGGCCCGTGACCTCTATAACTTTTGTATCTGTTAAAATAGCGTCTCCAAGATCTTTGGCGATTACATCATGAAAATGACTAGAGGAAATTGCAGCATAACCAGTGTGTATAATTCTTGAAATTTCTGGGAAACGAACGGCATACGCAGGCCACTGTTTAATAATCAGCGGAGTAAGATAATGACGCTGATTAGGCGTGAGATCTGTATCAAAAAAACACCAGGTATGGTTGCCGCCAAGACGCTTATCGCGCTCGATTAGTTTTAGTGAGAGATTTGGATAGTGATACTTCAAGCGCCAGGCAACCAGCGCCCCAGAGAGCCCGCCGCCAACTATTATTATGTCGAAATTTTTCGCGACAGTCATATTGGGTGTATAGTTAAGAAACGCGTCTTTTGCAAGACTAGAAGAGTATTATCTCGTTTAATATCATGGTGTTCTATTACAGCTTCAAATAATTAAATAAAACATCGTTACTATTTATCGTGAGTGTAATTTCTGATAATATATGTGTTTTTTCTTGATGACTTCAGCCTGTATCATCTAACCCATCAATAACGATAATAAATATATAAGTATTTACTTAGATTGTTTAATTTTTCTTTTTGATTAAATCGAGATTAGAAAAACTTCTAACTTATACAAGCTCTAACTAGAGTTTATCTATTGTTATATTATGCGTTCATAATTTAGTCAGGCTCAAGGGTAATTTTGTGGGAACCTTATCAAGGCTATCGGATTCTTTTGAATTTAAAAAAATAAATTATTAATGCTTTCAAGTAGTTTTTATCTGGCACGGGGCGATTCTTTGCCGAGCTAGGCGCAAGAGAAAATTTATTAAAATAAGAGAGGCGTTGTTAAAAATTGCACTGTTTAAAATTTAATTATAAGACAGTAATAAATCTAAAAATTGATAGTTAGAAAGTGTCTATTTAAGTTGGATTTTTTTCAATCTTATTGTTGTAGCTGAAAAATGTTTTTGTGATAGATTTATTTTGATCTAAATTATTTAGATTCAAGAGCCTTTTAAAAGTCTTATGAAGCAATTATCTCATGATTTGGATTAGCGGAGATATCTTTTGAGCTAATTTTTTTGGGAGTTTGTAAAAACACAACACGCTTATTCAGCTCACGCGGAGTAGGGACGCGTTAGAGCGCCATTATTTGATCGTCTCGCTAAGCTGGCAGGACCACAACTTTCGTTTTAACGGGTGTTCGTGAATATAAGTGGATCATGTCCTGAGTGAGTAGACCGGTGCAGCCGCTGGTAATGCCGGTGCCAATTGTTTCAGGATCACTGGTGCTATAGATTGTATAAACCGTGTAAACGCCATTTTTATAGAGATAGAGCACGCGGGCGCCGAGAGGGTTATCGAGCCCGCCTGGCATACCGCCGGCGTATTTCCGGGACTCTGGTTGACGCGCCATCATTTCCTTGGGCGGCGTCCAAGTGGGCCATTCGGCTTTACGTCCAATATAAACTTCGCCGCTCCAAAGAAATCCTGGACGGCTGACATTTGCGCCATAACGAGTGGCGAGGCCCTCTCCCTCAATGCGATAAACAAAATAATTTGCTGGATCGATGATAATTGTGCCCGGTTTTTCTTCACTCTCGTAGCGAACCGTCTGTCGAAAATATTTAGGATCCATCTTGCTAACATCGACTGCCGGTATTGGGAATCTTTCGTTAGGCATGGGGCCATAGAGTTTCGCCGCTTCCATGAGGCTGACGCCATCAGTGACACAACCAGCGAGCCCCATTCCGCCAAGGCCTGCGGCCGAGCCTAGGAGAAAAGAACGGCGATTAAGAAGTTTCAAGCCAGAAGCCAATGAGGCTTGCGTATTTCTCTGGCCAGCTTTGGCGATCTCTTCATCTATGATCATATTCAGAGTTTCCCGTATATCTCT
>BJGJ01000057.1 GCA_014190435.1 Methylocystaceae bacterium | reverse complement strand
CGTATGGCCTGGACGCAGGCGGCGCTCATCGCCACGGGACTTTTGGGCTTAACTTTTCTCGTCTTGGAAGTGCGTGAATTCACTGAGATGATCAATCAGGGAGCGGGTCCTCAGCGTAGCGCTTTTTTATCGTCCTTTTTTGCGCTGGTTGGGTGTCATGGAGCGCATGTCAGCGTTGGCCTACTCTGGCTTGGCACAATGATGGCGCAGCTTTTTGTTAAAGGCTTTCGCGATGACATTCTTCGGCGATTGCTCTGTTTTAATTTATTTTGGCACATGCTCGATATCGTCTGGGTCGCTGTTTTCACGCTTGTTTATTTGGTGGGAGATGCGCGATGACGCAGGAGCACGAAAAACCGGTTACTCTCGGCGTTGCTCCGGGTATCAATGATCTCGCCGATCAGAGTTCTTGGCAGAAAATACAGACATATTTTCTGGGTCTCATTCTCTCAGCAATACTGACCATAGCAGCTTTTTATTTTGTTCAGTCTAAATCAATTTGGGGGCCGAGCATACCTGTCGCCCTTGCCGTTCTGGCGGTAGCGCAGATTGGCGTGCATTTAGCATTTTTCTTACATCTAACAACCGGCCCAGATAATGTGAATAATTCGCTGGCGTTAGCCTTTGGTACCTTGGTTGTCGCTCTTGTCATCGGCGGTACTCTTTGGATCATGTATAATATGAATCAAAATATGCCGATGATGATGCATATGGCGTCCCAGTCACACGATCCAAATCAGCATCAAGAGTTTTCTCCAGCAATCACCAAGCCAGTAGCCGCTGTTGTCGAAGCGAGTGTCGCTGGTCGGGTAAGATCTATTTCTTGCGATGTCGGTATGCGCGTAACTAAAGGACAAATCTGCGCCGTTATTGAGGTTCCCGAACTCGATAGGGAGCGCGTGAAGGCCGAAAAGCTACAAATTGATGTTATGGCGCGTATTCAGCAGGAAGAAATCGCGCTGAGTACTGCGTTAGATAAGCTCAACCAAACAGGAGCAAAATCTTCAAGAAAAAGTCTTGAGGCGCGCAAACAAATTACATCAATTGAGCAGCGTCTAGAAAAAGAAAAAAGTAACATTCAAGATCTTCAGAAAGCTCTTGAGGCGACAAATAGCAAAATAGAAGAGGCTTATGTGCTTGCGCCATTCGATGGACTGGTAAAATCTCGTGAGATTAAACTGGGGGATGAAGTGGATCCAAATTCTCACAAAGCACTTTTCATATTTATTTATCCTGTTAATCAATAAGACGGGATTTTTAGAAATTTTGTGGCATAGGGGTAGGAAGTCTCGTTGGCGTCAAAGATTAGGAACGCGAGATGCGTGTGCAAGAATTTTTATTAAAGAAAGTTCTTGATTTTCTTCATCATAATTTGATTTGGTTTATTATATTTTCTTATGCTTTAGCGATGACCAGGCCTGGGATGGGTTTGTGGATAAGGGCAGCGAAGAGGGATCTATAATCTTTATGTTGCACGTGTGGATTTATCTTTGCCTTCAATCATGTTGGCGATTTTACTCTTCAATGCTGGCTTAAGGGTAAGGATTTGAGAATTTAAATACCTAAAATATCAAATTAAAATTCTTCTCATTGGCATAATTAGCAATGTGATGGGTCCATTAATATTCATTATTCTTGTTAGCCGGTTGGTCAATATTTGGTATAATCGTTAGGAAACTCAACAAATTTTAACGGGTTTAGCAATAGTCGCCTCTATGCCAATAGCAGGCGCATCAACAGCATGGGCGCAAAACTCAAAAGGAAATTTATCTCTAAGTCTTGGACTTATCTTGCTGACAACGCTCTTTAGTCCATTAGTGACGCCGGTTGTTCTTCATGCGGTCGGGTATGCGACAATCGGCGATTATTCGGAAGATTTACACGAATTAGCGCAAGGTGCGGCTATCAGTTTTTTAGGAGTCTGGGTTATATTTCCCTCTCTTTTGGGTATTTTGACGAATTTAGCGTTAAGCGATGAAAGCTCTACTAAAATATTGCCTTATGCAAAGATATTAAATCTATTCGTTCTTCTATTATTAAATTATTCAAATGCATCAATTTCATTGCCAGAAATTATAATTAATCCTGATTGGGACTTTCTGTTTCTCTCAATGGTTATCGTTTCAATACTTTGCGGTTTAATGTTCGCGCTTGGGTTCTATATCTCAAAAATCTATAGTTTAGCTCGAGCAGAAAAGATTTCAATGATGTTTGCTCTGGGCATGAATAATAATGGATCCGGCCTCGTGCTTGCGTCAATGGCGCTCTCAGATCATCCAAGAGTAATGTTGCCGCTAATGATTTATACTTTAATTCAGCATCTCTTTGCTGTTTATGTAGATCGGATCCTATCAACGCATGATTGATCGTAAAATTGATCCTTAAAACATAAACTCTTTTGTGTTGAGTAGAATAAGTAGATATAGTGTGTGATGTGGGATTATGAGAGTAAGGCGCGGTTTTAAATCATTTTTGCTAGTCTTATTTTGAAGTGCTCATTTATTTAATTAAACTCGGAATTTTTTTAAATAACAAGGTAGAAGAGTAGTTTAAGCGATCATAAAGATCAAAAGATTATTTAAAATAGTCAAAAAGATTGCGTGAATAAGAGTAGAGATTGTGCGCTTTATTTATCACTAAGAAAAATAAAATTTAGCCTATGCAGCAGGGTTGGGAATTAAAAATCTACAGGCATGGTCAACTCGACGAATTGAATAGCCGGAAGTTTGAGTGTGCGTGATATATTCTCGTCCATTCCATGAAGCCAAGAAAAAGGCCATTTATAGATAAGGGATAGATTAAGACCATTTTTAATTGACAGATCTTCTTTTGCTGAAAAATAAATAATATCAGTAGAGTTCTCCCACCATCCATGTTCCATGCCAAAATTTATGACAGGCTCATTGCTGATTTGCTCATAATATCCATGGTAGACGTGAACAAGGTAAACATTATGAGAAAGATCATAGGCTCTGATCCGATCCTCTTTTTGAATGCGTGGACTTGGCGCAGTAAGATATTCAACGATAACTGTTGGCTGATATAACATGGAGGTAATTTGTACTTGGCGTAGAAGTGAGAAAGGCGTCATTTGCGCCTCTGGCGGAAACGGTAAGTTTTGGAAAAATATTGCAGGCTTGTCTTGCTTATATAAATCCTGTCTTTGATCTAGGAGTTCAATAAAAAACTCTAGGGGCATATCTATTCTTTGAACCTTTTCGACGAGTTTGTTGTTTCCAATTCTCCAAGAGACCAAGAGCCAAATAATACAGCTTGCAATAAGAGGCGTTAGGTAATGACTCGCCGGCAATTTCATCAATGTTGCTGAAAAGAATAAGCAATCAAGTGGCAGAGCAATTGCGCAAAATACAAATAGTCGCCACCAAGACCATTCCCATATAAAATAGACGACCATTGAAAATGCTAGAGTAGTGAGAAGCATTGTCGCGGAAACAGCAAAGCCATAAGCGGAAGCTAATCCTGAAGAGGATTTAAAAATTAATACTAGGCTAAGGCATCCTATTAATAAAAGTAGATTTATTTTTGATATGTAGATTTGACCTTTCTCTGTTTCTGATGTCTGCAAAATTTTAAAGCGTGGGAGGTAGCCTAATTGAATCGCTTGACCCGCAAGAGAAAACATACCTGAAATCGTTGCTTGACTAGCAATAACGCCAGCTAATGTCGCCAGAATGACCATTGGCGCGATTAAGGCGTGAGGAACGATTTCAAAGAAGGGAGTCACTGATGATGACGTAGAATAGTCATGCGTAAGAAGCCAGGCGCCTTGGCCTAAATAGCTTAATAGCAAGCTGTGCGCAGGAATTAGCCACCAACCCAGCATGATGGGTTTTCGTCCAAAGTGTCCCATGTCCGCGTAGATGGCTTCCGCGCCCGTTACTGCAAGAAGAATTGATCCCAATAGAGTTAAAATCTGGGTCAAGGATAATATCGAGATTAATTTCCACGCATAGACAGGCGAGAGAGCAAATAATATTTGCGGGCTATCTATAATTTGTAGGGTACCGAAAGCAGCAATAGCCGTGAACCAGCAAATCATAACGGGACTAAATAGACGGCTCAGCGTCTTAGTACCGTGGCTTTGAATTGCATAGAGCACGAGAATTATGAGTGAACTGACGGGAACGACCCATTGTGCCGCATTAGGATAAATACCATTAATCCCCTCTATTGCTGACATGATCGAGAGCGCAGGCGTTATTAAGCTATCGGCAAAGAGGAGCGCTGCGGACATGATGCCTAAAGCAGTAGCTAGGATTATAGCTTTTCTGCTCTTTAGTTTATCGCTTGCTTGAAAGAGACTAAGGATCGCAAATATACCCCCCTCACCTTGATTGTTCGCGCGCGTTATGAAAAAAAGATATTTGACGCCGATAACAAGCGTAAGCGACCAGAAAATGAATGAAATAATGCCAAAAACACTATCAGCGCGGTTTGTCAGCCCGGGACTTTTTAGCGTTTCGGAGATAGCGTAAATTGGGCTTGTCCCAATATCGCCAAAGACGATGCCGATGGCGGCAAGCGCTAAGCCTAAATTCTCGCTTTTTTGTTTTTGTTGTTGCATGTTATAGACGCATGAGGAATATCAGAAGTTTTTTATCAGAAACAATAAAAATTACTATATTCTCGGAAGTTTTTTATTTAAAAAAACATTATTTACATAAGACTGCGCCCTCAAGTTTGGGATAAGAAGGGCGCTCATCTTTAAAAGTCGAACTGGAGCGCGCTTGTTTCGAATAATTCGATTATTTTTTCTGGGTGGGTTATTATTGAGCTTTCTCCTTGGCGCTTCTTCCGCCCAAGAACTACCTTTGAATGCCTCAGTCAGAAAAGAAACCCTGTCTCAAACAATCTGTATGCGAGGCTATACACGAACGATCCGTCCGCCGGCAACTATCACCAATACGATAAAGTACGAAATGCTGCGCAAAAAAGGATACACAATTTCTGCGATGCATGATTTTATTCTTGATCATAAAATTCCGTTGTCTCTGGGAGGTGCGCCCAATAATTTAGAAAATTTTATGCTTCAAAGTGAAGAAGAGTCTAAGGGTAAGGATCGCGTCGAGCTCTGTTTGTCGAAAAGCGTTTGCGCCGGTCGGCTTTCGTTAGATGAGGCGCAGAAAGAAATTTGGCGTGATTGGAGACAAGCAGCGCGGCTATGCTCAGGATTTTTTGTCATTGATGATTATTAAAATTAAAAAAAATCTGTGTTATTCACAAAGATCTGTGACTTCTGGTAAGCAGGGACAAGAAAATATAGGGTGCATATCATCCATAGCGCATCGACACTTCCAAGATTCTGGACAATGAAGAAATAATTCTGTGAGGACTGATACAGGTCCAGGAATTTCTCTTTCGTTGTTTTCCCATTTTCTAACTGTTCTTCCGGATGAGACGCGGATTAATTGTGCAAATTCATCCAATGTCAGGCCTAGAGAAAGGCGGGCTTCTTTAATTTCTTCTCCCGTCATGATCATTCTTTTCTCTTAAAAATTTAAGGCAGGCGCAGATGTCCAGCGCCTGCCCTCTCCGTGTCAATCTAGGATGTGATCAGCCACAGCAACAGCTCTTTTTCTGGTCGTTTCGCGTAGGCTCTTTCCTTGTTTCTTGAACGAAAGGCCCAGAGTTTTGAAAATTGCTGTGTTTTTCCTCGAGATTCTCCCGCGCACTAACCTGCGGGTCGCGACGGGTGCCGCAACAGCCGCTTGCTGTAACAAATTGACTTTCTTCACTATTATTGAGTTGATGGGTCACGTGATTGATCTCCTCGCTCTCGACTAAGTTATAAATGGAATATTGTGCCCAATGGGCATATCTTCAAGAGTTTTTATTATAAAAATAATTATTTGATCTCAGTAAATTTCTGAGAAGGCTGATATTCTTGATGTTTCTCAATGACTTTTTTATTAGAATAAGGGTGGAGTCTATCGCGGCGAGTAGGAAGAGGGGGGGCTGATGTGTTGGGGACCAGGGGTTTCAGCTGCAATCGTTTGCGGCGGCGTTGTCGCTACTGTTATTGCCAATCGGCGCAGCGTGCCCGTGGCGTTTCAAGTCGCGATTGCGTGGTTTACTTTGATGGAGGCGCTCCAGTTCGGGAGCTACCTGGTCATCAATCAGTGTGATAATCCAATTAATCAAGCGCTCACATTGCTTTCAATATTGCATATTGTCTTTCAACCATTCTTTATCAATGCATTCTCTTTAGAACTAGTTCCTGCTTCAGTTCGGGAAAGATGGCGCATTCCAGTTTATACTTTATGCGGCGTATCATCTGCTATTATGCTCCTGCAGCTGTATCCTTTTGCTTGGGCGGGAAATTGTGAACCAAATGTCAATCTATGTGGCTCGCCGTTATGCACTGTATCGGGTAATTGGCATTTGGCGTGGAATATTCCCTATAATGGTTTAATGATTCATGTTGATCAGCTGATCGGCCTAAAATGGGGTTTTCCGTCATATATGTTTGTTTCATTTTTAGTGCCGATATTTTACGGTGCTTGGCGCTTTACCGTTTTCCATGCGCTGTTTGGCCCCCTGCTTGCGGCGCGACTTACAGGAAATGTGAATGAAGTTCCGGCAGTTTGGTGCCTATTTTCATTGGGGCTTGTGTTAATCGCCTTGAGTCCTGTCTTTCGGCAAAATTTTGAAATGCGATTATCGCGCAAACCCCCCTCTATGGATGAGAACAGCTAATCAGCTGTTAAGTGAGCAATGATCATATGAGAGCAGGTTTTTTAAAAATCGAAAGCTGGTCAAACTCTGTTTGATGGTTAAAAGATAATCCAGGAAATTAAATAGCGAGGCTTGCGCCTAAAAATTTCCGTTCTTATGAACGATAAACAGCTTTTTGATAGGCTGTAGCTGGGATATAAATTAAGTCAGGGAAGGGTGGCTGAGTGGTCTAAAGCACTCGTCTACTAAACGAGCGTAGAGAAATCTACCGTGGGTTCGAATCCCACCCCTTCCGCCAGGAATTTCATTTAAATCATTGATTTATTAATATTATTTTATTGCCTGTAAATTGTCTACCCACCTATTCACCCATGTCAATTAATTTGCCCTCAATCACCCGCCGCTCCGCTTCTGCTAATGCAGCGGTAATTGAGATCTGCGTTTCAGTAACGCTCACATCGAGACGCTCGCCATAAGTGCGCGGATGTAACTTTGCAGCAGTCCACTTTCTGACATCGATCTGCACGCGCAACTTCTGAACCCAAGCGGACTTCGACGGACCGTCTAATCCTTCAGGCATTGGTGTGTCAGCAAGCTCAATTAGCTGCTCAGCCAAACGATCTGCTCTGTCCTGCTGCGCTTCACGATAAGCAGCTTTCAGTTCAGGATCGTTGCGGAGCTGCTTCTTGGCCCATGAATATGATGGACAGGGGTTGAGCAGTCGAAGCGCAGACTTCAGAGATGAGCCATCTGCAATTGCATCCAATATAATTGGCCAGGCTGAGTCATACCGGGGTGGCTGGCCCAAAGGGCTGACAATGTGCATATGCATCACTCGCAAGAAAATTTTTTTAATTATAGCACAAAAGACGCCGCATGAATCTTAAATGGCGCAGGACTGAAGGGTCCATAGTTCGACAAGATGATTGGTTACTGTTTGATGACTCTGGCCACCATATCGCTCAGCTCTTCAATACTGTTTGAGAAAGCGCACATAACGCTCATTTAAACAGAGCAAGAGCTTCAGACCCTAGCACTCCTCCTGTAATCTCTATCTTATTTTCCTGCGCGGCGTCAGCAATGATGGAGCTGCTGATCATAATCTGTCCTAGCCGCGTAGATAGCTGCTTGATTGAAGCGCCGTATACCATTCGTCCAAAACCGCACCATAGAATAGCACCCATACACATTGGACATGGCTCTCCAGTTGTGTAGATCGTTGCGCCCTTCAATTCGCTTGATGCATTTCTAGAGACGAAATCACGAATGACGGCTATCTCGCCATGGGCGGTTGGATCATTCGACTTGATGCCAGTGTTGTGGCCGGTAGCTACAACCTGTCCGTTGCGGACTATAACCGCGCCAAAAGGAAAATCTCCCTTTTTAGCCTCCTCTAAGGCTAGTCTCATATAGCTTTCATCTTCTGTGCGTTTGGGAGAGGAAATAGCTGCAGCTTGAGATTGGTTAAATACGGAGGAAGCAAATACTGAAATGCCAGCGAGACGAATTAGATGGCGGCGATTAACGCCATTACACAAAGAGCAATTGTGCCTCAGCATTGTAAGCCCTCTCAATGAGATTGATATCAATATCACAAAAGATCATTTTAATTCTTTATATAGGCGTTGGACATAGACCCCCACCGTATATCCCATTCTCGCTTCAGACCTGCCATTCCAAAGACCAGAATCCCTTTGCCTAATTATGTAAGAAGTAAGAGGAAACTGCATTACCCATCTCTTTGATACTGACGCATATGACCTCATAGGCTCGTGGCGATGGCTCGAATGGCTTGACCATAAGATGCAGGAAGGTAGCGCCCGCAGCGGCACAGAGGCAAGGCAGACTTGTGAGAGGCTGTTAGCTGAATATCAGCAAGCGCAGATGATGCAGCAGTAAACTAATATATTGATGTTTAAGTCGTATATTCAAAGAAAAAACCCAGCCGTTTCTGACTGGGCTTCTTGTCTGTGCATCTTATCTTTGATTAGAATTTAGCGATCACCGGCGCCACGTTTGCAAAGTTGAAGTGATAATTCACGCCAGCGCGAACAATGTTGCCGCTCACTCGGCCAGTATAGTTTGTTACGCTCTGCAACCCGTTATTGCCTGAAAACCCACCTGTTCCGATGTAGCTGTTTACTGCGGTTCCTGCAGCATTACCGAGGTCATAGTAGAGATACTCTGCTTTGGCTGACCAGTTCTGCATAAACATCCATTCAAGACCACCTCCTGCTGCCCAGCCAACTTGCGTTGAAGAGTATGGACTGTTGCCTGTGATCACTGAATTACTTCCGGCGTTTGCTCCACCAGTAGTTATCCAGAATTGTGTATTTTGAACATTCGCGTTAACGCCGCCGTAGGCTAAGCCACCTGTTCCATAAATAAGCAACGTAGGCATAATTAATATTCCAAGTCGGCCACGAACTGTGCCGATGTAAGACAAGTTAGCGTTACCTTTTTGATTGCTCAGCAAAGAGACAGGTTGTCCTAAGTAGTCTGTATTAGTAGCGCTCCAACGACTTGCATCGCTGCCAGAACCTGCAATCCCTTGGATATCTGCCTCAGCACCCGTCACAAAGTTATAACCACCATAACGAGCCTGCCAGTTATAACCAATCTGACCACCACCGATGAAACCAGCATTCCCAGATGAGCCAGAGCCAGAACCTGACAACAATGCTGAAGCCATCACAGCCGCATTGCTTGGTCCATTGGTATTCCAAGTTGTTCCGTTAACGGCAGAATTATTTCCAAATGTTCCACCTGCGTTCAGGCCAACATAAAAACCTTTCCATAAGGGCGCAGGAGCAACAGCCGGAGGAGCTTTTTGTGACGGAAGATCAGCAGCGATAGACGAGCCTGCAAGAGCAACAAGTGCTACTGAAGAGAGAATAAGCTTTTTCATATCAGGCCTACAGAGTGAGAGTTCATTGCTATCACTCTGATTAGGATTCGTTTTTTTAATAGTCTTAAAAGCTCAAAAGCAGAGCACCTGATCTCTTTATGTGAGGAGTGTGACTTATTCGTCACTCAAAGAAAAACCCAGCCATTTCTGACTGGGCTTATATTCACTCAACAGAGAACATACGCCAGCGTTATGTGACGTCTTTTATGTAATTTATTTAAAAACTTCCTCTGGATCTTGTATTATTGCTTTTGCACCTGCAAGTGCATCTTCATATCCAATTCCAGCGCAGCCATACAAACCACTTGCATCGCTCCAGCAAATTGGATGGCCGGTTGATCCATTACCTAGTGGCGGATTCACTGTCGTTGTATATTTATTTGCGAATTCATTGAGACGATCATCACACCAAAGCCCTTCCTTTCCTGCAGGAACAGCGCTTTCAATATCTATAGTTCCCTTATCAACTCTTTTGTTGAATGAGTGAAGCTCCCGATGAGGAATTTGGGCGATTTGTCCGTCCCAATAACTCTTATTCAAATTAGCGCCATCTGACTTATAGCAAGTTTCAACGACGGCCCGAGATAAAGACAGTTCATCGGCAATTGGAAAATATTTTTCTTCCAAAGGGCGGTAGTGATGGTGGTGGTGAGAAGATTTATGCGCCAAAGCTGGGAACGTTCCCACTGTTAGGAGCGTTACTCCAAGTAAAATTTTTATTGACCTCATTTATAGACTCCAGAAAATTTGGTCGAATCAACATTCGAAAACCGTTGGTAGCGAATGGTTTATAACTATAATCATTTCAAAGTTGCAACACTCAATTTGCTCAACTGTATCAGTAAGATATAAAACAATTTAAACTTCACATGAAAATTATCAATCCTAAGAGCTTCTTGCAAAATTTGAATTTTGATCTGAATTAATTGCGTAAATGGCAGCATTTATGAATGAAAGTCGAGGCAGTCGCCTGCTTT
>BJGJ01000056.1 GCA_014190435.1 Methylocystaceae bacterium | reverse complement strand
GACAAAATTAATAAGCCAGTGAGCCTTGTCCCCGGGCGGCATCATTCCGTTACAGTGGGCGGCATCATCCAGGAATCCCTGGGCGGCATTATCCCGTTACAGACGGGCGGCTTCGTAGGAATCGGCAGCTCACATTATAATCGATCCTCCAGGCTTCAATTAGACGCTTGGCCTCTACCAAATTATCAAACCAATGAAGATTCAAACATTCGTGTCGTAGCGACCCATTAAACGTTTCTATGAAGGCGTTATCCGTTGGTTTTCCCGGACGAGAAAAGTCTATTCTTACATTATGATGATAAGCCCATAGATCTACGAGATGACCTGTAAATTCGGCGCCATTATCTGCAAAAAGAAACTTTGGCGCACCGCGCTGTCGAACAAGACGATTGAGAACTTCAACAACATTTTCGGCCTTCAAGCGATAATCAACCTCAATCGCTAAGCCTTCACGGCTAAAAACATCTACAACTGTTAGGATCCTGAACTTCTGTCCGCCGCTGAGCTGATCATGTACAAAATCCAGGCTTCATACCTGATTAGGCCGACTTGGCTTTATCCGGGCTTCACGATGAACAACCATCTTGCGTCGCCGTGGACGTTTGCTCCGAAGAGCTAATCCTTCTTCGCGATAGAGCTGCTTGAGTTCGCGGATCTGGACTGACTCCATGCCAGAATATTGATTCTTCCATCAAGAGAAGGTTTGCTCTGTTATCCCGACTTTGCGCATCAAATCCGCAACCGGCAGGCCTAGCTAAGCCTGCTTCAATACCGCGACGATCTGCTCAACTGAAAACCGGATCTTCTTCATGGCTAATCCGCCATTCCTTCTTTGGGAAATCCGCCAGAAAACTAACATTAACTCTGGATCACTTCACTGGAGGCGCCTCCCCTCTGAGAGTTGGGGGCTTTGCGTCATTCGATATCTTTTAACACGTCCTCGAGCATCTTCTTGGCGTCACCAAACAGCATTCGGTTGTTCTCCTTGTAGAATAGTGGATTATCGACGCCGGCGTAGCCGGACGCCATCGAGCGCTTCATGACGATCGAGATCTTGGCCTTCCATGCCTCTAGCACCGGCATGCCGGCGATTGGGCTACTGGGATCGTCCTGCGCGCCGGGATTAACGATATCGTTGGCGCCAATGACCATCACGATATCTGTCGTCGGGAGATCGTCGTTAATCTCGTCCATTTCCAGCACGATGTCGTAGGGTACTTTGGCTTCGGCGAGCAGCACGTTCATATGCCCGGGCATGCGGCCTGCTACCGGATGGATAGCGAAGCGGACGTTGACACCCTTGGCGCGCAGCTTCTGAGTGATGTCGTAGACCGTATGCTGGGCCTGAGCCACCGCCATGCCGTAGCCCGGAATGATGACAACGTTTCGGGCTTCCTTGAGCAACTCGGCAGTCTCCTGCGCGCTGATCGCGATCACCTCTCCTTGCGGCGCCTCGCCGCCCGCAGCAGGTGCGGTCCCGCCGCCGAACCCGCCTGCGATCACGCTGATGAATCCGCGGTTCATGGCTCGGCACATGATATACGACAGAATTGCGCCCGACGAGCCGACGAGTGCGCCCGTCACAATAAGTAAGTCGTTCGAGAGCATGAAGCCGGTCGCCGCCGCCGCCCAGCCGGAATAACTGTTCAGCATCGACACCACGACGGGCATGTCGGCACCGCCGATCGCCATAACCATGTGCACGCCGAAGGCGAGCGCCAAGGCAGTCATGACGAGCAGCGCCAGCACGGCGATCCATCCTTCATAGTGCAGAAACAGATAGCCTGCGCAGATCACCACCAGCAGGCCGCTGAGGTTGATCCAGTGGCGCGCGGGCAGTAGCAGCGGCTTGCCATCGATCTTGCCGGAAAGCTTGCCGAAAGCGATGACCGAGCCGGAGAAGGTCACGGCGCCGATGAGTATGCCGAGATAGATCTCGAACTCATGGATAGACTTCTCAGTGCCTTCGAAGGTCATGGAGTTGTCTATGTAGCTCGCAAATCCAACGGCGCAGGCCGCTAGGCCGACGAGGCTGTGCATGAGCGCAACCAACTCCGGCATCTGCGTCATCTGCACTTTTTTGGCAGCGTAGAGACCAATGGCGCCACCTGCCGCCATAGCGACGATGATGAACGGCAAGCCAAAAGTCTGAACGCGCGGACCAAAGACCGTCGCTACCACGGCGATCGTCATTCCGGCGACGCCGAACCAGTTGCCGCGACGCGCGGTTTCCGGATTGGATAGGCCCCCAAGGCTAAGGATGAACAAAATAGTGGAGCCAATATAGGCGGCAGTGACGAGGCTGAAGGAAAGCATCACCTTAGTCTCCTCACTTCCGGAACATCGCCAGCATGCGACGCGTCACCGCGAAGCCGCCGAACATGTTGATAGCAGTCAGTGCAATGCCAAGGAACGCGAGCAGGCCAATAAAAAAAGAGTGACGTTCGGCTCCCTCCGCCACCGGGGGGGCGATCTGCATCAAGGCGCCGATGCAGATGATCGATGAGATAGCGTTGGTCACGCTCATGAGTGGCGTGTGCAACGAGGGGGTGACGTTCCAAACCACCATGTAGCCGACAAAGCACGCAAGCACGAACACGGTGAAGTGGCCGAGGAACACCGGTGGCGCATAGGCGCCGATGAGCAGGAACAGAGCGGCGCCTACGCCGGCCTTGATGAAGAGCTCAGCTGATGAGGATATTTCGCCGGAGCCATGATGGCCGCCGGACTTTTTGACTGCGACAGCAGGGGCAGCAGCCTGAGCCGCCGTGGGCGCAGTCGAGACCTTCATCGGCGGCGGGGGCCAGGTGACCTCGCCGTCCTTGATCACAGTCGCGCCGCGGATCATTTCGTCATCCATATTGACTAAAGCCACACCGTCCTTTGCCTTGCACAGTTCCTCGGTAAGGCGCAGCAGGTTCGTCGCGTAAAGGGTCGATGCCTGCTTGGACAAACGGCTTGGCAGGTCGGTGTAGCCGATGATGGTCACGCCGTGGCGCACCACGACTTCGCCCGGCACAGTTAGCTCGCAGTTGCCACCTTGCTCCGCAGCGAGATCGACGATTACGCTACCAGCCTTCATCGACCGCACCATCTCGGCGGTGATGAGCTTGGGCGCCGGCTTGCCAGGGATCAGCGCCGTCGTGATGACGATATCAGCCCCCTTGGACTCCTTGGCGAAGACATCGGCTTGAGCCTTCAGGAAGCCCTCTGACATGACTTTGGCGTAGCCGCCGGATCCACTGCCTTCCTCCTGATAGTCAACGCCGACGAACTCGGCCCCCATTGACTTGACCTGATCGGAGACCTCCGGTCGCGTGTCATTGGCCCGCACGATGGCGCCGAGGCCGCTCGCCGTGCCGATGGCGGCGAGGCCTGCAACGCCGGCTCCGATCACGAACACGCGTGCAGGCGGCACCTTACCCGCAGCTGTGATCTGGCCGGTGAAGAAGCGGCCGAAGTGGTGAGCAGCCTCAATTACAGCACGATAGCCGGCGATATTAGCCATGGAGGAAAGCGCGTCGAGCTTTTGCGCTCGGCTGATGCGAGGCACACTGTCCATGGCGATTACTGTGGCCTTGCGAGCAGCGAGTTGCTGGATAAGCTCAGGATTCTGCGCCGGCCAGATGAAGGAGACGAGCGTCGCGCCTTCCTTCAGTAGTGGGACCTCGCTCACCGACGGCGCGCGTACCTTGAAGACCATGTCCGCAACGGACCACAGGTCTGCAGCATTGGACACGATCGTAGCGCCCACTGCTTTATAGTCCTCGTCGGAGAAATTGGCCCCCTCGCCGGCGCCGCTTTCCACAGACGTCATAAACCCGAGCTTGATCAGCTTTTCGACGACTTCCGGCACGGCAGCGACACGCTTCTCGTATGGAAAGGTCTCTTTGGGAATTCCAATCATCATTGTATTCGCCGACCTTTCGTATCAAAAACAAGCGCGATAGGCGCCACGTTTTATCCTCTCTTTCGAGGACGGGGGAAAAGACGTTTGGAACACCGCACACGGGATTGTCCCGAGCGCCAAGGCGCCGACACCTAGCGCGGGACCTATGGTTCCTCATTCGTGGGCATTTGGCAAGGTCATGCCGAGGGGGTTGGCGTTAAAGGGTTTGTCTCATCATTGTGCTGACTTACAATCTCTATATGAGCTTTCGCGTGACGGGCTTGGTGGCGGATCGGAACACGCGCAAGTCAAGACGGTGCGCTGGCGCCTATTTCAGACAGCGGGCAGGTCGTGCATCATGGTTGGCAGATGTTCTTGAATATCTGCGGCGAGGCATTGGAAAATTTGCTGCGGTCCGCGAGCATTGAATGTGGATCACGAAAGGAGGAGGATCTGTCCTATAAACGTCTTGACATCGAAGCGTTTTATACAAACTAAACCAATGGCCATTGACATCGGAGCGGTGCCAAAAATCCATAAAAATCGAGGTGTGGTGGTCGAAGCCCACGGAGCGAGGCGGCCGCGACCGCAGGCGACGGAACAAGCTAAGTAAGGGCCCGAAACGTCTCTCAATCTGCAGCGCTGGTCAAACCCAATTCGATCCCAGATCTTGGTCGGACTAGGCCAGTTGCGCGGCTCAGCGGATGCGGGGCAACCACGTGAAGTCGGCGAAGAATGGCGCTATAATGTTAGACGAGCTGACGGGCCAGCGCAAAGGCTTGACGGAAATCTAAGCAGAGCGGCTTATCCGACGTCGCCATCTGCTTGAACAGGCCCGATTCCGTTTTGTATTTCACATCGCCAATGGCGAGCGCGCCAATTCCAAGCGCACCATGCGATGATATCACCGCGCCATTGTCATGCAGGCCACACCCCTCAACGCCCAGCGGTGGCACAGCGTTGACGTCAGCAGCAATCAGCAGATGCTTCGCTGCCTCAATATCCTCTCTGGATAGCACTTTTATGCCAGCGCGTGCCGCGCAAAGCGCAACTTCGTGATCAAGCAATAATGAGCGCACTTGTTCGGGTGAGCTACCATCTGCCGGCATTACGTCAATGCTAAAACGCTTCTGCATTTCTTCAGCCAACTTCCGGACCCGATCAATTCCACTATAGCCAACAACAGTCACCTCTGCGCCCTCAAGAGCCGCGATGACTGCTGCAGAATAACCTACTACGCCGGTAGCTCCGTAAATTACGATCTTCAAGCCTTTCAACTCGCGCTGCTTTAGGGCGCGTAGTATCTTTTCGACACAAGCAACCATGGCGCCGGCGGTAGTGAATGAGCCATAGGGGTCAGCAAAAAGCGATACTTCAAATGGCTTGATTAGCGCCTTCTTAGCTGACTCAAGCATGTCAAGCGCAAGCACAGCATCTCGACCGGCAAAGAAGAGACCTGTTCGCAGCGCAGCCGCAGGGGCGCGTGAGAACATCGCGTCTTGGACCAGTGCAGTTACTTCTTCTATGGTTACATTGGTGTAGACAGCCACCTCATCAAACCCAGCATCCAGCGCCATGTTAACGTCGAAGGGGCTCATATGCTTCAACGTGCTCAGCATGTGCAAAATTGACTTGGCCATGGCTTATATAACCTTCTATTATCTATGAGCTGATGCATGCATACTGCCATAGGCAGTGGTCAGTGACTTTAGTTAATTTTAACACAGTCCGAGATTTCTGATATCCCACGCGCTTTGCCACCGGAGTGACGGCAAATTTAGAACTCAGAAACGCCTGGATGTCCAGTAATAACCCCTCGGCCCTTAGTTACGCAAATAATCTATACTAGGCTGAAAGGGCGATATGACGGCATCATTGTTCTAAGTTTTAGTAGAAGACTCAAAAGTTAGTATAATCACTTCGCGTTTAGATAAATCTCTAGAAACATGTCAATAATATCTGTTTTTGATATTATCTTTGGCTGCTACAATATGAGAAAAAAGCCATTTCCTCTAAGCCTAGGTCAAAACCAGTATAAGACTCTAATCTATTCTCCTCGATCAGAATAGTATGCTTGCGCATATCAGGAAATATCCGACAGCCTGACGGTCCCTTCCTTATGTTTATTAATTTAAATCTTTAGAGGATTACTGAAGATACTGGTAATTCACGAAAAATGCAATTTCAAAATTACTACATCTTGCCAATGAAACATATAAAGCATGTTAGGAGGCCTGATTTACTCTACATAAAAAGTCATCAAACTATAACATACATTGGCATTAAATGATAATCTCTTCTATAAATAGAATTACTAATTTTTATGCCAAAAAAAAACTTTAGTTGCGAAGTATTAATTTTTAATTTTCTGAATTTTCTTGAGAACAGATAAAGCATTCTCTATATGAGTATGCGCTTCTTGATCCTTAACTGCTGAGACAATAACGCCATCCTGTGTAATCACATATGAAATACGATCTGCAAATAGATGCCGCTCAATAGACTTATACAAATGCTCATTTATGTATGTATTGCCAGGCAATTTAAATGCCGCATCATAAGCTTTAATAAGAACAAGATTTATATCTGACCCAACAGGAAATTTATTATGGCATTCCATAGTTGAGAACTTTTTTTGAGTTTCAATCGTATCATTAGAAACGCCTATTACAGTTGCATTCATGGATTCAAATTGAACCATTGCTTCAGCAAATTCGTGTGCTTCAAGTGTGCATATGCTAGTAAATGATTTGGGATAGAAATAAAGAACTACCGGTCCTTTTTTTAGAGATTCACTCAAATTGAAAGAAAATTCCTTCCCAGCTAAAGCCGCATTTATTGTAAAGCTAGGTGCAGGACTACCAAGTTTCATCATAGCCGATGCTGCCGGAGCTATTACGGCAAATAAGACAATTAAAAATATCCGCCTCATTATCTTGGCCTCCAGTTTTAGAACTATAATAAATTTCATAAATTTATTGGACTTGTCCTCAAAAGAGATCTTTATTGAGTTAGAGGTTTTGAGGCTAAACAAGGCTTTATATACTGACCAAATTAGTTTTCCCGCCTGAAAAGCGTTCCTCCCTAAAGCATTATTCTTGAGTCCACGAGGTGGAAAAGCCAATGAGTAAGAAACGGATTAAACTGGATGACATTGTTACCAAACTTAATCAATAGATATCACGATGTTCTGACGCTCCGAGGGAAGACTTAAGCAAGCGACATAACTTTATTAGCTAGCAGTACTTTCCAATGCTGCGCTATCAGATATTACAGTGATTTAGACAGCCTTCTCAAAAATCTTGACTTCTGTGTAACGACTAAGACTAAAACTCACCGAGTTGATACTCTTTCATATACTCTAGGCCGCAAAACCTGCGACATCGTCTTAATTCGGACTAAAGATTTAGGTTAAACGCTGGTCATTTTCATCTAACAGCATTCAGCCATGAAACAACTATTTAGCCTTGTCAGGCTTGGTGGCAACAAATTATTTTAGTTTACCTGATGGTCATTGGATAATCTGGAATATCATCAACTGTAACTACCATGCTACCTATATTTCACTTTCCAGAAGCCAGAATAATCAAAAAAATCCTACTTCGTGTCAATCGAAATAATATTGTGCCAAGTTACAGCAAATACGATCCCTACAATAACTCCGGCAAGGATTACAAATAAAAGAGAGGTAATAAGCATTTTTTCCTCCTCACATTCATGCAAACACCATTGCTAGCAGAAAGGATATGCGTATCAAAAGAGTGCTTCACAATACTGCAGTCCAATACCTGCTTACTCCTTAGGGGAAGCACATCATCACGTCATGATGTTGGCATATTACAACCAGACTTAGTTGTTTAAGCACAAAAAGCACAAAGCATTGTTATTTGATTAGATTAGTCAGCTGCATCAAGCGCAAAGCAGCTAAATTTAGTCACAGAGCACATGCCTGCAATCAGATGATGCGGCATATGAATGTTTGCTTAAGCGAGATAGCCCTCAACCAAGCCAGCTAGTAAAAACAGGGACAAGTTATTTTATGAAATCATCGACTAACCACAGCAACAACACGCTAAGGGCTGTGACAGCTATTGCGAATACAGGGGTGCACTCATCAAAATGGGTTGTAGAATATTTCTTCATTCTAGCCTCCCCTTGAGGCAAGCCGCATCAAATATGTTGATTTTATGGGGTTTAAGCGGCTCCGTAATCAAACAAAGTATAGACCCAACAATCGATGCTACTCCTATAAATTTAATTAGCAAGAAAAATATTTCGCATTATTTTCTCGCTGATGCGGCACACTATTTATGGTAGCGATTAGCTACTCTGTTTCATTAAATGAGAAAATTTACTTCAGTTAAAGAATGCTTATCTGACATTCTTTTACTTATATAGGCTGGCACTAAAACGACACCGTGGAAGCATGTAACTATTTGCCTTGTGAACATAATTAAAAAAACAAATTTATTAGTTGTTGTGTTAGCTAGCAAAAATAAAATCAAAAAAGAATTAAACTACTTAAATCTCCAGCATTAAAAAAAAATCCAAAGCTCACTCAAATTTTTATTTGGATTGCATGGGAGAAACTATGTTGTACGCAAAATACTATAGGCATCATCAAGTTCATTTCTGATGAAATGAATTGTAATTTTTAAATATAACTCTTTTGCTTCTTTTATGCGATTCAATGACAATAAAACCGGAATAATATGACTAAGCGCCGCACTTAATGTAAAGTCATCGTTAATTAACCTAACATCTTCCAATGAAGACAGTAGAAGAAGGTCAAGATCTTCCTGGCATTTATTGCATTCATCGCCTGCCGTAGTATTTATATTTAAATAATTAAGAATGTCTGTTGCTTCTTTCATCTTATTTTTTATTCGAATATATAAGTTTTGTTGCTTCATTTAATTATCTCTCAGAATCACTGCTGTCCCAACGTCGGGAAATTCATCGCTCGTATATACATGATTTATAATTGAATTCCCATTATTTTTCTTGGTCTCGATTTGAACTTTATATTAAGGATTTGCCATCCTGCAAATTGGTTATTTACAGGGGGCATACATGCATACTGGCAAGCTCGTATTTGCGCAGGTTATGGAACATCTGCCTCTAACAACTTTTCATCGTTGTGTGACGCGTTACAAAGGAGAGCATAAGGTCAAGTCCTTCTCCTGTCTTGATCAGTATCTGTGTATGGCTTTCGCTCAACTAACTTATCGTGAAAGCTTGCGAGATATAGAGACAAGCCTTCGCGCTCAGGAAAACAAGCTCTATCACATGGGGATCCGCGCGAATATTTCTCGCAATACGTTAGCAAATGCTAATTCTGTTCGTGATTGGCGTGTCTATGCTGACCTGGCTCAGTCGCTCATTACAATTGCACGCCGACTTTACGCAGAAGAGCCGTTTGGGGTTGACTTGAAGAACACCGTCTACGCTCTGGATGCCAGCACGATTGATTTATGCTTATCCGTTTTTCCCTGGGCTCCCTTTCGCTCTACAAAGGCGGCAGTAAAGTTACATACTTTATTGGATCTACGCGGCAATATTCCTGCGTTTCTGTATATCAGTGATGGTAAATTACACGACGTGAATGTGCTCGATCTACTAGTACCAGAGCCTGGCGCTTTTTATGTGATGGATAGAGGCTATATCGACTTCGAACGTTTGCATGCTCTACATGAAGCGGGGAGCTTCTTTGTTACTCGAGCAAAATCGAACATGAAAGCTGATCGACGCTACTCACATCCCGTCGACCGGGCTACTGGATTGATATGCGATCAAACAGTTGTGCTTGCTGGATATTATTCTCATCAGAGCTTTGAGACACCATTACGTCGTATTAAATTTAGAGATCCAGCGACCAGAAAAGAATTGATTTTTCTAACGAACAACTTTGTTCTGCCCGCATTAACAATCACTGAACTGTATAGATGTCGCTGGTAGGTTGAGCTCTTTTTCAAATGGATTAAACAGCACCTTCGTATAAAAGCGTTCTTCGGTGTGTCTGAGAACGCTGTTAAAACACAAATATGGATTGCAGTATCAGTCTACGTGCTGATCGCGATCGTTAAAAAGCGGCTCAACATCTCAATTAGCCTGTATGAAATGTTACAGATCCTAAGCCTGACGCTATTTGAAAGAATACCAATAAATCAGTTACTTAGAAAAGCCGCTGCTTATGAAAATCAATCACTCGCGGATAATCAGCTGAATTTATTCGATTAACGTTGGGACACTAGTGATAAAATATATGAAATTAGTTTCTTGAGGTATTGAAATGTATCCATGCTGACAATGTTCAGGATCATGCCTATTACGTTCATTAAATTCTAAAGCGCCACGTTCATCGCTCCACCTAATATCGGTGATATATGCGAATATAGATTTGTCCTCAGAGAATGAAGGACGAAATGTTAAATAGGAGCCGATATATTTCTTTGCTTGAATTTTTGAATATCCACCATAGTTTTTGTAACTCGCAACTTCATCTGATATGTTGCTATCTTGAATACCAATTGTGGCTATTATTTTTGATACAGTCTTGTCTGAAAACCGCATTTTTCCTGTCATGCACTTATTTAAGGTTGCGGCGCTAATTCCGGCTCTATAGCAAAACTCTTCTCTTTTAATTTTTTCTTTAACCAAGAATCTATTGATTTGTTTACGAATTTCATCTTCGTCCATTTTGGAGAATCCAGCTGACTGTAAAAAATTATATTAGTGATATTTTTTGATATTTTTCAATTAGATGAAATGTTGAAATGCAAAAAATCACAGAAAATTATGATTGAATACAATCGCTTGATAACGCTAGTTTTTTCCCATCAGAAGCGGACAAAATTCAATCGAATCCGCGAAATATGGAGAGGAAATTATGAAAAAATCTTTAGCCAATCTTGCCTTTGTAACGCTTGCTGCTGGTGCACTCTTGACGAGTTCTAGTGCTAAAGCATCGGCAATAACTTCTAGAATGACAGAAAATGATGGCCAGGCGGTAATTGAACTGACTGGAGAAATCATTGATGGCGATTCTGTAAAGGTAGCTAACTTGATCAAGTATTGGAACAACAGAGATGTTCGTGTGTCGGGAATCCGTCTGAATT
>BJGJ01000055.1 GCA_014190435.1 Methylocystaceae bacterium | reverse complement strand
ACGCAACTCTTCTTTAGTTTTACTTTTAAGCTCATCTAAAATATCTGCAACATCTACTTCTATAATTGGCCCTTGTGAAGAGGCTGATGCTGTTTCTGGCTGAGCGAGCGTCGTCGCAGCATTAGCTTTAGAAATACCGAAGATCTTTTCTTTAATTGCAGTGAAAATACTCATTCTTAATTCCCTTCAATATTTATCTGTTTTATCTGATATTTTTATTAGTTATGTCTGTTGGCATATTTTAGCTGTCAACAGACCAAGAATATGGCTAGCTGAATTTTCTTCAGCTATTTATTCATCGAGCCTTTTGAGACCATTTCCATAACATGATCAAGATTGAAGCTTCCAGGCTTTTGACGCGGAGGAAATTCTTTAAAACTCTGTAGCCATTGCGTGACATAAGCAGCTGCGGGCATTATTGCAAACATATGCTCAACATACCAGCGTTGATAACCCATGGCGTTCTCTTTTTCGGCGCGTTCAAAAGGATCCATGCGGAGATTAGTAAGTAAAGGGGCGCGTAAATGCTCAAAGGGCGTTTGCCAAACTTTTAAACCCTCTTCTTTTTGCGCCAGAAAGGTGATTTTCCAATCTTGATATCGCAGCGCCGCAACAGAACCATCGTCGGTCCAATAAATAAATTCCTTGCGAGGCCATTCGACTTCGCCTTTGAGCGCAGGCAGCAGATTATAACCATCTAGATGGACCTTGTAGCTTTGCCCATTAATCTTTTTCCCTTTGATCAATTCGGATTTAATATCTGGGGCTCCTGCAGCAGCAAGGAGAGTTGTCATCATATCTTCATGTGCGGCAACATCATTAATGACCGCGCCTGGTTTAATCACTCCTGGCCAACGGATCAAAGTTGGGACGCGGTAGCCACCTTCCCAATTTGTATTTTTTTCACCACGAAACATTGTTGTTCCGCCGTCCGGCCAGGTGAAGGTCTCTGCGCCATTGTCCGTTGAATACATTACAATGGTATTTTCATCGAGGCCGAGCTCTTTTAGCTTAGCCAGAATTCTTCCAACTAAGGCGTCATGCTCAACAAGACCATCAGCGTACACGCCTAAACCTGTCTTACCTTGAGCTTCTTCTTTCAGGTGGGTGAAAATATGCATACGGGTGGAGTTCCACCAGATAAAGAAAGGTTTATCGCCTTTTGCGGCCTTCTCCATAAATTTAAGCGTTTCGTCAGTGACTTCGTCGTCAATCGTCTCCATACGCTTTTTCGTCAAAGGGCCCGTATCTTCAATCTTGCCGTTTGCATAAGCATGGATGACGCCGCGAGGTCCAAATTTCTTCTTAAATTCCTGGTGCTTTGGATAGTCAGGATGCTCCGGTTCTTCTTCAGCATTCAAATGATAAAGATTGCCATAGAATTCATCGAAGCCATGGTTTGTCGGAAGCATCTCATCGCGGTCGCCTAAATGGTTTTTACCAAATTGCGCTGTAGTATAACCTAAGGGCTTCAGTAGATCTGCTATTGTTGGATCTTCTTTGCGCATGCCCTCAGGCGATCCAGGCATACCAATTTTAGTTAAACCTGTTCTAATAGGGGATTGACCGGTAATAAATGCCGCGCGCCCAGCCGTACAACTTTGCTGTCCGTACCAGTCAGTGAAAAGCGCTCCTTGTTGTGCAATAGCATCAATATTGGGCGTTTTATATCCCATAATGCCTCTGTGATAAGCGCTGAGATTAAATTCCCCAATATCATCTCCCCAGATAATGAGTATGTTAGGTTTTTTTGTAGCGCTAGGTTCAGCTTGAGCAAGGTTTGAAAAAAGCGCAATAATCAGGATAGTCAATTTTACAAAAATAGAAGCATTTCTTGAGTGCATTTTACTACCTCGTTCCAATAAAATTACGGTTGATTATTCTGTAATCTTTTATTTGTTTGAGAGGGCAATTCGCCAAAAAGATCACGGTAATCTTTGGCAAAACGACCAAAGTGTCCAACAGCATAACTTTGTGCAAGCGTTAAAACACTTGAATGATCCTGTTTTAAAAGTAAACTATATCTGATTTGTTGGAGGCGAATTAAACGTTTCAGCTCTACAAATCCGATACCAAATACTTCTTTGACAGCCATTTGTATAGTTCTGCGTGAGGCTCCAAGTTGATTGGCGAAAAAGTCTAAAGAGAAATCCTTATGCAATAATTTCGAGGGATCATTCCAAAGGTATTCCTCTACAGCTCTTGCTATTTGATGTCTCTGCATCTCCCCTAGAGTTGCTTGGATAAAATCTTTTTTGACGACTTCCTCAATAATATTTACGCAGAGTTCCATTATTTCTGTTGGATCCCAAGGGAGAAATTTCTTATCATTTGTATGATTACCCAGTAAATCATATGTTTCAAATGTATCCAGACATTCTAGGGTGGCTTTTTTTGTGGTTTGTGCTATCGGAAACATGGATGAAATAATTGCATTTTTCCCATGAGGCCCTAACATTGCTTGCTTCAGGGCTGTTAGGTCCTCTACGGAGAATGACTTGGAAGCTAAATCAGCGCTTATATTGATAGTTAGGCCGCGTCCTTTCATATTTGCAACAGCTTCCCAACAAGCATTGTCGTACGCAACTGTCATGATGCAATTATCTATAGACGCTCCAATTAATCTAAGTTCTTCGCTTTCAACAAAGGCAATTTGAAGCCGGCCTGGCTCGATTGCGCCATCAAGTCTTACCCTTCCGGCATAGAGGATATTTTCTTGAATGTTAAGCTGTGGAGTAAGATCAAGAGAGCGTTTGGAAAAATGAAAATCTTTACATCCAAGGCGATAATATTTTTTATCCCAACCGATAGGAAACAATAAAGGCGCTTCATCAAGATCATAGGCGTCAATGCGCTCAAACTTAGGGCTCATTCAGCTATCTCAAAATAATATTTCACTATGATGGGCATTTGATAGACACGATAGTTGAGCGGTGAATATATGTTCAATAGGATTAGGCACTTTATAACCGACGATAAGCAAACTGACATTAGCCATAATGCGCAAATATACGATCATTTCAAATAAGTATAGACTTTATGGCTGTTTCATAATTGCAACAGAATTGAAATATGACGCTCTAAATGTAAAAAAAAAATGTCGACAGCTTTTAAGTAGGTGTTGCGAAGGGTAAGGCTGAACATCAAGCGACGTTAACAGATAACAGCGATGGCACGAATGTGTTTGAAAGGCATGCATTTTAAGGCTCTAATCATCTTTTCAATGATTAATTTATTTTTCATAAACGCTGTTCTGGCTAGCGAATCCTTGAACAAAAAAAAGCAGAATGTTCCGCCTCTCTTTACCTGGACGGGGCTCTATGTTGGCTTCAATACAGGCTATACTTGGACAGCCAGCGCACCGCTCAATATAGCAACCTATAATTTATACGATGCCTTTACCGGTTTTGGAAACGCGTCTTCATTGGGCGGCACAGGAACGATCAATGGGCAACTCAACGGCTTCCTCTCTGGAGCACAGCTTGGTTATAATTGGCAGTTTTCCGAAAAATTTATTGTCGGAATGGAGGCGGATCTCCAAGGGGCTGGTGTTCGGGGAGGTGGCGGTTTTGGGACAATTATTTCAACAATTAACGGCTCGGCTGTCACCTCCGTTAGAGTGCGCCGTAATCTTGAATATTTAAGCACAATACGTGGCCGTTTTGGCTATGCTGTGACACCAAGATTCATGGCTTATGTCACGGGCGGTCTTGCGCTTGGTGGGATAAATGCTGCCGGTACCGTGCGTCAAAACCTTACTTACGTATATTCCCCCTATCTCGGAGACCCAGCAAAAGTAGACTTTTATCAAAATAGGACTGGCTGGACCGTTGGAGCCGGTGGAGAATATGCGTTAACGTCCAATACTAGCGTAAAGCTCCAATATAGTTATTTTGATCTTGGAGATGTCTCATTATCAACTTCATCCTTTTCTCCGCTTTATTTTACTAATCTATTAGCGAATAATGCAGTAAGCCTTGTCGATACATCTACGCTCTCAACAAAATATAATGGCCATTATTTACAGGCCGGTCTTAACTACCGATTTGACGCAACGATCCCCGATCCATCACAATCTGCGCAGAGACCTGTATTCTCTAAAGCACAATATGAGCTCATAGAAAAAACGACATCTCAAAATCAGAGCATAAAAATTATTCCTTATCTTTGGGCTCTCAATACTAATGGCAATCTTGTTATTAATGATAAATCATTAGGTAATGACACGTCAATTATTGACGCGATCACAAAAAGCAGTTCTTTTCCCCTTGCCTTCATGGGGCGTGCAGAAATAACCAAAGGTCCCTTCTGGGCTTATAGCGATTTTGCCTTCGCGCAACTTCGTTTTTCAGATAGCATTCTAATCACAAGACAGCCGGTTGTAGATATAGCGCTTGCCACCAGTCTCTCTGGCCATCTCAGACAGACGCTTGGAATTGGGGAAGGGGGCATAGGTTATGAGGTCGCAAAATGGAAATTACTGAATTCAACTAACTCCTATACCTCAGTAGACGGCTATATTGGTGCCCGCTATGGATATATTGGTCTAAATTTGACGGCAGGAGCTGTCGCTGCTGCTAATTCTCAGTTGCTCAATGTGCAAAAAATTGGCGCAGGAACTGTTGAGATAACAAATAAGATACAATGGCTTGATCCGCTTGTTGGTCTACGAATGAGGCATAGTGTCTCCGCTGGTCAAAATTTTGAACTCAGAGGCGATATTGGTGGGTTTGGTGTCGGCACAAAGTTCACTTGGCAGACAGTTGGCGCGTATGTTCCAGAAATAGACTATGACGGCTGGAAAATTGGTGGTCTTATTGGATATCGCGCCTTAAGTATTGATTATTCGAATTGGGAGAATGGAAAACAAAATGCCTTTAACGCAATTCTTCATGGTCCAATTGTTGGTGTAAGCCTTAAAATATAGATATCTTGCAAAAAGTAGTTTTTTGATGTGGTTTCCTATGAAAAAATATTCTGAAATAATTTATTTCCGTCGGAGGTATTTGGATAATTTTTAAGTTGCGCGACGAACCTGGATCATCTTGATCTAGAGCGCCCTGTAATTTCTGGAAGACTTATTAGCGTGCTCATAAAATTAGTTGCAATATTTATGCTTCCGTAATTTATTCTAAGGTGATCTATATAAAAATTATAAGGGTGGAAGATTCTCTATGCAGATTAAAAAATATTTCCTCATTTTCGCTTTCTGTTCCGTAGCTACCATCGCTATTCTCTATGGCGTTTCTCCAAAATGGTTCGCGGCGACCTTTATGGACGATCCTGCCCTCAATCCAAACTTTGCGCATATTCTTCGTGCTATTATGGGATTATATCTCGCTCTTGGAAGCTTTTGGTTCTATTCTGCATTTAGTAGCAGATATCGCGATACAGCAGTTCTTACCACTGCTCTCTTTGCTGGAGGCTTGGCCGGCGGCCGATTGCTTAGTCTCATAATTGAAGGACAGCCTGCGCCCTTGCTACTCTTTTATCTCGCTATAGAACTTTCCCTCATTCCCATTGCGCTCTGGGTATTTCATTTGCCAGATTGATTTCTTGCGAGCTAGGATAATATCCTAAAGGTTGGTCGTCTATCATTTCTCATGACTGCTATGTATTAAAATCTGACTTATGTATTCTGCCAATCTATCGCTTCATATCGTAGGGCGCTGCCATTATAGCTTCCATTTCAAATCAATTACTGCCGTATTAAAAGGGTGTAATATGAAAATATAAACCTGATCAAAAAATTGACAAATACAAGATAATTTAAGCCGAGATATCTCTAAGTAGAAATCGGGATTAGTTCTCAGAGAAAATCAAAAGCAGAATTTTATTTAGTTTTTCCCGAGCTTTTTGTTTGTTGTTAGGGATGTTTTGGATATGTGAGCGCTATAGCTTTGATATCTTCGCAATATTTGATAACTATAATGAAGTTAAAGAATTTATTTCTAATAAGAAAGTATATGCTTATTTTTTAAAAATAATTTCTCTAAAATACTTAATCAAATTGACTATTTACATGTGTATTTTCTGTACTACTGCAAAAACTGATCCACGTATACCTACTGAGACAACGATTGATGATGCCCAAGTTGATTGGTCGCTAAATTCATAAATAAGATGCTTGCCGCCTTCTTCCCAAAACTCTACTCGATCTAGTTCTCCCCGGAAATGGGTGTAATTTCTGACTTCATCGGCAGATATCTGGTCTCTTACATTCAGTCCTTCCTGAAAGCCGCTTGATTGTGACGCTGCCATGATTAGACCATCCTTATCGACAAGCAGTATAGCAAAGGGACTAGAGCGAACAACAACAGCAATACCTGCTAATGTAGATAGGCCGGCACTTTCCGCTAATTTTTCAATTTTTTTTTGTTTATCAAAGCTTGGAACAACCTGTCCCTTTTCCCACCTGGAAACAGTTGCCTGGTTTGAAAAGACCGCTTCAGCAAAATCCTCCTGGCTCATTTTTTTAGCCGAGCGAATATGTGAGATAAGCGCTGGCCAATAAGTTACGTTTACAGTCGTATGCACAGAGGATAGCTCCATAGTCAGGCCCTGATTCCTATAAATTAATGAAATAACGGGCTGAGTCATAGACTAATCATAATAATTGAAAGCTTTACCCGTCAAAAGAATAAAGTAGTCATGGTGATATTCTGGTTCTTGTAACAACGTCACAGCCTGCAACCGGTAGGGAGTTTGGCTATGAAAATGTATCACAAAAATTCAAAGATTATATCGACGATAATGTTTGTGTTGCTGGCATATTGCACTAGCGCTAATGCCGATGTCCGCACATTCAATTGCGGCTTCCTTCGGCAGCATAGTTCTTCTGAAGTGACGATGGCTCTTTCATATGCAAAGCTTGTCGTGGGTGACTCTGAAGCGAATAGACTTTATGGTCATTACATCTCGCTTAAGAATGCATGTCGTATAAATCCAGATGCAAAGCAGTCCATTAACCTATCAAATGAAATGTTTTCTCTGGTTAGCTCAAGATAACTTATACCTGCAGCTAATAACTTCTGGTTTTTTTATATCCACGATGAATAACAGAATTCTTCTAAGAATAAAATGGATTGACAGGTAAAAGTGGGAGTAATCGCTACTTTACGAATGAGTAAGTTGACTAAGCTTATCCCGTATAATTGGCTAAAGGAGTGATTTTAAGCTGATTAAAATAAGATTTTAGAGGGAGTCAGGGGTTCCTATAATCTCATTCTAATGCTGCATATACGAGGCCAAACTAATCAGGATCGGTGAACGCTTATGTTGAAAAGACTTTGACTAATAGACTCGGACTTATAGCCATCAATTAATCAGTATATAATAGAGGAACTAAAAGAGTGGCTCGACAGGCTTTTGCGGTAATTATATTATTGAGCAGATGTTCTCGATGGTAAAAACCATAGAGGTTGCTTCTCTTCAATTAAAGATCTTTCAGGGTCTGACGGAGACTTTTCATTTTTAATAAGCTCTATTAAATCGTGACGGACAGCCTGTTCTGATAAAAAATAGCTATGGCCTATAAAGCCACCGCCAGCTTCTACAGTAATAAAATCTGCAAGTCCTGCTGCCTTAGGTATGCGATCAAGCTTATCCTGAGAGGTACTTGTATCAATGAGCCCTAGTCTTAAATCGCTGCCAAAAAGCGCCTTTGACATGCTTAGGGCTCTATCGCCATTTGATGAATAAACCGTCAGATGGAATTTTCCAGGATTATAGATAACTCTTTCGTTAGCTGACTTGCCGTATAAAAGATCGGGATCTGAAACGATTCCAAGGATCTTAGAAAAGGCAACGTCTAAATCAATATCAGGTGCCGCTAAAATTACATTATGAATTTTCAGTTTCTCTGCAATTGAACTTTGAGCCACGTAGGTCTCTATAGCCAGCTGTTGAATAGCTGTTGACAGTACGTCAGTGCCGCGGCTGTGCGCTATAAAATGTATGGCCTTTAAATCAGGAGTGCTAGAGATAATTCGTATAGCTTTGCGCAGATCTGCAACAGAAAATTCACCTGACTCTCGATCTACATTATAGCCGAAGAGTACTCCTTTTGATCCCCCTGCTGGCCAGGTGAGTGCAATGCAGGTGAAGTCATCGGGACCAAGATCGTTACAGATTTGAGCTGTTGATTTGACGGCATCATTAAAATCATTATTGTAACCATGAATGAATATAACTGCTTCCTTGCGTCTCGTTCTGATTATTCGACGATGAAGCTCATTACGCATTTGTAGTGCAGTACGCTTGTGTTCTAAAAGCTCATCAGACGAGCGCCTTACCCCATGTTTAGTTTTTTCTAAGGAATATGGGGTTTCTGGGAAGCGGCCCATCTCTGCCGGCTCGCCTACTGTCGAATTAGTTGCGTCTTGTCCAAGAACTTCGACTGAGCCAAAGGCTAGAGAATGGGACCGGTCGACCCCATAGAGTATCGAGCCGTTCTCAGTTCCCATAGGCGCTCTATTCGTCACATAAAATATATCTACTTTTGATGGCTTTAATGGATCTGATACTTGGGCAAAGACTAAGGTTGTAGCAATAAATATTTTGCAGAACACGAAAGTCGCTATTGGATATTTAAGATATTTATTCATATGTTTTTCATTATCCGATGTGACTATAATTTTCAAACTACTCTATTGACTAAATTTGCGCAATTTGGGCAAGAAATTGTTTGATTTGAAGTAAAATAGCGTTTTAGTTGAATGTTAGTGTAATTAATTGATGTCTGATATCTAGGCTATATGAGTTTAAAAATCCTAATGATTTCACGGAGTGTATAAGTTCAATGCTGTCCGTTTTCAAGCATTCAGAAATATAAATTTATGAAATTTACGAATTAGAACGTCGGCTATATAAGAGGGTTACTATTCTTATCAAAAGCTTAAGAATTTAGATTAATGACTATCTGAAATGAGTTAGATATACGTTCTAGTTTTGGGAAAGTGGTCTTCACCCTAAACAGTAGTCCTCCCTGAAGTATAGGTCTTGAGCCCAATGACTCGCTTGGGAAAGATGATCCAACTTCAATGTTAGTTTCTGATAGCATCTGAACCTCAGTTTTGTTCCAAAAGCCTTACCTGCAAAGCATATTATTTTGGTGATATATTGCCAATACCTATGTGAGGACGGCTCACGTTATAATCGATCCTCCAGGCTTCAATTAATTGCTTGGCTTCTACCAAATTATCGAACCAATGAAGGGTTAAACAATCATCTCGTAATGATCCATTGACTGTTTCTATGAAGGCGTTATCCGTTGGTTTTCCTGGACGAGCAAAGTCTATTCGCACATTATGATGGTGCGCCCATAGATCTACGAGATGACCATAAACTCTGCGCCATTATCCGCAAAAAGAAACTTTAGCGCACCGCGCTGTCTAACAAGACGATTGAGAACTTCAATACTATTTTCGGCTCTCAGGCGATAATCAACCTCAGTTGCTAAGCCTTCGCGGCTATAAACATCTACGACTGTTAGGAACCTGAACTTCTGCCCGCCACTGAGTTTCTTGTGCACAAAATCAAGGCTCCATACCTGATTAGGGCGACTTGGCTTTACCCGGGCTTCACGATGAATAACCATCTTGCGTCGTCGTGGTCGTTTACTGCGAAGAGCTAATCCCTCTTCGCGATAAAGCCGATAAACAAGATTGAGACTAATAGGCCATCCCTCGCGCCGCAGCATGATCTAGCTCCGGCGATAGCCATAGCGGTCCCGCGTTTAAACAATTTCATGCATCCATTGCCTGAGCTCTAGTCTTGGATCACGCCTGCTGGGTTTGCGTTGGGTCGAGCGATGCTGGCACGTTAATGCGCAGGCCCGACGCTCGCTGTAGCCGTGACACGCCGTCACACGCCTTCACACAATCTACAACTTTCTTCATGAGCGCTGGCCTGGGAACTTTTTTGACAGGACGTACTGTAGAACGGTCTTGTCTAAGCTTAGGTCAGCAACCAGCTTTTTAAGCCGAGCGTTTTCTTCAGAAAGCTGCTTCAGTTCACGGATCTGGACTGACTTCATGCCAGAATATTGCTTCTTCCATCGATAGAAGGTTTGCTCGGTTATCCCGACTTTGCAGATTAAATCCACAACAGGCAGCCCTAGCTCTGCCTGCTTTAATACCGCGACGATCTGCTCAACTGAAAACCGATTCTTACTTATGGCCAATCCCTCATTACTTCTTCGGGAAATCCGCCAGAAAACTAACATTAATGCTGGATCACTTCACTGGAGGCGCCTCACTATCTCCTTACTAATTTCATGACTCACGGAGAATATTGTGAGATTTCAAGAGGAAAACTATTTAAATCTTTCTTCTTCTAATCATGATAAACTCTCTATTGAGCCGTCTTCCGTCGGCCAAAAGAGGGATTTTTAAAATGGCAAAAGGTCAAATGAAGGGAAATAAGGAGGCTAAAAAGCCAAAGGCTGATAAAAACCAGCCAAAAACTACTATCTCTGCCTATAAACAATCGCAGACTAAAGAGGGACAAGCTACAACGCCCTTTACAAAGAAACCCTAAATAAACTTGTGTTTTACTGGCTAAATTTATGCCCCATTTTTGGTCGGGTATAGAAATTAGTTTCTGAGTGGATGCTAGGATACAGTATGTATGAGGTCCGGAATTGACCCTTTTTATGAGTATTTTAAGCAACTAATAACTTGAAATTTAAAACAGACAGCAGCCGCGTTGCATGAAAATATCTGGCTCCCACCGCTAGAGGGTTATGCTTATTGCTCTTCCCCTCTGGTAACTAGGCTTCCCTGAAGTATAAGTTACGAGGGGAATAGATTGTGCGATGCAATAACTCTTTATGTTTAAACAGTGCGAACGTCAGGAATTGGTCGTGTTATGGGAAGATATGCAAATATATTTTCCTGTTGATCAATTACCATTCGCTCTAAGGTTAGATGTTTTAGGGGCTGCAGCTCTGCCACCTCTTTTTTCTCGGTGCGGTTGACATCTGACCTGCAATACACAGGAATTTTATTTAAAACTTTTGTGACTTGTTGTTTAAAATCTTTAATAATCTTCCTGATTTGTTGTCTTTATGGTCTTATAAATTAAATACTAGTGATTTGAGATTTTTTATAAAAAGCTTTTCTATTTAAACTTATACCTCTTATTCTATATTTTAGTGTTGTGTCTGTGCAGGGTCTTGCCCAAGTTTCATATTAGAAGAAAATTTTTCTTGGAG
>BJGJ01000054.1 GCA_014190435.1 Methylocystaceae bacterium | reverse complement strand
GTTGTGATGCCAATTTATTTTGAAGCCGTAATCGGCCTCAATCCCCGCGATTGTGGTCTTGCATTAATTCCGCTGATGATTGCTACCGTCATTGGAGCGGCGTGCTCAGGTCGGGTTATGGCGTATCGGGAGCACTATAAGATCATGCCGGTGATTGGACTTTTGTTCGCTGCACTAGCAGCATTCATCATGGCGTGGCGGTTAGAGACGCTCTCTTTCTTGGGTTTAAATATTTTGCTGGTCATTAGCACTTTTGGTGTTGGAGCCATGCTGCCGATTGCGACAGTTTCTGTCCAAAATGCCGTTGACCTCGGGGATCTCGGGACGGCGACGGCGGCTATGCAGTTTTTTCGACAATTGGGGACTGCAGCATTGGTGGCGCTTTTCGGCGCATTGGCCTTAGGCGGTGGTCGCGCAGATCTCCTGGAAACTGCCCAGGATAAGGCCGCATTGATCCCTGCGATGATTGGGGCTTATCGCTGGGTATTTTTGGCGATTGCGCTTTGCTTAGCTTTTTCCTGCTTTTTTCTAGCCAAAATGGAAGAGCGTCCCTTGCGTGGCGCACCGCATTGAAGGGGACTTTGGCGTTAAATTGTCTCCAGCGGCGTTTTTTATTTGCTGCTGGCACGGAATTTTCTAGAAAGATCATACCTCAGATAATTTTCATTTCGTTGTTCAAGGAATTCTCATGACCTCAGTCGACAGTTTCAAATCCCGTCAAAAGCTTGTCGTCGGAGACCGGGTCTATCATTATTTTTCACTCAAGGCGGCTGAGGCCAATGGATTGGCCGGAATTTCGCGCTTACCCTATTCACTCAAAGTAGTTTTAGAAAATCTTCTGCGCCACGAAGATGGCCGCTGGGTAACGCAAGAAACTATTTCCGCTTTTGCAAAATGGCTGGTTGAAAAAGGCAAAGTGGAACGCGAAATCGCCTTTCGGCCTGCGCGGGTTTTGATGCAGGATTTTACTGGCGTTCCTGCCGTTGTTGATTTGGCGGCGATGCGCGACGCTATGAAAGCGCTTGGCGGGGATCCGCAACAGATTAACCCTTTAGTACCAGTTGATCTTGTGATCGATCACTCGGTGATTGTGGATAAATTTGGTTCAGCTCAAGCTTTTTCTGAAAATGTTGATCTTGAATATCAGCGCAATGGAGAACGGTACCGTTTTTTAAAATGGGGCCAGGCTGCTTTTGATAATTTCCGAGTTGTGCCGCCTGGAACCGGTATTTGTCATCAGGTGAATTTAGAATTTCTTGCCCAAACTGTTTGGACTCGAGAAGAGCATTTTAATGGCGCAACGATTGATGTCGCTTATCCAGACTCCCTTGTTGGAACAGATTCTCACACCACTATGGTCAACGGATTAGCGGTGTTGGGATGGGGCGTTGGAGGTATTGAAGCTGAAGCGGCGATGCTTGGCCAGCCACTTTCCTTATTAGCGCCAGAGGTCATTGGGTTCCAACTTAATGGCGCGCCTAAGGAAGGCGTTACGGCAACAGATATTGTGCTTACAGTAACCCAGATGTTGCGCAAGAAAGGCGTCGTCGGAAAATTTGTTGAATTTTATGGTCCGGGATTAACGCATCTGACCTTAGCGGATCGCGCGACCATAGCGAATATGGCACCCGAGTACGGTGCAACGTGCGGCTTCTTCCCGATCGATAAGGAAACGCTGGCGTTTCTTCACACCTCTGGTCGAACAGCAGATCGCATCGCATTAATCGAAGCCTACGCACAAGCTCAAGGCATGTATCGGGATGAGACGGCCGATGTGCCGATTTTCACAGATGTGATTGACCTTGACCTAGCCGAGGTCTCGCCCTCCTTAGCTGGTCCAAAGCGTCCGGAGGGACGCGTCAGACTAGAGGCGGTAGCAAAAGAATTCGAAAGCGTTTTAGCGTTAGAATATAAAAAATCTGACGGTCTAACGAATCGACATCAGGTTGAGGGAGAAGTGTTTAATCTTGGTCACGGCGATGTTGTGATCGCTGCGATTACTTCCTGCACCAATACCTCTAATCCTAGCGTGTTAATTGGCGCGGGCCTATTGGCGCGAAACGCTTTGGCGCGTGGCCTTAAAGTCAAACCTTGGGTGAAAACATCGCTTGCGCCTGGCAGTCAGGTGGTTGGACAGTATTTACAAAAATCAGGACTGCAAAAACACCTAGATGCTTTGGGATTTAATCTCGTAGGCTATGGATGCACAACCTGTATTGGTAATTCGGGACCTTTACCGGCTCCCGTGTCAAAGACAATTAATGCGCAGGATATTGTCGCGGTTTCTGTTTTATCTGGCAATCGAAATTTTGAAGGTCGCGTAAATCCTGATGTACAGGCGAACTATCTTGCCTCACCGCCGCTTGTTGTCGCTTTTGCTTTGGCGGGGACAATCGCGATTGATTTAACCACGCAACCTCTAGGCAAAGATCCATCTGGTCGGGATGTTTACTTGCGTGATATTTGGCCAACCAATGCAGAAATTGAAAAATTCATTCAAGAAAATGTAACGCGCGCTTTATTCAGCGAAACTTATGCGAATGTATTTTCGGGAGATCAACATTGGCAGGGCGTTGCGGCACCCACTGGCGAAACTTATGTGTGGGATGATTACTCAACCTATGTGCGTAATCCACCCTATTTTGAGAGCCTTACAAAGGCGATTCCACCCATTAAGGATATTTTAGGCGCGCGTATTTTGGCGTTATTTGGCGATAAGATCACAACTGATCATATTTCGCCTGCAGGATCGATTAAGGTAGCCTCTCCCGCTGGCGATTGGTTGATTGAGCGAAACGTAACGCCGGCAGACTTTAATCAATACGGCACTCGCCGCGGCAATCATGAAGTCATGATGCGGGGGACATTCGCCAATATCCGGATCAAAAATCATATGATGAAGGACGCATCAGGCGTCATACCGGAGGGCGGGCTCACAAAATATTATCCTGGTGGGGAAACATTGCCAATTTACGATGCGGCGATGCGGTATGCGCAAGATAACGTACCATTAGTTATTTTTGCGGGCGCTGAATATGGGAATGGCTCTTCACGCGATTGGGCGGCCAAGGGCACTGCGTTACTTGGCGTGCGCGCAGTTATCGCGCAAAGTTTTGAGCGTATTCATCGCTCCAATCTTGTGGGCATGGGTATTTTACCCCTTACTTTTGAAAACGGCGTGTCTTGGACTTCATTGGATTTAACAGGGCAGGAGACTGTCGCAATCCGCGGATTGGGCGCTCAATTAAGTCCGCGGCAGTTGCTCAAGGCGGATATTGCTTTTGCAGATGGCGCAGTGATTTCTGTACCCCTCTTATTGCGAATCGACACCCTGGATGAGCTTGAATACTTCAGGAACGGCGGCATTTTGCCTTATGTCCTGCGACAGCTGGCCTCCTAAACGACGCAGCAAAAAGCTCGTTTCTCCTTGTGGAAAGTTTCCCCTGGCGGAAAGAAAACGCCACATCCAAGCATGTCTTGCGCGCTAGTCATTAAACGAAGTTCAGTCTATAAGCCTTTGCGCTGAGACAATAAGGAAAATGTCTACGTAATTTGGAGGAGGAAATAGCAAGATGAATAAATACGCCATCATAACAGCCGCCGCCCTTCTTGTGGCTTCTGTGTCTCCATCATTTGCTACTTGCGATACAAGAAATGAAGATGAGCAAGCTGTCTGCGCTGGAAAGTGCGAGGATGAATATGTCCGTCACAAGCAGGACATGATGGCCGACCACACCAAACTGCAAGCAGATCGCAAAGCTTGCGATGAGAAGTGCGGCTGCCCGCAGAACTCCAAAAATCTTTAAGGTCTGGATCACCACAGAGCCAGACATCTATTAGGACAGGAAGCGCTTTTATGCGCGCCTGTCCTTTTGACGTGAGATTAGCTTCGCGGATTTGCTGCGGCGCAGCATTCTCTCTCTACCCAAATTGAGAAATCGTACATCTTTGCTTTGAGGCGGCTTGAAACCAAGCCCCTCGTCTCTTCATGCGTTAGATCGACTTATCGTATTTCATATGCATGCAGGCTCATTGACTTGAGCGCGTTCTTCCGACATCGTCCCCCCCGCTTGGCGTCTTGCAAGCTGTCGCGGGCAACGCGACGGGAGGGGAGTTCCGTTCCGACGGAAGTTCGGACGAGGAACGGTCAAGCTTTACGTTAAGAAAAGGAAAGCTCAGAATGAAGAAATTCGCCATTGTCTCGGCCGTTGCGTTGCTCGCCGGCATGATCACCCCGGCGTTCGCGGATTGCGATACACGCAAAGCAGACGAAGACAAGCAGGCTAATGCTGCTTCAAAATGCTACGACGAATATCTCTCCCGCAAGATGAATTACGGCGCTGATAAAGATGAACTGCGCGTCAATTTCAAAGCTTGTAACGAGAAGGCAGGCTGCCCCCAGAACACTGACCTGCTGAAATAAGTTCAGTAGCGCTTTTTATATCCTTATCTTTTAGGGCGCGCATTTTTTGCGCGCCCTAATTTTTATTTTCTTACTGTGAATAGACGTTTCCGTCTGGTCCCTTCCATCCTTTAGGATCTTCATAGAAACGATATTCTTCATCAAAAGTTACTGTTTCGCCGGGCGCGATATATTGCGGTCCTTTTGGATCGGCGCTGCGCGGGGCCGTAACTAAATGTTTACTCGAAGAGCACCCTTCCTTATAGGTGCCTGAGGCGTCTGGCTTGCAGTCTAAATTTGCGCCTTCAGGAAATTGCACACGGGCGTTAAAGAAAATTTCATAGCCCTTCTCGCCAGTGGCGTGCATTTCTAATCTCTCATTCATTGTTTGTTTAAATTCTACAATTTTTCCAGCCTTATCGAAGCGCTGTTTAAGAAGGTTTTCAAAAATCTGACGCGCATGCGCTTCCGTCGGATCGCAGCTAAACATGCAATAAGCAAAAGCAGATGTGACATTAAAACACGCAAGGACAACAGCAGGCGTAACAAATTTTAACAATTGGCTTTTCATTTCATTTCCTCACTGGGGCGCATTGAACCAGACCAAGAGGCCGAGAAAATGGCGCGGTGAACATCTGATAAGTAGCGTAATTTTTGGCGATGGCTATTTGTCAACGATATAAAGTTCATCCAAGAGCGAATTTAGCAGTGGTTTTCACCTCATCAAATTCATCTTATTTGAAGTGGCGCTCGTAAAGGAGGGTATCTTTTTATCGACCCTTCGGGATGGTGAATCCGCCCCAAGAATTTTTAATCTGATCAAAGTGAAGAGACGGGTCGTAATAATAGGTGCTGAGACCCAGCGTCTCTGTCGAAAGCCGGCCAATGGTTGCAAGAACGCCGTATGAGGCGACAACACGTTCGCGTTGCGCAAAAATAAGCGACATGCGGGCATTTAAGAGTTCTTGCTGCGCATTTAATATATCCAGCGTTGTGCGTTGACCGGCTTTAGCTTCTTCGCGCACGCCATAGAGCGCCCGTTCTGCCGCCGCTATTTGCATTTGCGCCGCGCTCATACGCGTCTTAGACGATTGCAAATTTGCCCATGTGGTTCGGGTAAGGGCAAGAATTTCAGCGCGCGCTACATCAGCGTCTAGCTTTCTTTTCCCTGCAATTTCTTTTGCTTGTCTGAGTTGAGAGGATGTGCTGCCGCCATCATAAAGAGGTACATTAAGCCGCCCGCCAATCATGCCGGCAATGTTACGGTCATAAATGATATTCATATTTGTTTGGGTAAACGCATCTGCGACGATAGAAAGTTTTGGTAAAAAGTCAGCTTCAATCGCCTTAATATCAAAATCAGAGGCGTCTGCGTCATGAAGGGCCGCAAGGATCATCGGATGTTCGCTAATAGCAATTTGCTCAGCTTCCTCCCTTGATTTAGGCAATAATTTATCAACAGGCGCAGCGGGAGAAAGTTTTTTAGGTAGCGCGCCAACTGCTTGTTGATAGGCGCCAATACTAGCTTCTAAAATCGCGTGCGCATTACTTGCTTGCGCTTGTCCTGCTGCAAGGCGCGACTCTGCTTGGGCTATGTCAGTGAGCGTTATTTGTCCGGCGGAAAATCGTTCTTTTGTTTGGCGTAATTGTTCAGTTAATACGGCGACGTTATTTTCTTGAAGTTTAAGCGCCGCCGTATCGCGCAAAACATTCATATAGGATGACGCTGTATCAAAAAGAATTTTCTGCTCAAGAAGCCTTAATCTTTGTTGCTCAGCAAACACAGCCGTTTCAGCCGCATTCGTAGAATTTAGCGCTTTAAAGCCATCAAATACGGGTTGTTCAATTGTAACGCCTGCTGTACGGGCGATGCTCTGACCCTGTTGCCGGTTCCAAATAGGATAGGCATTTGGATCGTCAGGTTTAGACATGTCGTCTTGGCGTTGAATGAAACGATTTTGTTGCGCGCCAAGATAAGTGTTGATTGAGACACGCGGGCGCATGCCAGATTTTGCAATCGGAACCCCCTCATCAACGGCACGAAGATTAGCGCGCCCGGAATTTAGACTTGGGTTATTGCTGTAGGCGCGTTGAAGCGCTTCATTGAGCGTTTCCGCAGATGCAAGAGAAGGCTCACCCATTAATAGAGCGATTATCAGAAAGGAAAGCGCCCTCATCATGGGCGCTCATTTAGGGAAGCATTAGCGCGTAAATTATCTCCGAAGTAGGTGTAAAGCGCCGGCAAGACAACCAGCGTCAGTAATGTTGCGCTAATTAAGCCGCCGATCACAACTGTCGCGATTGGCCGCTGAACTTCCGCCCCGGTGCCTGTGGCAAGCGCCATGGGGACAAAGCCCAGGGAGGCGACAAGCGCCGTCATAGTAACAGGCCGTAGACGCGTCATTGCACCATCAAAAATCGCTCTGCGCTCTGGCTCGCCATTCATCATCAATTGATGAATATAGGTACGCATCACGAGACCATTTAGTACGGCGACGCCGGAAAGGGCAATAAAGCCAACAGCGGCAGAAACTGACATCGGCATTGCCCGCAGCCATAGCGCAAGTACGCCGCCCGATAAGGCAAGTGGGACAGCAGTGAAGACGAGTAAGGCGTCTAAGGCGGATCCAAGGGCGGAATAAAGGAGAAGAAAGATCATAAAAAAGCAGATTGGAACAACAATCATTAATCGCGCGCGCGCCGCTTCTAAGTTTTCAAATTGACCGCCCCAGATAATCCAATAAGCCGGGGGCAATTTAACCTTGGCGTCTATTTTAGCGCGTGCGTCATTGACGACCGAGGCGATATCACGCCCGCGAACATTAGCGCTGACGACAACCCGACGCTTGCCATTCTCGCGGGAAACCTGGTTTTGACCATCAATCGTTGTAAATTTGGCAATTTGTCTGAGCTGAACAGTTGCAATACGCCCCAATGCGTCAGGGGGTAGGGAAACAGGAATGGCCTCCAAGGCTTGGGTGTTGTCACGAAGATTATCGCCGAGCCGTACAAAGATTGGAAATCGGCGATCACCTTCGAAAATTATGCCCGCTTGTTGACCACCAATTGCCGCACCCAGCGCATCTTGAACGGCGCCAATACTCAGACCTAATCGCGCGATAGCGGATTTATCAATTTTTATATCGAGAAGCGGCAGACCGGAGACTTGTTCGACTTTGACATCCGCAGCGCCTGGCGTGGCGCGTAAAATAGTGGCGATTTGATTAGCGGCCTTCAGCATAATATCAAAATCTTCGCCAAAAACTTTGACAGCGATATCACCCTTAACGCCCGCTAAAAGTTCATTAAATCGTAATTGTATTGGTTGGGTAAATTCATAGGCGTTTCCAGGCAATTTTTTTATTGCTGCACCAATTTGAGCAATGAGTTCATTTTTAGATAAATTAGGATCAGGCCATTCATGCTGAGGTTTCAGCATGATGAATGCATCCGTATTATTAGGCGGCATTGGATCGGTCGCTAATTCCGCCGTACCCGTTTTGGAAAATACATGTGAAACTTGTGGGAATGTTTCAATGACGTTTTCGATCTCAATTTGCATCGCTTGAGATTGAGTGAGTGATGTACTTGGAATTCGGATTGCAGTAAGGGCAATATTTTTTTCATCAAGCGTTGGTGTAAATTCTTGCCCGAGACTGAGATAAATGAGTGCGGCAAAGAGAAATGCGCCGAGACCAATCGCCATAATTTTTGGGGGATGATCCATCGCCCAAATGAGTATAGGCTCATAACGCCGCTTGAGGGCGTTAACAATTTTATTTTCTCCTTCTTCGCCGTGTCCTGAGACAAATAATGCGATCATGGCGGGAAAAAATGTCAAAGAGAGCAAAAATTCAGATAGCAGTGCGATGATCACAGTCATCGCCATGGGGTGAAACATTTTGCCCTCTACTCCAGAGAAAGAGAGAATGGGCAGGTAGACAAGGATGATGATTGACTGGCCGTAGACTGTTGGCCGACGCATCTCAACGGCAGAGTCAACGACTGTGTTGAGGCGCTCTTCGACTGTGAGCGGGCGATTTAATTTATGTTGCTTCTCAGAAAGTCTGCGCAGGCTATTTTCTGCAACAATGATGGCACCATCTGCGATTAAACCAAAATCTAATGCGCCAAGACTCATGAGATTAGCGCTGATCTTGCCGACATACATCCCAATGGCCAGGCATAACATAGTCACGGGAATAACTGTCGCTGTCACCAGAGCGGCGCGAAAATCTCCCAGCATCAAGAATAAGACTAAAATGACAAGCGCAGCGCCCTCCAAAAGATTTTTGGCGACTGTTTTGATCGTTGCGTCAACCAATAAAGCGCGATTGAGAATTGTACGAACTTCAATATCTTTAGGTAAGGTTTTGGTGACTTGTTTTATTTTTTTATCTACTGCTGCCGAAACTACCCGACTATTCGCCCCGATCAGCATAAAGCTTGTGCCAATGACGACTTCATCGCCGTTCATACTGGCGCTGCCGACGCGAAGTTCCTTGCCGATCGCGACAGTGGCAATTTCACCGAGCCGCACGGGCGACCCATTACGTGTTGAGACAACAACATTGCGGATATCGTCAATGGATTCGAGGCGTCCGCCGCTATGGACAACAAGGCCTTCGCCATTACGTTCGAGATAGCCCGCGCCGCGACTCAGATTGTTTCGATCGATAACAGCAGCAAGATCGCCAAAGGAGAGTCCAAGCGCGGTTAATTTTGCTGGGTCAGGTTGCACATGATATTGTTTAACAAAGCCTCCGAGCGAGTCGATGCTGGCGACGCCCGGCACGGTGCGCAGTTGCGGACGGATGATCCAATCTTGCACCGTGCGAAGATAGGCTTCCTTTTCCACAATACTGTGCAGTATTGTACCCTCTGGCGTCAGATAATCGCCATTGCGTTGCCAGCCCTGGTCGCCATCCAGAGCTGTCTTTATATCGAACTTCTTGTAGCGAACCGTCCACATATAGATTTCAGATAAGCCGGTTGCTATAGGCCCTAGACGCGTATCAACCTGGGGGGGAAACTCATCCCGCGCTTGCATCAAGCGTTCTGTAACTTGCTGTCGTGCGAAATAAATATCGTAACTATCGCTAAAAACAGCAGTGACTTGTGCGAATCCATTGCGAGACAGGGAGCGCGTATATTCAAGTCCTGGAATACCTGCGAGTAAATTTTCAATTGGAAACGTAACTTGTTTTTCTATTTCAAATGCAGAGAGGGCAGGCGCGCGGGCATTAATCTGCACCTGATTATTTGTAATATCCGGTACAGCGTCGATTGGCAGGCGCATTAAGGACCACGCTCCAAACATGCCAACAAGCGCGACTAGTAAAATGACTAGCCAGCGTTGATGTACTGAAAAGGAGATGATGCGCTGCATCATGCGTCGCTGCGTTACTCCCCTTGTTGCATTTCATTCTTGCCAGCTTCGGCCTTTAAGACGAAGCTATTGGCGCTAACAATATTTTCACCCAGTTTAAGTCCCTCCCGTACCTCTAGAGCGTTTTCATCACTCGCCCCGATTTCTATTTGGCGTTCTTCAAATCCATCCCGCACGCGGACGAAAACCGTTGGTTGATTGTGAATTAGCTGGAGAGCGGTGCGGGGAATTAAAATTTTAACAGCTGTTTGCGTCAGTGCGATTTCAGCGGTGAGCACATTACCGGGATTAAGCGATAAATCTAGATTTTTGAAGGACGCCAGCACGTGACCAGTGCGGGTTTCTGGCGTGATGAGGGAGCTGATCGCGCTGATTACGCCTGAGGCATTGCGCCCATCAGGCAATTTTAGTGTAACAGCCTGGTCTTGGCGAATAAATGCCAGTTCGCCGATTGGCACCGCGAGATCCGCTTCAAGAACTGAGAGATCGGCCAGTACATAGATCTGACTTTCTGCATTAACGGGTTGGCCAATATTGACTAAACGTTCAATGACACGTCCCGCGATAGGCGCGCGAATGGCCTTTTGCTGAAGACGATTGATTGGTTGTTGCGCGAGATCGGTAATTTCGGTTTCAGAGAGATCAAGCGCGGCGAGTTTTTGACGGGCAAGATCAAATTTAACTCTCGCATCGGCATAGAGCGTTTTAGCGCGTAAAAAGGTTTGTTCTGCGATAATTTTTTTCTCAAAGAGGCCTTTTTCGCGCTGGAATAATTGCTCTTGCAAATCGTGATTGACACTTGCGGCAAGAAATTCACTTTTTGCATCTGCCACTTCGCGTGAGTCAATCAGCGCAATTGTTTCATCGCGTAGGACATCCGCCCCGAGGCGCACCCGCATTTCTGCAATCACGCCAGAAACTTTTGCGGCGACGCGCGCGAGATGATCTGGATCTGGTTTTAAGGTGGCGGGCGCGAGCAAACGTCTGAGTAAGACGCCCGATGTTACCGGCGCAATCTCAATTTTTGCGGCGCGAATTTGATCTGGACTGAGAGTGATCAGGCCTTTTGTCAGAGAGGGTTGCCTCTTTTGGTTTGGCGCGGGTTGTACAGAGCGCCATTTATCCAGGAAAACAGGCAAAGCAGCGCCAACGATCAGGCTGATCGTGATTGAGAAGATAAGGAGAGCTTTGCGCTGCATTTTTACCTGTAGCAACCCTTTGAGCGTGGCCGACGAAAGGGGCTTTTATTGCTAGCAGTTACGCGTCATTGGAGCCATCAGATGAGCCATTGAAAATGGGGATAAAGAGGAGCTGCGTCTTGAGTCCAAGGGCGGCAAAAGAAAAAGCCCGGTCATGGGGACCGGGCTTCATCAGATTGATTTTTAAATCAGATCAGTATTTGGCAACGATTGGCTCGCCAACGAAGGGGTTGAAGTGCCAGTTGAGGCCAGCGCGCAC
>BJGJ01000053.1 GCA_014190435.1 Methylocystaceae bacterium | reverse complement strand
TAGACGTATTGGGGAGCGATTTTTCCATCAGCAAATCGTGACAGATTTAATGTCCGCGTCAATATCAATAGTTGACTTAGATTCAATCGGTTATAACATTGCGCCTCAATAATTTACCCACACGTTTCCACGATGAGCCTTTATTTAATCATGGACACACCAATAAACACATTGATAACCGTCATCATCATAAATCACCTAAATGGCATCCAACAAATCCTCATACCGGCAATTTTGCTGACTAAATATTGTAGAATTTCAGTTATTTCAATTTAAATAAATAATTCAGCCAAATAAGGATGCAATCATATTTGTGAATTGTTGCTAATTTACTAGCTGGACTCAGCATATAGAAATCTAGCCATTAATTTTCTGATCATGCCAAGATTGATAAAGCACTAGATTAAACAATTTACTTTTCTTATCCATTCTCAAGCTAGCAAAGAAGATCTAACTAAAATCTGAATATTCAAGTTAGACGATACATTCCACAGCAGCGTCTGCTCTCAACAGAGACCAACAAAGAGCTTGTCATGATACAAGATAGATTGAATAATTGGTTTAGAATAAGGCTTGGATTTAAAACGCTATATGCAGTCGTTCCGGCTTCACTTAAATCTCTCGCGCCTCGAAGTTGATCCAGGATATACTAGAAATCCAGAAATACTTTTATAAAAATTCATGAGCAACGAATAATGAATCCAAATAATCATATTATTCCATGATAATTTTCCTAATATCGCGATTAATCTAGTCGCAAATTTTATACGTTAAATAATTAGTCTTAATTAAAAATAAGACGTTAATAAAAAAAGGGCCACTGTCACCAGCAGCCCAAGTCTAAGGGAGGAAACGCTCACAAGAGCGATATGAAGCAAAAGGATTTGCTGCATGTTGCCCATTTATCTTGTCTATTACATGAAGTCAAATATAAATACAAATTTTATAGACTTTATATACTAATATAAATATGACCGAACTGATGACGCCATGCATAGAAAATTGGCAACAAAACATAAAAGCAAGATTTGTTCTAAAAGCGGCTAATTTGATTGATTCTTTTCCTAAGAGCTCGATTACAGGAAATCTTTTTCCTTCTCTAATCCATCAATTTTTTCTACAAGCGAAAACAGCTCATCAACGAACCGCCTCACTTGGCTTACGGCAGATTAGAACCCCCCACATGAATTTCCTCAGCAGAGAAAAAACTATAGCATCACCAGGATTTAATCGCTGGCTCGTTCCGCCCGCTGCGCTCGCCATACATCTCTGCATCGGCATGGCCTATGGTTTCAGTGTCTTCTGGCTACCCTTATCTAAGGCAATCGGCATAAGTCATGCGCTACAATGCCCTCAAGATCAAACGTTCATCCAGTCATTAATTGCAACAGATTGCGACTGGAAAATCAGTGCCCTTGGATGGACATTCACTCTGTTCTTTGTGTTTCTTGGCTCATCCGCGGCGCTCTTTGGCCATTGGCTTGAAACAGCTGGACCGCGCAAGGCGGCCCTCGCCTCCGCCTTCTGCTGGTCTGGTGGCCTAGTCATCTCTGCCCTTGGAATTTATATCCACCAAATTTGGATGCTGTGGCTTGGTTCTGGCGTTATAGGCGGTATTGGCCTTGGGTTAGGCTATATTTCCCCTGTTTCCACACTCATAAAATGGTTTCCAGATCGACGAGGGTTAGCCACAGGCCTTGCGATTATGGGATTTGGCGGCGGCGCAATGATTGGTGCTCCGCTTTCAGATAAATTAATGCGCTTTTTTGCAAGCTCCACCTCAGTAGGCGTTTGGGAAACCTTCCTCGCGCTAGCGATGATCTATTTTATATTCATGGTTGGCGGGGCGCTCTCTTACCGCGTACCTTCTGATCATTGGCTTCCTGAGAATTGGACACCACCAAAAAATAAAGCCAATTCACTCGTTACAAGCCAACACGTCCATCTAAATCAGTCTTGGAAAACGCCTCAGTTTTGGCTCTTATGGGCTATTCTCTGCTTAAATGTTTCTGCCGGTATCGGTGTTTTAGGCATGGCTTCACCAATGTTACAGGAAGTTTTTGGCGGTAAGCTCATTGGCATTGACCAAACTTTTGACCAACTCAATGAGAGCCAAAAAGCAGAAATAGCTGCAATTGCCGCTGGTTTTACAGGCCTGTTATCTCTTTGCAATATCGCCGGAAGACTTGGATGGGCCTCTGCCTCAGATCGTCTCGGTCGCAAGTTCACTTATGGCATTTTCTTTATTCTCGGTTTTTTACTTTATGCTTCTGCCCCATGGGCAGCGCAGATTGGAAGTAAATTTCTATTTGTCAGCTTCTTTTGCATTATCTTGACCATGTATGGCGGAGGATTCTCAACGATACCGGCCTATTTAGCTGATCTGTTTGGCACGCATATGGTTGGAGCTATTCACGGACGTCTTCTCACCGCCTGGTCGACAGCAGGTGTGCTGGGTCCCATTCTTGTTAATTATATCCGCGAATATCAGCTCTCTATCGGCGTACCCAAACAGGAAGCCTATAATCAAACACTCTATGTTTTGGCGGCCCTTCTGATCGTTGGCTTAATATGCGATATGCTTGTCAGACCAGTATCCGAAAAGTATTTCATGAGCGATGATGAGTTAAAAAAATCAGACGGCGTAAATAAATTAGACAAAAATTATAATGATGAAAATGACTATGCAGATTTTGAAGATGCGATAGAGGAAGGAAAATCAACCCCTCAACTAGCCAAGCCTACCAATAAAATAGGGGCAAAAATATCAGCAAGCGATAATTTATTACTTTATCTATCCTGGCTTGCTGTTGGTAGTCCAATGGCATGGGGCTTATACAATACTCTCAATAAGGCACTGCAAATACTCCATTAATAATCTCGTCTACCAATCTTTGTGATATTTTCAATTAAGATTAGCGTCTTATCTCAAGTCAAAAAGTGCAATACTATTTTAAAAAAAATTATGACGGCAAGAAAGCAGTAAAACTAATTAAAATACTTCTCGTGCTTTATCAAAAAAATACGCAAGCCAATGACACTTAAGAAGCTTTTTTTCGTTTTTTTAATTTTTCTGCAGCAATATTAAGCGGTAACGCCGTTGTCGATTTTATTTTTTCCATCGCAAAATGAGAGGTGACCTTTTGCAAGGGGGCGATCGAAATAAGTCGTTTATAAAATTCATCAAACTGAGCAATATCTGTCACAACCACTCTTAGCATATAATCTACAGCTCCCGCCAACCGAAAGAACTCAATTACTTCAGGCATTTCCGTTACCTGCTGTGTAAATTTAGCAAGCCATTTGTCGGAATGTTCTCCAGAAACAATAGAAACATAGGCAGTCAATCCATAGCCGAGCGATTCAGGTGACAAGATCGCTACACGTTTTGAAATAACGCCCTTCTCCTCAAGACGCTGAATACGCTTCCAGCATGGTGTTTGAGAGAGACCTACCCGTGACGCAATATCCGCAAGAGAAGGCGTTACATCCTCCTGAATGATTGAGAGTATTTTCAAATCAATTGTGTCCATTTAAGGCTACTTTTCACAAAGGAAAATTATTTATTTTACTTAAGTATGGCGAGACTTAATTAATAATGTCGCCCCAGTCAGCTTTATTAGCTCCATACAACCGGGACTAGCGAGAGGGATTTTTTGTTAGCAAATCTGCTACCAACGCTGATCCAGCAATTGCTAGAAGCGATAGGCTTGTAAGAGAAAGCTTTTTCATTTTGTCCACCTATGTTTTAGAGTTTCAGTTTATTCCTTCAGTCTTTTTCGGTAAGCGAAACAATGCCCTTGACATCAAAGTGACGATTAATGCCAGCATGGATTACATTGCCAGTGAATGAAGACGTGCTCCAAGATGCATTCATTACGGCGCTACTATAATTTACTGAGGCTGGAGCATATGCCCATGGAACAGATGTATAATTATCTTTGAAGCTAACACTGCCAAGGTCGTAGTAAAGATAATCACCCTTGACACTCCACTCAGGTGTGAACATCCACTCCACTCCACCACCTGCTGACCAGCCTGTTAATATGCCTGCATAAGTTGCCCCAAATGATCTTGGTGCATAACTGGTTGCAGAATCTGTGTTAGCAACCCAAGTATACGAGTTGATCGCAGTTACACCGCCGTAAGCGAGACCACCCGTTCCATAAACAAGCACTGTTGGCGTTATAAGATAACCTAGTCTGCCTCGCGCAGTTCCTAGATAATTTAATGTGGTAGAATGCTGATTATAAGTTGTGTAGCCAGTATAGACTCCTGAAGTTGGCGCAGAGTTTACTGCCTGATCCAAGTTCTTTTGGCTGTTTGTATTACCAGCCGTTCCATCTAGATCCGCCTCAAAGCCAGCAAGAATATTTCTATAAATATTCCAATTGGCGCCGAGCTGTACACCACCGATAAATCCACTCAAACTATTTATATATTTTGACGGAAGCGTGTTACCCGTGGCATTGGCAACTGATGTGCTGCGATTAATAACGCCTGATTGAAATGCTTGCGGCACATCTTGCACAGTCATAACTGGACTAGACCAGGCTCCACCGCCATTCAAGCCGACATAAACATCGTTCCATGTTGGCTTCTTTTCGTCTTTCGGTTCTTTATCCCAAGTGGCGACAAAATCAGATCCTGGTAATTTTGCGATCGGCTTACCGTCGCCAAATGCATTCAGGGTTGCTTCAAGATAGAAGAAATTTGATGGCTTAGCCGAAAGCCCATCTGTCGTCCCTGTTTGACCCGTAATTGTCCCTCCGGGCAGATTGACTGGAGGTATCTGCTGGCCTGTTGGCGGCGCGAAGCTTGAGGTGAAGGAACCTGGCCAAAAGCGCGCATAGGAAGCACTAATATTAACAAATTCATTTAGCTTTTGCCTGATACGAAAATCCCACTCCGTTCCCATGAATGTGCCACGATTACCCAGTGGCGCCCATAAATTCACGCGATCCCAAGCACTTGAAGCGCTCGCAAGCCAGTAGGAACTAAACGCTGTGTCTATTCTAGTATCTTTAACCGGCTCGAACTCAATTCTTACTTTAGGATCTTTAACGTTGTTCCAGCCGATATAATCGTTACGCGAGAAGGGCTGATTAAACCCGTAGAATGTATCGACATTGCTATTCGTGCTTGACCACGTGCTACTATTACCAGAGCCATAAATATAGACAGCGCTAATACGCGGCTTCCAAGGATGCTCGGCAAAGGTGTAACCAACATCAATGCCATAGGCTAAGGCATCATGCTGTTTTGTCTGAGCATAGCCCCCAAATGGGCCTGAAATATTGTTGGCACCCCAAATATATGGATAGGTCTGTGATATTGCACCGACTGTTCCAAATTGCTTCATAACATCGATGTCCCAATCGAAGTTATAATAATTTCCGTAAACACGAAGACCTGACGCTTGCGTATCACGCTTAACTTTTAAGGCGCTTGATGAATTGAGTGGATCTCCATACTGATGACGCCCAATAAAATAAGGCTGCACTGTCAGATAAGGAGAAATATTCCTGACACTTAAGAAACTACCGTAAATCCAGTTATTCCACTCGGGTTGATCCCATGCATAAGGATACCGAATAACGGGTCTCATAAGAAAACTGTCCAAATCTACGTCATTCTTCCATTCTCCAAGACGAACTCTGAACCCCTCAAAGTTATTTGTTGTATTACGAAACTCATTTCTGGCAATCAGCCGACGTGAACCAATTTCAAAGGCCATACGACCTGCACGAATACTAATTGCACGACCCTGACCTTTAGAGTCTTTACCCAGCGCATCTTTTAGATAAAGCTCCCCGAAACCCTGGATCAATTCTGTTTCGTTGATATCCTGGCCAGCAAGTGGGTAAATACTGTTGAAGGCGCGCGAGTCTTGAAACTCAACAACAAACCGTAGCGGATCAAATATATCCTTGATGCCAACGTAACCGCGCGTGCGCACCAGCCAAGGAGTGTAAGGTAATACTTGCCGTAAACTAGGTGGCCCCCCAATTCCACTTGTATTTGGACGTGGAACTAGTGAATTCTCGCGATATTCATAACGAGTGCGTGAGTCGAGACCGACATTTAACCAGTCGATATCTTTGTATTCACCGTAAGTCTTAGCAAGATTTCTTACATAGGGCGGAATATCTGGCTCTGGCTCCAATCGGTAGCCGCGGGTTTTAATATAAAAGCCCTCGTTATCATCTTTTTTATCACTCGCTGCATTGACAGCTGGCCCTCTTGCGCCAGTCCCATCAAAGTCAGGACGGAAATTACTATTCTTGTCTTTAGCGTTCTTATCTTGCGTTGCGACTGTCCCACCAGCTTTTGCGTCTGCTGCCTTCTGTCCAGCTGATTTATCTTTTTTGTCGCCAGGATTCGCTTTCTTTTCTTCTTTGCCAACTGAAGGATCTTTAGCAAAAAAATAATCAGATTCAGCACGAGCAAAAGAAGAGCTTAAAATAGTCACTGCCCCAAATGCCGCAACTGAGAGCGCCAATGTGCTGACACGATGTTTCATGACCAATCCCACGCAATTCCCGCTCGACCCGGTCAGGTCTGATCTTTCTCTTAGCGTGAGGAAAACACTAAAAAGCACGCCGGTCAATATAGTATATCTTATTTATAGATTAAAAGTATTAGATTGACTTCAACTGTTGCAAAGAGGTTACAGTTTCGGGGCAAAAGCGAAACGAAATTGTGTCAAATTTTAGCAACCAGAAACAACTCTTAAAAATCATAATGAATTACGGTTTTTGTTCAATGTTGTTAGCATCAACCTAAATCCCTAATGGGTAAGATCGATTGTTGAAATTGAAAAAATCGCTTGATTCTGAAGAATATTGATTTCTCAGCAACTATACGAATGGAGATCAAATTCCATCTGCTATATCGTCAAAATCTGGAACATCCGCAGGAAAAACGCGAGCCTTGGTAAAGGATAAAGGGATCTTCTCTCCTAACGAGGCTGCCTGATCAATGGGAGAGTCAATTTCAAGGGTCTGATCATAGCCTTCAATGGCAATCGTGGCGCGTACGCCTGCTGGCGTTCGCCTAATACTCTCTACCCGACCTTCGATTTCGCCATTCCCCTTTGATGCAACTGTGATATCGGCTGGTCTGAAGAATACTTTTGCTGCTCCGCTAGGTAAACCGTGTGTATCGATATGCAACTCCCGTCCAGCAAAATTAACATGGCCGTCAGCTACTGTGACAGGTAGAGCAACCGCCTCTCCGACAAAGGAAATGACAAAAGAAGAAGCTGGTCGATCATAAAGTTCCTCAGGCGTGCCAATCTGTTCAATACGCCCTTCGTTTAAAACAACAACACGATCAGCTAACTCCATCGCCTCATCTTGATCATGCGTAACAAAAATTGTTGTTAGTCCAGTTTTCTGATGAACTTCTCGCAACCAGCGGCGAAGATCTTTTCTTACACGTGCATCCAAAGCTCCAAAGGGTTCATCCAATAAAAGAACGCGTGGTTCGATTGCTAAAGCGCGTGCTAAGGCGACGCGTTGACGTTGTCCGCCTGATAATTGCCCTGGAAAACGACTGCCAAGCCCTTCAAGTTGAACAAAGCGCAATAATTCTTCAACACGCCTAGTGATCTCAGTTTTTGAGGGGCGATAGCGACGAGGACGGACTTTCAAACCATATGCAATATTATCAGCAACTGTCATGTGTTTAAACAGGGCATAGTTTTGAAAAACCATGCCGACTTTTCGATCCTGAACAGGTAAGTATGTAGCATCTTCCTGATCAAACAATACGCGACCGCGATCGGGAGCATTTAATCCTGCAATTACGCGCAATAGCGTTGTTTTTCCTGAGCCCGACGGACCAAGAAGCGCAACAAGCTCGCCTGGTTTAATTTCAAGAGATACATTTCTTAGAGCGGCAAAGGCGCCAAAATCTTGCGCTACGCCCTCAATCTTGATCGAAAAACCATGTTTCTGCATTTTAATGTCTTCTTGAGCGACCCGATAGAGCGTCTGCGTATTTCCATTCGAGGAAGGTCTTGAGACCGAGGGTAACAAGCGCAAGGCTTGCAAGAAGAACCGCCATGGCGAAGGCAGCGACGCTATTATACTCATTATATAAGATCTCCACTTGCAGCGGAATCGTATTAGTCAGACCTCTTACGTGACCTGAAACAACTGATACAGCGCCAAATTCACCCATTGCTCGCGCATTACAAAGTAGCACGCCGTAAAGCAGCCCCCATTTGATATTTGGGATAGTAACTGTCCAAAAGGTTCTTAATCCCGAAGCACCAAGCGTCAAAGCCGCCTCTTCTTCAACTGTTCCTTGTTCTTGCATCAGCGGGATCAGCTCCCGGGCCACAAAGGGGAAAGTAACAAATATAGTAGCGAGCACTATTCCCGGAACGGCAAATATTATTTGTATGCCCTGCGCGGAAAACCATTTGCCACATAATCCTTGAGCCCCAAAAACCAAGAGGTAAACGAGACCAGAGACCACAGGAGAAACAGAAAAAGGTAGATCAATCAGTGTAATGAGTAAGCTCTTGCCTGGAAAAGAAAACTTCGCGATCGCCCAGGCTGCTGCAAGACCAAAAATAAGATTAGCCGGCACGCTGATTGCTGCAACAATAAGCGTTAAGCGGATAGCGGCAAGCGCATCCGTCTCATGAAATGAAGCTAGAAATGCCGGAAGGCCTTTTCTTGTTGCCTCAATAAAGACAACAACCAAAGGGGCGAATAGAAAAAGTAAAAGGAATAATAAAGCAACAAAAATCAAAAGCTTCCGAGCAAAGGCAGAATCTTCAGTGGCTCCACACAGCCGTAGACTTGTCTTTTTTAAAGCTGGGGAGATTAAAATGTCAGACATGGCCAAATCGCTTTCGACTCCATGCTTGAATTAAATTAATAACAAGTAGAGCTATGAAAGAAATCGCTAGCATAATGGACGCTATCGCTGTTGCACCTGCAAAATCATATTGTTCAAGTTTTACTACAATAAGTAGCGGCGCAATCTCCGAAATATAAGCTATATTGCCCGCGATAAAGATAACAGATCCATATTCTCCAATCGCTCTAGCAAAGGCGAGTGCAAAACCTGTCAAAAGAGCAGGAACCAATGGAGGCAATAAAACAAAAAGAATAGTCTGCAAGCGCCAAGCGCCTAATGTTGCCGAAGCTTCCTCTAACTCAATTTCTAATTCAGCAATTATAGGCTGAACTGTGCGCACGACAAATGGAAGGCCAATGAATATTAGTGCAACGAGAATACCTAAACGCGTAAAAGCAACCTTTACACCAATTTCAGCTAAGTAGGCACCGAACCAACCATTTGGAGCATAAAGCGCTGCCAATGAGATTCCTGCAACTGCTGTTGGTAAAGCAAAGGGTAAATCAACAAAGGCGTCGAACAAACGCCTTCCAGGGAATTCGTATCGAGTGAGAACCCAAGCGACAATTAAACCAAATATTAAATCTATAAATGCTGCCGCAAAAGAAAGAGAAAATGTTGTACGAAGAGCCGCCGCAACGCGAGGCTCTGAGGCAACAGCGTAAAGTCCACCAAAGCCAAGCTCAGAAGAGCGCCACAGTAAGGTTGCAAGTGGAAATAAAACAATTAAGCTGAGATAAAGAAGCGTATAACCAAAAGTGATCCCAAAACCAGGAATAACACTTGGCGCGCGAAAGCGCCAGGCGTTTTGGCGATCAACTGACAAATTAATCACTGTGCAGAGTTCTGTTTTTGGATCTCATCAAAGATCCCACCATCAGCAAAATGTTTCTTTTGCGCTTTAGTCCACCCACCGAAAGTTTTATCTACAGTAATGAGTTCGATCTTAGGAAACTTTTGCAAGTCTTCTTTATCTGCAAATCCTGGCAAAGACGGACGGTAGTGATTTTTCGCAATTAATGCTTGAGCTGCAGGAGAATAAAGGAAGTCTACATAAGCCTTTGCGACTTCTGTATTGCCCTTTTCACTTGCATTTCCCTCGACAACAGCAACAGGCGGTTCCGCGAGAATAGACTGAGAGGGAGCGACAATCTCAAATTTATCTGCGCCAAATTCTTTAAGAGCTAGAAAGGCCTCATTTTCCCAAGCAATCAAAACATCCCCTAAGCCACGTTGCGCAAAAGTAATTGTAGAGCCTCGCGCGCCTGTATCTAATACAGGCGTATTTTTATAGATCGCCGCAACGAAGTCTTTTACCCTACCCTCATCGCCTTTGAATTGGGTTAGGCCATACCCCCAGGCAGCCAGATAATTCCAACGCGCACCGCCCGAAGTTTTTGGGTTCGGGGTAATCACAGCAATACCAGGCTTAGCTAGATCATCCCAATCCTTAATGACCTTGGGGTTTCCCTTACGTACGAGAAAAATAATTGTCGATGTATATGGAGAAGAATTATTTGAATGTAACTTTTGCCAGTCTGCTGGAATTTTACCCGTTTTTGTAGCAATTGCATCAATATCAGCTGCAAGAGCTAAAGTAACAATATCTGCATTTAATCCCTCAATCACAGCGCGCGCCTGTGCGCCAGACCCACCATGAGATGCCTGAATCTCAATATCCTGACCGCTTTTCTTCTTCCATTCAGCAATAAAAGCTGGATTAATTGCCTTATAAAGCTCACGCGTTGGGTCATACGAAACATTCAACAACGATTGGCCAGCTTGGGCTGCAGAAGCTACAAAAATTAAAGCAATGGCGCTGACTGATACACCCAATTTAAATAAACGATTATTCTGCAATCTAACGCCCATTCTACAGCTCCTCAGGAGTCGCCAAGACAATGTCTATATAAAAAATAGACTAAGAACACAAGATTGTCTTTTTGCTATTGGACTAAGTAACTAGATGCGTAAATTTTTCATTATAAATTATTGATATTAATAGATTAAATCAAAACATCTCAACAACTTAAGATTGAATAGATAGATAAACTCTATAGTAGGTATACCTTATAAAAATAAATTTTAGAGCTTCTTGCAAAATTTGAATTTTGATCTGAATTAATTGCGTAAATGGCAGCATTTATGAATGAAAGTCGAGGCAATCGCCTGCTTTTCTGCTATTGTGTTTTTGCGAAAAAACAAAACCAAATCAGTAGGTGAGCATGCCTCTACGCGAGAATATAACAAGCAGCTGGAACCATATTCAAGGCTTTCTTTTTCCTCTCCTGCGAGAAGAAGTCGGGCCGCTGAGTTACCAACATGAACGTCTGGTGATCGTCTTGGATATGGCCGGGATTGAGGCGTTTCTGCTGATGTCGCCTGGCTCGCCGGGTCGTCCGCAGGAAGACCGCTATGCGCTGGCGCGCGCCTT
>BJGJ01000052.1 GCA_014190435.1 Methylocystaceae bacterium | reverse complement strand
AAGCGACTATCATAGCCAGCACCCATCTTTTTGATCACTCTTTTTACCATCATACCAATCATGTCTATGGGTAATCAGCATAGCTTGTTTAGAAGATAAAACCATAGTTGAGCTAGCTTATTATTCTATTCAAACATAAAGGGGCTGTCTTTGAATGCAATCAATGAAAACATCAGGCACAAAATATACCCGATAGACACTCAACTTTTGATCATTGTCTTTTAATTGGTATGAAGATAGCGCTGTCTGCGTTAAATTATTAGAATTGTCGTAGATTTATGTAAATTCTGTACTAAAAATTAGAATTGACGAGAAGCAATTATGAAAGCTATTCACAATTTGGTGAGTGCATCAAATGAAAATCTAGACAATTCTTTATGCTGAAAGAAAGTCTCATAGTTTCTTGTATAAGATAAAAAACAGATCTTTACTTTCCTCTTCCCTGAAGCACACATGAGAGTTTTTGAAAACATAACTTTGCATTTAAGATTGCAATCATCGTCAAAAGCTATATTGTATCAAAGCATAATATTTTTTGATTATATATAGATTTCAATTAAGAATTTAATTTTTAAGGGGTTTCATGCAAAATCGACAGATCCTAAGCCTTATATTATTGGCCGTTATGGTCGGGTTTGGTATCTATATAATCAAACCATTTTTTGCACCATTGGCATGGGCTGCTATTCTGGCTTTCGTCACACGTCCAGTTAATCAAAAGCTCATAAGCCTCTGCGGCACAAAACACACAGTTGCTGCGACGATTTCAACAATATTGTTGATTTTTTTGCTCGTAGTTCCAGTTCTATTTATGCTTACCCATCTGCAAAAAGAGTTAGCAGATCTCTATCGTGAACTTTCAAATAAGTTTGTAGACAAGCAGCTAGCTTTGCCAAGCGTGATTGCCAATATTCCTATTATTGGTCCTTCTATCAACGATACACTAATAGACTTTTGGAATGATCCCGAGTTTCGCAAACAAAAATTAAACGATTGGCTAGAGCCTTGGGTTCGTGAATTTGCAGGAATTGTTGGAAAGATTGGACGCAGTCTTGCACAATTTGCCCTTGCTACAATTGCTCTTTTTTTCTTTTATCGTGATGGAGATCAAACTTTAGAGCAAATGCGTAAGGGGCTACGCAAGATAGTAGGTGACCCGGCTGATAGATATTTTGACGCTGTTGGAGTGACAACCAGAGCTGTAGTCTCTGGTTTGCTAGTAAGTGCATTTACACAGGGTCTAATTGCCGGTGCGGGCTACGCATTTATTGGCGTTAGCGCTCCTGTTTTATTGGGAGCATTAACCGCTCTCGCCGCCCTGGTTCCATTTATTGGAACGCTGATGGTTTGGGGTCCAATTAGCTTGTGGCTTCTTTTATCTGACCAGATAGTTTCGGGAATAGTCTTGCTGGCTTACGGAACTTTAATCATCAATCCAACGGACAACATTATTAAGCCTCTACTGATTAGCAATGCAACGGATATCCCTTTGGTGATTGTGCTCTTTGGTGTAATGGGCGGGCTAATCGCATTTGGATTTGTTGGTCTATTTCTTGGGCCTCTTATACTTTCAGTTTTACTCGCAATATGGCGTGAGTGGCTCGATGAAAGCGACTCCCCTATTTAGAGGTGTTCGTTAATTTAAGCTAAATAATGTTTCTAGTTTAGCATAGGAACTCTATTCGTCCTAAATAGGATTATCGCTAGTCTATTCGTATCTTTCTGCTTGCGAGAAAATATGGAAGAGGGCAGGTCGAGGCTGCTGCTGAACGCTCCATAGAGACTAATACCAAAACTAATCATTAAATTCATTCTCGAGCACAAGCTAGAAGGCGCACCGTACGAAAATGAGTCACGGATTTAATGCCAGTCCATACTGTCCTTGGACTGTGTTGTTATCAATCTAAGAAAGTATCTTGCATAAAAATCTAACGATAAATCAGTTAAAATCCTTGGTGCTTTATGATATGTCAAAGCTTTTATCAGCATTATTCATTATTAACGTCATGGCCGTAAAGAATTCTGGACCCTTTTGTTAGCGAGTCTTCACGCGTGAGGATATTTGGTCCAGGATTAGTAAAGATATATAAATTAGACGTCAGTCATATTACAGCAGCCAAGAGAGCTCGGAAGCATGATGCGTGGATTAACTAACGCCGAGGTGCGTCTGCGCCTGAATAACTATGGTCCAAATACTTTACCGGAAGCAAGGCCGCTCTCGTTTGCCGCTGTTTTTTTGAGGCAGTTTTTAAGTCCACTGATCTATATTCTGGTTGCTGCTGCCGCTGTGGCGATGTTGGTTGGAGACGTGAAAGATGCCGGATTCATTGGAGTAGTTCTTCTTCTCAACGGTATTATCGGTGCAGTTCAGGAATATTCAGCCAGCCAGGCTGTAGCGGCTCTTCGTCAACAGGATCAGCTACATGCGCTTGTCGTTCGCGAAGGGAGACAGCAGGATGTGGCTGCCTGCGATTTGGTGCCTGGTGATATCGTCCTACTTGACGCTGGGCGTAGAGTGCCAGCGGATCTGCGACTGTTGGAGGCTTTGGATCTTAGGTGTGATGAATCGCTCCTCACCGGTGAGTCCGCCTCAGTACGAAAGCAGGTCCCTTCTGAGCTGGAACAGGAAACTCGTAGTGGAATGGCCTTTGCGGGGTCTCTTGTTGTCCGGGGACGTGGCGTTGGAGAAGTGACAGCAACGGGCCTAGCCACTGAGGTTGGAAAAATAGCGAGTGAATTGATTAAGCCCTCAGCGTCTCAACCGCCGCTTGTGATCCGGATGGAGCAATTTTCGCGGCTTGTTGCTATTCTTGTAGCCGCAGCTGTCTGTTTCCTTATGATTGTTGGATATTTAAGGCATATGGAGCTCGTTGAGCTTTTTATGATGGCCATAGGACTTGCGGTTGCAGCGATCCCTGAGGGTCTGCCGGTTGCCATTGCTGTAGCACTATCGATTGGTATGCGTCGCATGGCTAAGGCTAATGTGATCGTGCGTAAAATGGCTGCAGTCGAGTCGCTTGGTTCCTGCACTATGATCGCGACGGATAAGACAGGAACGCTCACAAGAAATGAACTAACAGTGACTGAGATCGTCCTGGCAGATGGCTCAGTACTCTCTTTACAACACGGGAAGGGTTTAGAATCCTATTCATTTCATAGCGAAGCTCAAAATGAACAAACAGATCTTCTCCTCGCCGCCTTATTGCGCGCAGCAGCGCTACCCAACGAGGCAGAAATCCGGCGGGATAAGGATGAGATCAGAGGCCTTGGCGATACCGTAGACGTCGCGCTGCTCGTTGCAGCGCATAGAAGCGGCGTGGCTCACGAGGAAATTAGGGAGAACTATCCGCTTTTAAAGCGTATTCCTTACGAACCCGATCTAAAATACGCAGCATCCTTCCATCTCCACAAAGAGACGCAAGCCATCCGAGTGTTTGCCAAGGGTGCTCCCGAGACGCTGATCGACATGGCAAGTCGCATGTATGCCGGTGTTATGTCTGTCCCAATAGATCGCGACACACTCTGGCGTCAGAAGGACGCTCTCTCGAATAAAGGACTGAGAGTTCTAGCCTTTGCAGAAGCAGAAATCGCCCCTGAGCCGGACGATAGCTACGGACCTCAGCATCTTCAAAATATGGTATTTCTTGGCCTGGTTGGAATGCATGATCCACTTCGTCCCGAAGTGCGAGCGGCAGTTGCAGAATGCCGTAACGCAGGTATTTCCGTGGCCATGGTCACCGGCGATGCTCCGGGGACGGCAGCTGCTATTGCCAGAGAGGCAGGTATCGACTTCTCACCAAGTCAGATTGTTACGGGAGAAGATATCCAGCGTGCTCTCGATACTGATGAGAAAACGTTAGACTCTTTAACCAGTCAGGCTCGAATTTACGCCCGCGTCGAGCCTATTCAAAAGCTCGCAATTGTTCTCTCACTTGCTCGAAATGGACATTTCGTTGCGGTCACTGGAGATGGCGTCAATGATGCTCCAGCACTCAAGCACGCACATGTCGGCGTCGCCATGGGAAAGCAAGGTACTGACGTTGCTAAGGAAAGCGCCGACATAATCATCGCTGATGATAATTTCGCGTCGATAGTTCGTGGTGTGCTTGAGGGGCGAGTTGCCTACGCTAACATTCGCAAAGTCATTTTCCTTTTAGTTTCAACAGGCGCAGCCGAGCTTTTGTTATTTTTGCTGTCGGTCCCCTTAGGTCTTCCAATACCCCTCCTGCCTGTACAACTACTTTGGTTGAATCTCGTGACCAATGGTATTCAGCACGTTGCTCTAGCCGCCGAAAAACCAGAGGGTGATGAACTCACTTATCCCCCCCGAAAACCAGAGGAGCCGATATTTGACCGTGTGATGATCACAAGGTGTGTATACTCTGCAGTCCTCATGGCTGGTGTTGGGTTTGGACTGTTCTATTGGCTCATTTCCAAGGAATATGAGATCTCACATGCGCGCAATCTCTTACTTCTGCTATTTGTTATCTTTGAAAATTTTCAAGTGCTAAATGCGCGCTCTGAAAATCATTCCCTCTTTTATCGTGGTATCTTATCGAGCCCACTGCTGGTCGCGAGTATTTTGGGCGCACAAGTAATCCAACTGGCGGCATCGCATATTCCGGTCATTGCCGATACTTTGCGTATCTGGCCACCATCCTTGGGCGAGTGGATTACACTCTTAGCGGTAGGTGCCTCGCTGCTTTTGACGATGGAAATAGAAAAGTGGTGGAGTGGACGACGCACGACTTTCCAAACCGGGCATAAGACAACAACAATAGCTATCACGTCTTCTCGCTACCGGTCTTACATGCCGATCTTGGCTATGATGCTAGTTAGTGTCGGCGCCGTTAGTATTTTCTATTGGCAAGCCACGCGTGTTAAAACACCTGTTGTTTCAGAAATAGCAGAACTAAAGCCCAGAGAGACTGTTAATATACCAGGCGTAGTTCTACCGTCGGTTTCTGTTGAGGTATTTGCTCCGGCTGCGGGAACAATAGAGGCTGTGAACTGCGCTACAGGAGACAGTGTGCAGGAGGGGTATGTTTGCGGTAGGATCCTGACGGGTAACAACAAAGAAGAATTTAAGCGTGCGCAGAAAGAGCTCGCTAAAGCAGATGCTGCGCTGCAAAAAGGCAAAAATCTGCTTGATCGCGCGAATAAACGTTACCGAGCCGCTCTTGATAAAGATCTGTCGCAGGCCAGGCTAGGTAAGCTGCGGACTACGCTTGATGGGGCGTCCGCACGTATAGTTCGCTTGCAGGCAACCAGAATTCGGTTAAATGAAGAATTAAAAGCGGTGCAAGAAAAAGGGTTGCCTATTGTTGCAAAGGTCAAGGGCTCTCTCATCGAAAACAGACTGGTAAATGGGCGGGAGATCGATGCAGGTAATTGGTTGCTTAGATTGGCTCCAAACGAAAAAAAACTTCGAGTTGAAGCAATGCTCGATGAAGCTTTTGCAGATCGTAATCTTCTTGGATCGTCTGTGTTCGTAGTATTTTCTAACGATCCCTCTACGAAGATAATGGGACAGCTTCGTGAAGTCCTGCGCGTTGAGAAAAAAGTAAAATTATTGGTTGAGGTTCCCATGCCAAATTCCGCCGTACAGGTGGGCGATCCAGTATCTGTCAAAATAGAACTAGATTGAGATGTGCTAGAAAGTTTTGATTTTTACTACTAATAAGGCTATAGATATGTGGTAATGATCATATTTTCATCAAATATTTTACTATTTTTGTATCAATATTTGGATTTAAAAGATTAGGCAGACTATCAAAACAGCAAGCAAAAATATAGAATCCTCTTATGCCTAAATTATCTTAGTTTGGGTGTAGCTATTAATTGTCATGATTAAGCTTATCTTGATAAAGTTTGAGTAAAAAACGTATCTAGTAAGAATCGGGCATGAATTGAAAAAATATAGGTAGAGAGAATATCATGAGTCTATCTCGCATAGTCATAAGTCTTATCGTCATTGTGATATCTGTCCGTATTGCTACACTGGAAGATATGTCCTTGAGCGCAAAAATATTGATTGATACAGCAATAATAAGCGTATTTATACTCTATCTCCTCGTCCAGATTGGAATACAGCGCAAAAAGAACCGAGCGGCACCATAAGTGAAGTATGTGTTTTAGTTGAATAATTATTCAGTATTGATGCGGCCTACGATAGAAAAGTCATGCATTTAATAATAAGATAAATAAGAGCAAAAGTTTGCATAAAGCTTTGTATTGAAGTCAAGATTTTTTAATATGCGAGCGGATATCTTACCGTGTCATATTGTAAAAAGGAATATGGCTCTCCATATCACATAGACAGTGGTTTAACACTGCAAAAAAGGAGGGTAAATTGAAGCCTAGAAATCTATTCCTCATCTCGGCAGTTATAGCCTCATCAATTTTTTCTGGAGGGTATGTTCTAGCGGAAAGCCAACATATTACTGCGGCTGTACGTGAAACTAAGGAAGCTATTATTGAAGGAAAGCAGAGCATGTTCTCGTCGTTTTCGGAACATACTCATAATGCTTTAGATCATACGAAAGAAGCTATTTTCGAAGAAAAGGATCCAAGAGGTCACCTGAGAACGGCAAAAGCTCACCTTGTTAAGGCTATAAAGATAACCAAGCATACCAATCATGAATCGCGTCTTATGAAAGGCGTTAGAGAGGCTGAGAAGGCTCTTATGCACCTGAAAGTGGCAAACGAACAATGAATTAAGTAGTATCTAGCGTGATGAGAGTTGCAATCTGTAGTTTGTTAATTTCTACTAAAACTGGCCCGGGCTTTTCACTAAGAAATGTCCCGGGTTGATTTATGGTCTGGTAGTCAGCTTTGGAATAAAATCTTTGTTTTCTCCTTTTTCATCAGAGCTTGCTTTAAAGCAGAAGCTATCATTTCTTGTCTTTACAATATGAGAGTGGTGGGTAAGGCCATGCAGTGTGGCTATCGTGATTTTTAACTGCGCGAAGATTCTGGGTCATGCTCTGAAGCTGAAATTATTATGATAATGATTAATCTTATAACTGCCTATGCACTCAAATTGATTTAATATTCAAGGGATTTATATTGCTTTACCGTGACATGCGCCACTTATGTTTCACGTGTCGCTTGGATAATAAAGCACCGTCGCTGGCATCAAATATTAGTTCTAGTTTATTGTTGTCAGACGTCAGGATTTCAACTTCATAAATCCAGCGATTATTTCGTTTTTTTAATTCTATTTCTTCTATATTTCCAACACTAATATCATGAGCTTGTGAGATAATCATGTCGATGCTTACAATTTCTAGATCTAGTGAAGGAGAGGGCTCAAATATGAATTCTTGAGCTAAAGCTGAATGTGCCAGGCACAGAGCAAGAGTCCATAAGATTAATGGAAGAATTATTTTTTTAATCTGCATATGTCTCACCAAATTTGAATTAGATATTGTTGATTGCTTGTGGCTTTAGAGAGTTGCTCTCAGCCTATATCCACATCGTAATGTCGTCTATACCTTAGCGATGATCTGGCGAAAGGTCCAGATATCTGAGGGCTTTGTATGCCTTAAGTTACCGTCGACGATGGCGATATTAAAATGCCCAGATTTAACCTCGTATCTAGGATATATTTCAATATAGATAAATTATCGTCTACAATGTCATAGAGAATAAACCCTAATAAGCCGATTATTCGAAAGGCTCTTGATTTAATTGCAAATAACTTCTTATAAATTCTGGGCTATCTACTATCTAAAGCAGTTGGTGCATGCATTGCCAGTACTGCGTCCTCTAATTTAGCGACGCTCAATTTCTTGACTATAACGTGAATAGGATAAAGATCAAAAAATTGACAAATATTTTGCAACATTATGAATTATGTGATAATTCATTCTTTAATAGCAACGGGCTCTGTTATTTGATATTTATGACATATTGTAATTGTTACAACAATGCCTAACCACTAAGAAATGATTGTGTCTTCCCTAAAGATAAAAATTTATGTTTTCCTTATAAGACGTAATTTTATAATTTTCGTATTTTTGTGTCTAAATCAAACGGCTTTAGCGCAGGCTATAATTCCTAATATAGCGCATCAAGAAACTTTAATTGATACTAAAGATGGGCCAAAAGAGATACTGCGAAAATATGGTATAGATACTGAGATTTGGACCACGCAAATATATCAAGGCATAACATCAGGCGAAGACGGTGGGGTTTCTCGCTACGGCGGAAAAGTTGACGGATTCCTAAAGTTAACACCTGAAAAAATAGGTATTTTATCAGGACTAGATATAGATGTTCAGTATGAGCATTACTATGGGCTTAACATAAACAGGTTAGATGATGCTTTAGTGCCTGTGAATACTGCGCAAGCCTATCTTCGTGCTGAGGGTTATCACTCAGCGCTCTCAATTACGGCAACACAAAAATTCACAGATAATTTATCGTTAAGTATCGGTAAGTTTAACCTTATGACGCTTGCCTCAAGAACGCCACTCATAGGTGGAGGAGGACTTAATACATTCATGAATAGAGCATTTGCTCTACCATCCACCGGTGTTTCTTATACCTCAGAGACTGGAGGGGCGGGAGATCGGGTGGTCTTGTCATCTCCTTACAGTTTAGGAGGAATAGCAGAATATCAGTCAGATCAATTTATTTTTGATCTCTTTTTGATCGATCCAAGAAGTGCTCAAAGCCCAAGAGTAATTCAACGTCCATTTGAAGAGGGTGTTGCTATAGGCGGAGGAGTAGGGATAAAAAGTAATTTTCTATCACTTACAGGAACGCATATGTTCCGAGCTGCATACTCAAATGCTAGTGGCATCAATCTCGACAGTATTTCATCATCAGGAAGAAGCATATCTTCTATTGAAGGTTCCGAGACAAAAAAAGGATACTGGTTTTCTTCATATTATTTTACTCAAAACCTTTATCAAAGCCAATCCGATCCAGATAGAGGATGGGGGCTTTTCGGTCTCTACACATTATCTGATGGAAATCCAACGCCTATACGATGGAGTATGTTAGCTGGTCTCGCGGGATATAACCTTTATCAGGAGAGAAGGGATGATAGGTGGGGAATCGGATTTTACCATTTTGGAGTTAGCCAGCAATTATTGACCAGCCTGCAAAACGCAAACGAGCCTCGACAGTCAGAAGGAGGTATTGAAGCTTTTTATAATATCGCTATCAACAAATGGACAAATATCTCGTCAGATATCCAAATAATTGAACCATGGATACCAAATAAACCGATACAAAGTATCATAGCGATACGAATGCAAATCAGATTCTAGATTGTCGTCTAGCTATAATGTTTTACTGCTGTCCAAAATCAATAACCAGCGTTCCACAATCAAACCCACTTGCTCGACCTTTGCCTTATCGCGCGGCTTTCTGGGCCTGGCGGGTAAAACAGCCGTTTGATAATACGCCGCCATATCGCCCATAGCTGCGGTTGACCTGGGGATCAAAGAAACAGGCTTTGATCACAGCCGTCTTGGTATTGTCGGGAACAAGAAGGTGCGGAACGTAGCCAATCGCCTCAAAAGCGCAGACATGCGCGTCTATCCAATCCGGCAGCGTCTGTGTCCAGCTTGTATGCGCAAAGGTAAAGTTTGAGGCTCCCAGGACGGCGACAAAAATCTGAGCTTTGCGCAGCTCGCCCGTCAGCCGATCAACAACTACCGGAACCCCATCGCCGGCATAATCAACAAATAATCTTTCGCCCGCGACATAGGTTTGGCGCATCGTAATAGAAAGACTTTTATCAAAAGTTCGATACGGCTCGCAAAATCTCAAGTAGCTGTCTAGCTTATTGACGTCAATAACGACGTCAACAGACATCATCACATCTATAAATTAGCTAAATCCTCTAGGGTCGTAATCGGACGGTTGCGTTGCAACACCAGAAAACTTCAGTTGAAAAATATCACGCGCATGGCACATCTTTACCCGCTCCGCTAGCATCATTCGCTCCTTGGGTTGAGCAAAAAGCGACTTAAACTGACCAGTGAATTGACCCATAACCACCTAACGAACCCGGGCAAGATTATCTCGTTATGGTGGGCGGCATCATTTCGTTTTAGTGGGCGACTTCGTCAGGAATCAGCATTCTTTTTTTGAGCCAAAAATATATCTCAGAAAGAAGCCCAATAGTTTGAAAAAGAACCCAGAAAATACTTTTCATTATTATAATGCGCTACTGAACATGATACCTCCCTAAATTCATTGAATTAAGTGTTATCAATAAATTCTGATGTAGAAAAAAATGAGTCTTAAATTTTTGATTTAAAGATGTTCTTTGTCTTTTCTTTTTGGCTGAAAAGACCACGCAAGTTCTGCTGTCTGCTTTTGAAATTTAGTTGCCTGAGAGGAAAAATAAGCATTTTGAATCCGCATGACTTCTTCCATGCTATCGGCTTGAACAATCTTCTGAGCTAGTTCAAATATTTCATTAATATTATTGTTTGCATATGAAAATAATCTGCCATTAATTTCTTTGGCGGGTTCTGGTAGTCCGCTCTGAACTGTTTCGGCCATACGTTCAGCCGCTTGAGAGAAGGCGGAATAGGTTTGCTGGGCTTGCTCGAGGTTGCTTTTAGCAATTTCTCTGGCTTCAGCAGATACTTTAATATCTTTCTTTGTCATGTGTTCCTCAACTTAATTTTTACCCAATAAAGTTTGTCTTTATGAGCATATACTTACATTCAAAGAACAGATGTCAAAAGTTCTCTGGAATAACATGCTCGCACTCTAGTTTATACGTAGGTAGTTCCAATATAGATTTTTAAATTACATAAAACGTGACAAACCGTCGCAGCAACAGCTCCATCAGCTAATATTTTATTATCTTGTTTCTATTAAATCATCGATAATGTCATGTTAGCTTTAATGACCCATCTCGTTTCTACAAGGTCCTTTGTAGGGCTAAAAAATGATATTCCGCTATGCCTTTTGCGAATCTATCGAGCACTAGTGCCATCTTCGTTCTTTCTTCATGTAATTTGTGCTAAATCCTAAAATGCTAGCGCTAAGACCCAATTTGATCTTCTTAATTATCATTAAATAAATAAGCTTAATATTCGTTGGTTACTTCTATATAAAACTAGTCTCGGAGTAATGACACGACTGAGCCTGATGAACAGATGCATAGTTTTGCATCCCACATAGTGGTTTGTCATATGCAGTCTTTTGGACAGGATCAATGTTATATTTTTCAAAAATAATTTCAATTAATTCAAGCATAAATGGGCAATAACTTTTTGATCAACCGATATCGGAACAATTTTATGATAAGAGGAAATAGCTTCTTGTTCGATTGCATTACCTTGTGCATTAGCGTCTTC
>BJGJ01000051.1 GCA_014190435.1 Methylocystaceae bacterium | reverse complement strand
ATGGCAGTTTGATATCGATAAAAGGTATCTCTGGAAAAACCCATCACCTTACAGGCACGAGAGACATTACCAAGTTCTGCCGCGAGATTTAACAAACCGACCTTGTGTTTGATAGTATTCTGGTTAAAACTATTCTTTTGCGCCGCCTTTAGACGCTAAATTAAACCGGTTCAATGGTACACTTGCTCTCCGCCTTTTATACTGCTAATTGCGCATAAACTTTGTCTAAAAATATGTGTGGTTTCTGGCAGCATCTGGCTACAAACGGAGCAGAAAATGGCGACGGAAAAGCGTCTCGATGACTACACGATTGATGGCGACGTCCACAAAGTCCTCATTAATGACGAGGGACAATATTCCATTTGGCCAGCCGGCCAAAAAGCCCCCGATGGATGGAGAGAAGTTGGCCCAACCGGAACCAAAGCCGAATGCTCTGCCTATGTTGATGCAAATTGGCTAGATTTGAGGCCCATCAGCCTGCAGAAAGCTATGGCTAAGAACGCGCACTAAGTTTGTTCGTTTCGATAATTTATTTCCAAGATCAGAGCATAATTAAAAAAATAAGTTATAGAATAGAGGAGCAAGCTTCTAATTTTTTATGCTTATATTTCGGCTGTAGCAGCCGTACCATTTGAATTTTCTTTATGATCTTCTGCAATGTGTAAGTATACAGCGGGGAGCACAAAGAGAGTAAACAGCGTTCCAATGGAAAGCCCAGATACAATAACAACACCAATATTGAAACGAGATGCTGCTCCAGCACCCCCAGCTATTAAGAGCGGCAGCACGCCTAGCACCATAGCGGCGGTTGTCATAAGTATCGGCCGCAGCCGGATAGAGGCCGCATCTAAGATTGCATCTAGTTTAGACGCTCCCTTGCGACGCTCTTCATTAGCAAACTCAACGATAAGTATTCCGTGCTTACTGATAAGTCCCATCAGCGTCACGAGCCCAACCTGTGTGTAGATGTTGTTACTCACGCCACCAAAACCAAGCATTATGAATACCATAGCACCTGCAATCGACATAGGTACAGAAACTAGAACAATTAAAGGATCACGGAAACTTTCAAATAAAGCAGCAAGAGCAAGGAAAACTATAATGAACGCAAACCCAAAGGTATAAATAAACCCTGACGTTTCCTGTATGAATTGACGTGACTGACCAGAATAATCGATTGCATAACCAGAGGGCAGAAACTTTTCTGCTATAGTTTTCAATGTATCTAGTGCCTCACTGTCAATAACACCCGGTGATGCCACACCTTGGAATGTTACTGAATTCAGCTGCTGAAAGTGATTGAGAGACTGTGCCACTACCGTATTTTCAATAGTAGCAACTGCAGAGACTGGCACTAAATTACCAGCTTCCGTCCTGAGATAGCTGTCCAAAAGCTGATCAGGATTAAGACGAAAACTCTGCGCCAGCTGGGGAATTACTTTGTAAGATCGTCCATCAAGACTAAAAAAATTCACATAACCTCCAGATAATCCAGAAGTAAGATTTCCTCCTATATCTTTCATAGTGAGCCCCAACTGCGCACTTTTCTCGCGATCGAGAACAAATGTGGTCTGCGGCTGATCAATTTTAAGATCTGTATCTAGATATATAAAACGACCTGTCTTTATTGCCTCTGAGAGAATGTCTTTAGCAATGAGATTCAATTTATTGAAATTCTCAGTTGTTTGCACGACAAACTGGATGGGTAAGCCCTGTGCACCTGGAAGGGGCGGCATTTGAAAAGCTACAAGCTTTTGGCCACTAATATCTGAAAGTTTACTAGTGATGATTGCCTGAAGCTCATTAGCGCTCTCCTTGCGCTTACCTGGAGATGAAAACACTACGCCGGTTATATCCTGCCCACTTTGATATATCTGGAATAGACTGCGTGTTTGCGGCATGGAGTTCAGTATCTTAGCAATCTCACCACCATAGAGTAGTTTCTGATCTAAAGTAGCGTCTGGCGATGATACCGCAGAAACAAGAACTAGATTCTGATCTTCTATTGGCGCCAATTCACTCTTTGAATTAGAATAAAGCCAATAAATACTTGTCAAAATCAACGCGCCAAATACAAGCGTTACCGGAGTATACTTTAATGAGTCAGCAAGTACAGCACGGTAGCGCGTCGTTAGCCAGTCTGCGCATCGATCCACAAATTGAACGGCACGATCCTCGAATGTATTTGTTCCTTTTTTTACTGGCTTTAGGATCTTCGCGCAGCACATTGGGGATAGAGTCAGCGCTATAATGGCGGAAATTGTAACCGCTCCGGCGAGTGTAAATGCAAATTCGATGAAGAGAGCGCCAGTAAGCCCACCCTGGAAACCTACGGGAACATAAGCAGAAATTAGCACAACCGTCATAGCAATGATCGGACCAGCTAGCTCTCGGGCAGACATTATAGCAGCATCTATTGGGGTTGAACCCTCAGCGAGATGGCGGTTAACATTTTCGACTATAATGATGGCATCGTCTACAACTAGCCCAATGGCAAGAACGAGCGCTAATAAAGTTAATAAATTAATTGAGAATCCAAGAACAAGAAGAATTGTAAAAGTACCAATAAGTGAAAGTGGCACGGCAATCATTGGAATGATAGCATCACGCCACGATCCTAGAAATGCAAATACAACTATAGTTACAATTAATATAGCCTCGATAAGCGTATATTTTACTTCCCTGATTGAATCTTGAACGAATTCTGTTGAGTCAAAAAGAATATCGCTTTCAATACCTGGAGGTAAATCACTTTTAATTTGTGGAAACACCTTGTGTATAGATTCTGCAACATTAATAAGGTTGGCCGAAGGGGCAACTTTTATGCCTATGTAAACACCCTGCTTTCCATTAAAGCTTGCATAAGACTCGTAATCATCTGAGCCTAAGGTGACATTTGCTATATCCCGCAACTTCACATTTGCGGCACCAGAACGCTTCACAATCAGATCACGAAACTCTTCTAAAGATTTTAGTTCCGTAGTGGCAGATAGGTTAACCTGGATCATCTGCCCCTTAGTAGATCCAAGACCAGAGATGTAATCATTGTCTTTCAGTGCTGTAGATACTTCACTGGCCGTCAGGCCAAAAGACGCTAATTTTTCTGGATCAAGCCAAACACGTATTGCGAAGGTTTTTCCACCTATTAGTTCAGCTGTCTGTACCCCAGGCAAAGATTGTAATTTTGGTTGTACAATACGTACTATATAGTCAGTTAGCTCGCTTGGTGAGAGAACCTTACTCCCAAAGGCCAAATACATCGCATCAACAGTCTGGCCAATTTTGATATCAATAGCCGGTTGCAATACACCACTTGGTAATTGGCTGAATACGGAATTAATCTTGGTATTGATTTCAGCAAGAGCACGGCCGGAGTCGTAATTAAGTAATAAGTTACAAGTTATTATGCTCGAGCCGAGGATACTAGAGGAGGTCATATAGTCTATGCCTCCCGCCTGCCCAATCGCATTCTCAAGGGGCGTTGTCACTGATCCAGCAATCGTAGAAGGACTAGCTCCATAATATGAAGTTGTAACAGTGATAACAGCATTTTGCGTACGAGGATATTGTAGGATCGAGAGTTCGCTGATTGAGCGCAAGCCAAACATGAATATCAGTAGACTTATGACGACGGCAAGAACTGGCCTTCGTATAAAGATTTCAGTGATATTCATTCTTGCATACTCCGCTCACTTATCATGGAGAGTAGGAGTAGGATCATTCGGAAGCTGGATTTTGTTTTCAATCTTCACTGCGGTACCATTTCGTAACTTTAATTGACCAGCAACAACGACAAGAACGCCAGGTGACACACCTTTCTGCACAGCCACCTGATCACCGCGCACATTTCCAAGTTGCACAAAACTCTGCCGAGCAGTAAATCCTGTCGATTGGGATGTTTTTTTGTCTGCAGAATCTTTTTCTATAATATAAACTGAATTGCCATAAGGCTCGTAAACTATAGCTGTTTGCGGCAATGTAACAAAACGCTCAGAGGAACCGGCTTCTATTTCAATTTGGGCAAACATGCCAGGCAGCAGGTTATGCTCAGGATTAGCTACGCTCGCCCTTACTTCTATATTACGACTTGACGTATCAACCTTGGAACTTATAGCCGTAATTACACCTTTAAATGATTTTGATGGGAATGCATCAACCTGAATTTCTATTTCTTGACCACTCTTGACTCGTGAGACGACTTTTTGAGGCACAACGAAGTCAATATAAATTGGATCAAGTTGTTGAAGAGTCACAATTACAGACCCCTGGCCAAGATACTGGCCTAAATCAACCTTACTAATGCCCAGACGCCCCGCGAACGGGGCACGTAATATTTTCTGAGATAGAATAGCTTCCTGTTGTGACACCTGGGCACGAGATTTCTTTAGATTTGAGAGATCTGAGTCAACTGTTGCTTGGCTAACTGCATGTAGCTTCAATTGGGCGGCATCGCGTCGATATGTCTGCTCGGCAAGCTCTACGGCAGCATTAAATGACTCTAGCTGAGCAAGATCCATACCTTTATTTAACTCCAACAATACCTGACCAATCGCAACATCTTCTCCAGATTTAAAATACAACTTTTCAACAATACCGGAAGTTTCCAGCGCTAGATCAGCGCCATTTGCAGCTTTTAATGTTCCTATGGCTTTGATGCGCGGCTTCCACTCTGTAACGACAGCAGTGCTAACTGAAACAGTTTGTATTGGATTATCAGAGGCGGCTAAATAACGCTTGATCATGACAGACCGCAGCCAAATATAACCACAAAGCAATAGAAATATAGAACCCATAACCGCAAGCATTAACAGCATGCGACGTGCAAGCGGGGAACTGAGGTTTGGCCGCGGTATATTTGATAAAATATTCATAAGCTCTTTGGTATCAGTTCATTTAACATCATCGCTGTAATGCAAGATTATCTAACGTTTAATGTTTATGAGGATTAGCATAGCACCAGACAATCACGGCTTTCTATCTTCGCCAATGTATACATTGGTAAGGCTTTTACCTATAGAACATTTTAGTTATTTTGGACGGTCTGGACCTAGACCCATCTGCGCGCGCACAGCCGCTGCGACAGGAGATGAGCCAATCGGGTCAGTTAATGTTGGTGTCGTCCGTGGAGTCTCATCTACCCGGTTCCACCATCCACCACCAAGTGCGGTAACTAGCGCAACAGTGTCAGAATAACGATCGCTCTGAGCTCGCAAGCGATCCAAACGTGCACGAAAAAGTGAAAGACCCGCGCTAAGGAGATCTGCCAAATTCTTAGATCCCGAGTTATACTGAACCTCAACAATCTTAAAGTTGTCTTTTGCAACCTTTTCTGAAATTTCTTGAGTGCGCAACAATTTTGCATCGCTTTCTATGGCGCGCAGCGAATTTGAGACATCTTTGAAAGCGTTAATTACAACGGACTTATATTTTTCAGTTTCCTGCTGATATGCAGAAATAGCCGCCTCACGCTGCTGAAATCCTCCGCCACCATCAAAGATCGATCCTGACGTCTGTCCACCCAGCCCCCATAAAACTCCCTTAAATGCGTATAGTCCCGCGAATGCAAAATCGTATAAACCAATGTTGGGCGCTAATGTAATTTGCGGCAACATATTTGCTGTTGCAATGCCGATAGCAGCACTTGCTTCATGCAACCGGCTCTCGGCCGACATAATATCTGGCCTTTGACGCACCAGTTTAGAAGGTAAACTCAACGGCAATTTAGCTGGGAGTCTTAGACTATCTAAGCTGACGCTCTCACCAGTATCTTGGTTTGGAAAGCGACCAAGATAAGACATCAGTGCATTACGATTCTGAGCACGAGATTTTTCAAGAGGAGGCAGCGTCGCCTCAGTTTGTGCAAGAAATGTTTGCTGTCCGAGCACATCTCCCTGGTCGATGGCCCCAAGTTTAAAGCGCTTTTCTGCGAGCGCAAGTTTTTTTCGACAAATATCAATTAACTCATTAGTCAGAGCGATCTCGCCAGCTAGCTGGGCATCCCGGATTACTGCGCCGACAACATTAGCAGTAAGTGAGAGATGTGCGGCCTCAAGCTGATATTTCTGATAATCGACACTCGCCTGATCCGACTCGATAGTTCGTCTTACACGACCATATATATCAGGAGAGTAACCTACGCTAACAGTTCCTGTGTAGAATCGGTAAAGGTAAGTGTTACTCGGACCAGAGAATGAAGTTGGATTTATCGAAAATGCATTTCTTGGATTGGCTCCATATGCTGGCCTGAACTGCGGCAAGAATTGTGTTTCATCTGCCGCCAATACTTCTCTAGCTTGTCGCAGTGCAAACTCTGCCGCTGCAATATCCGGGTGGTTCTCAATTGCCTCTTTAACAAATGCGCTTATTTGCCTTGAGTGAAAAAGTTCCCACCACTGCCCCGGCACATCACGCGCCTGCTCAAACATCTGCTCCCTGTCGCCAGGGACTAGACTTTTTGAATCATGAGAATAAGGAATCTTAGAGCTATAGCCTGCATTTTCTGGAGTTGAGGGAGAAATATAATCTGGGCCCACCTCACAGGAACAAAGGGCCATGCTGGCATATACTACTAATTGTAAACTACACCTATTGGTAATTTTATAATTTTCTACAGAAAAGTAGCGGCAAGCGCCATTGCCAAGCCTCATTTGTCTACAACTATAATTTCTTAAACATTCTAGATATTTAATGAAGCTTTGCAACGTAATCTAGGTCTAATTTGAATTAAATTGACCGACCTTGTGAATAAGAATGAAATTGCACCTCTCACCACCTGAAAAATGCTTTTAGGTAAGACGTTTTGATTCCAAACAACATCACCAATATTCTTATCGACCAATCACTAGCAGATAAATAAAGCTACTTTAGCTATCTGGACTGCCAAGCTCATCAATCCAACATGACGCTAGAGAAGCTAGAGTATCTTAAAAGATCGCACCAAGCTCCTAATCTAGCTATTTAGGTATAGTTTCCCCCACAGACGCAAAAAATTTAGCTGCAGCGGGGTGCACAGGAATTATACCGTCCTCTGGCCTTATAGATTGATTGAGAAGGCCAATTAAAACGGGATGAAGATAGCAAAATTGACTGCGATGAGTATTAATCGCTGTTAAAATTTTGATGACCATTGAGTCAGGAAAGTCCGACCGAGAAACTATTGCGAAGCGCTCCCCGAGTGCAGCTACAATTGATTTTTGATGCGGATAAAGACCTGCAGCCAAAGTGGTTGGTCTGATAGTTTTAGTTAAATTATGCAGCCGTAGTGGAATGAGACGCGTAAAACAACGATTCATAACATTACTCAAAACGGGACTAGGATGAAACAATAACGCAAAAGCAGCGTCTATTTCGCCACTACACAAAGCATCCACGACCGTTGCAGCAGCTTTAATTTCAACAATTTCTGGTTTATTTTCAGGATCAAGTGTTTCAACGACCCTCTGAGCAGCTATTCTCCAAGAGGATCCTTCCGGGCCAAGGTAGACGCGTCTACCGGCAATATCACTCAGCTGGCGAATGCCATCTCCTTTCGTAGCCACTAGGGTTAAAGCCTCCTCGTGCAGCATTGCGATGACACGCAGTTCACTGAACGGACCTTCTGACGAGAAGGGTTCTTTACCAATTAGAGCTCTATAGGCAACATCCTCAGATACTATTGCGAGATCATTGCGGCCAGCTCGTATATTATTAATACCATCAATTGAGCCTCTCCCAGAAATAACCCTCAGACTACCTGGGGTGATAGCTCCTGTTTTCTCAAGAATTACTCTGACAGCTACCGCAGCCGGGAAATCATCCCCCAATTCAGGTCCAGTTAGGATGGTCCATTGCTTGTCAGATTCTTCTGCTTTCGCTTTATAAAAAAACAAACTCGAAGTACCCACAAAAAAAATAAAAAATATTTTTATCGCCAACAGGCCGAATGGTCCTATTTGCATCGCGTTAACTCTCATTAAGTATTCTGAGATAGTGGATTGAAAAAACACAGACCCTTGTCATGCGCTAAAGTTATCGTCAATGGCATTCAATTACCTAACCATGACTTGCTTCATTGTCGTAATTTTTAACATAACATTATTAGGAGACATCTTCCTATTAAAAAAATATATAAGAATACAATTGACTATATGAAATCTACCCTCCAAAAAGAGCCGACAATCTCTCACTGCTCCTCAGCAAACCTAGTAAGATGCCCTTGAATGATAACGAGTGCGATACCCTCAGCATCTCCATCTGAGCCCCGCCTGATATCGCTCATTCAAAAGAAGCCTCGGTCACGGCGACTCAAGAAGAAGTTAGTACCCAGCCCCCTCGTTAAATCCTTGTATCGTAAAGAACTTCTACTCATTCAACAGAATCTAGAAGTAAAAAATGGGCGAGAAAGAGAGGTGCTTTGGCAACTCCTACGTTTTGTTGTTTGGTTTAACAAAGAAAGCAAAAAAACCGACTTTGATGCAACTGCAGCAGGTGTCCGCGCCCGCTCGTTGCTTGAGAGATTTGGAGGGATCTGGATCAAAGTTGGGCAACTTATATCATTACGTAATGATGCGTTCCCAATAGAATTTTGTGACGAGCTATCTAAACTTCAACATCGCGCTGTTGGTTTCCCGGTTCAGATTGCTCGCAGAATAATCGAAAAAGAGCTTGGAAAGTCTATTGGAGAGGTATTTCAGAGTTTTGATGACATACCCATTGCTGCTGCCTCTATCTGCCAGGTTCATCGAGGAGTATTAGCAGATGGCTCAGAAGTCGCCATTAAAGTTCAGCGTCCAGATGTAGATAACTTGTTTGAAGTAGATATGCAGGTCTTTCGTCGGGTTATTACCTGGCTTGACAGATTCAAAATTATGGAACCTGTCCGATGGAAGGATGGCCTTGAAGAATTAAAATTCATGATGCGGGAGGAAGTGGACTTCCGATATGAAGCAGATAACAATCGGCGCATGCGTAAGTCATTAAAAAAGCATTGTATCTACGTTCCCTACGTTCATCAGAAACTTTCGACTCGCAGAATACTTGTAATGGAGTTTTTGCATGGTGTCCTAATGTCGGACTTTCTCGAGGCCAAAAAGCAATCCCCTAATCTAGTCCAAGATTGGCTATACAAGAACAATATTGATCCGGAAAAAGTTGGACGCAGGTTATATGGAACTGCCATGCGTCAGCTTCTTGAAGACAATTTATTTCACGCCGACCTACATCCAGGCAATATCATGTTATTGCGCAATAATCGTTTAGCATTAATCGATCTTGGAACGATTGGGCAACTCGACTATGAGTTCCTAACTTTATACAAATTAAGCCAAAAGGTAATGGTTTCTGGAGATTTAGGACAGGCCGTGGATCTGGGATTGCGGCTGTGCCCTGAGATTCCAGCGGTTAATCTTGATGCATTACGACGCGATCTTGTTATATGCTACCGGAAATGGATGTCTCAGGCGCGCCTGAAAGGACTATCTTTTAAGGAAAAGTCGATGACTGCTGCAAGTCAAGATGCTGCGCGTGTTATGTATGCATACGGCATTCCCGCAAGCTGGACACTCCTGAGAGTTACTCGCACATGGAGCACATTAGATGCTTCGTTGAAAGAATTGATCAACGACGTTAATTATATTGATCTGATGAAGCGCTATTTTAAGGCTGCCCAAAAGCGAGAAAATCATCCAAATAATATCACCAAACGTATGCACAAAGGCATGGCAGATGCCGTTGATGCGCAGGCGTCATATAGTGTTCTGCAAGCACCTTTAATGCGCCGCCAAGCTTTGACATATTCAATGGGCCCTGGCAAAGCGAGTAGTTTTGCCGCTAGTCTATTTGGACTTATTTCCATCTTACTTTTTTTGATAGGTTTAGCTTTTGTGCTTGCGCTCGGCACTCGCCACAGCGTCATAATCGATGGGGCCTTAAGTCATATACCAATAGCTTACGACTTGGTTGATAGCATACCTGAATTTTCCATACCAATGTTTATAACTTTTTCTATCATCTCATTCATTCTTTCATTCTGGGCGCGTAAAATGAAAGTCAATTTTGCCGCCGTAGAATTAGATAAATAAATGCTTCAAGAATCTTATACCTTTATTTTGTATACATTAAGCTCGGAGAAGCCGTTATGGTTTTTGTGTACGAGTTAGGCAGCTATTCAAACAAAACAACAAAATAGATATATAATTTGCTCGACTAGGAAAAATGCACAGAGTTAAAGAGCATTATCAATTTTCCAAGTCACAAGCCAAGAATACTACCACGTCTTGCCCATAGAAGAGTTCTATTTAAAACTAATAAAAAGTCTTGATTATTGTATTTGGTAGAGAAAAATCTTTAAATCATGAATAATTAAGTTGTCTGGAAGTAGACATACCGATAAAAGAATTATTAAATGTCTTAATAGCCTGGTTAAAAGTTAGTCTAGATCCCCTGTATGAAATTTTGCCGGACGTATACAGATAAACCAAGATCACAACACTCTTGCATTCCCAGAGAGGTAGCATATGGTAAGCGATGTAATGCTTAAGGGCGTAAAAAGAATTATTCGCGTTCAACGCGGCATCGACAACTCGGACTCGAGACTTGTCGTGTTCAAAGAAGGTCGCAAGCGTCGACGTGGCAGCAAAGCCCTTCGTCCTCTCGAAAAAGCTCTGCGAAGGAATGTTCGCGGCCAGAAGGTCTTCGCCAATGCTTATTTAGAACGCCATGAAAAATCATCAAAAAAGAAACGAAATGGATGGATGCGCGACATCCATTACAACGTTATGCGCGCCGGACTTAAATCAGCTAAGGTCCTGAGGCTCCGCTAATGCTATAAGTCTAAATAGATAGGAATTGGAGCTTCAAAATGGATCAAACAAAAAATATAGCTGTTGCAGACAACAAAATAGATAATAGCCCCTTAATTATTGACATAGGTAAGCAGAGTAGAAAATCAGTGCGTTCTCTGCGCAAGGGAAAGGGTAAGCTACTTGGTAAAGTAGATACTCAAATTCAAAGACTAGTACAAATGGGCGAGATCAATAACGATGCCCAAACAGTAATTGTAGTTGTCTCTCCAAAGAAAAAACGACTGTCGTGGTTTTGAGCTAGAAATAAACCAAGAGCAGAACCGAGTTTACTCGGCTCTGCTTTCTTATGTTTAAAGACTAGCATCAAACATATATGTTGTATCAGATGTAAAATACATCTTACAAAGACTATACAAAGAAGATCAAAAAATATAAGATTTGTGAGTAAGCTGATATCAGCTTATGTCCTTGTTGGCATCTCATATATGTGTTGTTTGACTTCGACTACTATGTCGAGATCGAGAAGCATTCTGACCCAACCCACCAAGCACCTGAATGCTTAAGATTA